>JBBQEJ010000133.1:0-14479 GCA_038320555.1 Vicinamibacterales bacterium | reverse complement strand
AGGCGGCGCCCGGCGCGGAAGAAACAATCAAGTATCAGATGCCGACTTTCACTCTGAACGGTAATCTGGTTCATTTTGCTGCGTACAAAGAGCACCTCGGCTTCTATCCCGCGCCAAGAGGCGTTGAGAAGTTCAAGGTTGCGCTGTCCGCCTATGAAGGCGCAAAGAGTACGGTGAGATTTCCACTGGATAAGCCGATTCCTTTCGCCTTGATCGGCAAGATCGTGAAGTTCAGAGTAAAGAAGAATCTGGAGAGCGCAAAAGAGAGGCGAAAGAAGCGATAGCAATACTCGAGGAATCAGCTTCCGATGAACGAACTGATCCAGGACATCCGTTACGGGCTTGCGACGGCCCATCGCAACAAAGGTTTCACTCTCGCCGCCGTTCTGACGCTCACGCTCGGTATCGGGGCAACGACGGCCGTGTTCTCGGTCATCGACGGGGTTCTGCTGCGGCCATTGCCGTATCCAGCGTCACATCGGCTCGTCCGGTTGTTCGAGGAACACCCAGGCGCGCCCTCACCTCTGAGCGACAGGCTCCTCACGCTGCGCAGACGGCTCGTCGTCTTCCGGCCGGAATGTCCGGCCCAGCAGCGGGCGCGCGCCAAGCACCTCGAAAAACGTGGCAGAAACGACGCTGCACGGCATACCGAGCGGCTCCCCGCCGGCAATGGTCATCGTTCCGCCCCAGTTCACGGAACTGAGAATCGCGATCTCCTCGAACGATCGCATGCGGGCACGCAGATCGCGATAATGGTTGTACGCAAGCTCGCCGACCGTCGAGTCGTGCGTATTTCCCACCCAGATCATCACGAGCCGGCCAGGCGTTGCGACGCCAAACGGCCGCAAGAGCACAGCCTGGATGATGCTGAACATCGCCGTGCACGCACCGATCCCGAGTGCCAGTATCAGAATGGCGGTGGCGGCAAATCCCGGATCCCGGACGAGGCGCCGCAGCGCGTACCGCGTGTCCTGAAGGAGCGCTTCCGGCAGCGCGCGCCACACATCGCGCGCTCCAAAGCGGCTGTTAGACCTGGATGGACTCAACACAGCCTGCCCTTCCGCCGGGGCCTGACTTCGTCTTCTAAGTTCGCGCACCGGCGCGCATCGCAGCCGTCTCCTCACGATTAGGCCCATACAGTCCGGGCGCATTTCCCCCAGCCAGTCGACACATCAGCGTGAGTTGGCCGCGGTGATGAATCCCGTGAGAGATGATCATGTTCCACAGGATGTCCCGAATCGGCAGCGGCTGGCCCGTAAAGAATGGGACCGTGCGATCGAGATCCTCCGGCTTCAGCTTGCGGATCCGCGCGACGGCCTCCCTGTGAATCCGATCGTATCCGGGCGCGAGGGCCTCCACTGTGCGCGGGCGCTCAATATTGGGTGGCTTGGCATCCATGGAGAATCGACCGGCCTCGACGCCACAGCTCATGTAAGCGTCGCCTTCCGCGAGATGCCAGGCGAGCTCGCCCATCGATCGACCGCCGGCATCGGGCCGAAAGTCGTACTGAGTCGCCGGCAGCGCCCGCAAGAGCTTCAACGTACTCTCCGCTTCACGATCCCACGCACTCAGGAACATCTCGAGTTCGTTCATCGGCATGCGGCACCTCCTCGTAAGATCGAAACGGCTGATGAACCCAGCCAGAGCTGATACAACCCCGCCGACGGTTGACGGAGAGCCCCGTCTTGACCCGTCTCCCAAGACCGGTTCAACGGGGTCCTCCGACTGTCGTGTGATTTCTACTTCTGAGAGATTGGCACCTGGGCACTTGCCACGACCTGCCAGTTCCCATTGGTGCGCTGGAACACGTGGAGGCTCCGGTGCGATTCCTGGACCGGCTTCCCGCCTTCGGTCGTCGTGGAGGTTCCCCGGTGAGTCATCACGACGAGATCGGGACTGAGCATTTCGAACTTGTGCTCGTCGGCCACATAGCCGCTGGACGGCGTGGACGTGCTCGCAGCGATCTGCTCCTTCTTCCCCTGCGCTTCGCCGTTCTGCCCGAGGGCGAGCATCTTGTCGGAGAGAATCTTGTTCAAGACGGCCGTGTCCGCCCTGGCCTCGCCCCACTGCTTGTCGAGCGCTATGAGCTGTTGCTGAACCTGCTGGCTGGGTGGCTGCATGCTGTCGGCAGCAGACATTCCGGCCATCATCACGACGGAAACGGCGAGTAGCGTAGCGGCAAGCACACGATGCATCTCGTTCTCCTTGTACGTCCCTGTTTATGCGACGCGTCGCTGACGGTTGTGCGCCTGTAGTATCACGGTCGCGGTGCAGACGCAATCCTGCATGAATCACGGACCGCCGGCATCAATCGCGAACGGGTCAATGCCGATGATCCGAATGCGGCTCGGATGTTGACGTGTTCCGAAGGCCCTCCAAGACTGATCCGAGCCTGGAGGGTTTCTCCGGATTAGCTGAATTTGGCGCGAATTCGAATCGCCTGAGGGCATGTTCGCCCCAGAGGGCACCCACCGCGACAAGCAACTGCAGATCGCGGCGAACGGCATCCGGAAGTATCGTGCCGGTCACGATCCTCTTCAGCTCCTCGTGCGTGAGTTCGCTCAAGTGTACTGTTTGGCGCCCGTTCCTCACCGCATGGTCCGGAATGGAGATGTGGAGCAGCTGCTCGAGCATGCGATCTCGCCAGTGTGTTGACAAGCGGGGAAACACCGACCGGACCCAGAAAGTACTCAGAAGCTTACGGATGTCGGCGGTTTCAAGCGGCATCGCACATTCGGCGCCGTCGATGGCCAACGCAATCGCCGTCGGATCCGAGCGGTTGAGCGCCAGCGCAAATTCCCAGAAGCTGGCAAATGGACGTGTGTTGTCGGCCGTCGTCCTCTCCTTGGATTTCGGTTCAGCTGTCGCCAGGAGAGGAGTCTGTATGATGGGCGCAATCTGCGAAGCGGGAACCGTGTCAGCGATCTGGGCGGCAGGCACACGTGATGAAGGGCTCGGAGACAGACTTACGAGAGCGGGCATTCGCCGTTCAAAATTCCACTCAATCTCGAGCGGCGGGTGATTCCCGGTATGTTCCGCAAGTATCGCGGTGACGCCCCATGGCTTGGGCACGTGAAGCGCACGCGCATAGAGAGGATTGTAGATTGCGTCGCTGGTATCGCCGTTCGCCAACGCGGCGAATCGGCCCTTGATTTTGCCGTCCACGACATTCGACCAATCGCCCTGAACGCAAATCAGCGACGTGCCGACTCGATCTCCGAACGCGTAGTACGAGTTGTCCCAACAATCCCGAATGGCCTCCTGAACCTGCTCGTCGCTTGGGTCCTGATCGACAGGAGGATCGATTTCCGAAAAACCGATCCGCAATCGCCCGTGGCCGGCAAATAGAACCGACAAGTCCGAAGGATCCACCTGGGATAGATCCGACAGAACATAGAGCAGCCCTCGCAGCCCTCGCGCAATCGGACGATTCATTTGGTCCCACACGGCTGATTGCGGCTGTGGGTCGGCATCCACATATCCACGATCGTTGAGGATTTCCACGAGACGAATCCCCGCGGCATCAAACTGGTCGACGACCTTCAAGGCATGGTCATAACGTCGCTTTTCCACCTCGTGGCGCTCAAAGGAAGGCCGAACGAATATCGGAATCACGAGCTTTTTCTGTTCGCGTGCCATCCGCGCAAGCGGAAACATGGTGCCCGCGCCGGTGCCCTTCCCACCCGTCGCAATGAGTACGATCACGGAGAATCTGCTCAGCAGCGCCTCCACGTCATGTCTCGATTCCTCTAAAGCGGCGCTGGCGACCTCCGGGTTGTGCATGGACCCCAATCGCCGCGTTGTGGCGGCGCCTATGAGGAGTCGTTCCTCCTTTGGCACGTCAACGAGCGAGAACTCGTTGGTGTCGAGAAATCGACTCGTGACAGCGCGTCGCAGCCGTTCGGCGTGTCGCGAATCGCTCTTTTGAGTCACCATGAGATCACGACTAAACATCGTCTTCAGCGAGCGCAAGATATTGCCTCCGCCACCACCTGAGCTCAGAATGAGAATGTTCACTTGGCACCTTCCTGTAGCGCGGCTGCTTGTGTCGGAACCTGAAACGGAATCACCACCCAGTCGCCCCGCGAATACACTTCACCGCGAATGAATGGCTGATTCGGTACGAGCTGCTGGACGCGCTCGATGTCGTACTCGAGATTCTTCCTGTGGTCAGAGAGGTTCGGGTAGGTGTGTCCCGTGTTCGGGGCCAGGAGAATCTCGAGGCGGGCCCGATACGGAGCACACCGAAGCCGTGCTCTGATCGGCTGGTCGGTCGCGTGCCGACGGGGCAAAGGCTGCGCGAACTCGAGCACGAAGACGGCGGCAAACTCCGACATGCTATCCAGCATCGCGCGCCGCTTGTCAAAATGCTTCTTCGCCGCCGGCGTCGCGAGCAGGGGCGCCAGCACAGCGACGGCCATCATCCATGCGTACGCGGGATCGATGGCCGCAAGTCGGTCGAACAACCGCCCAGCCTCCGGCTTTGCGCGATCCAGAGGTATGTCGATCTGCCGCTTCGGCCAGCTGCCGGCGGCGTCTCTTGCGATGCAGACTTTCCAGCCGGGTCGAATCGAGTGATACGCAGACTTGGGGATGAATCGCGACGTCGTCGGATCGAGGATCTGAAACCACAGCGCATTCCTGTTCTCTGCGCTGTTCGTCAGACGCAAAGCAAGGCCTGTCGCTGTATCGCCGTATCGAACGGTGCTGCAGACAAACTGCTGAGCGGAGGCGTCCCCGGGCACAGCCATGAAGAGCAGGACGATCGGCAGCAGTCTCATATACACGCGGTTACCCGGATCGGGGAGGCCGATCTCAAGGCGCGTACCACCGAGCGCGGGTGGCTACGTCTCAGGTCGCGGGCGATTTCTCTGCGCGAACCCGCACGCGGGTGAAATCGCGGGTATAACGATCGGCGGCGAGTGTCCCTGGGTGGGCTCAGCCGTGGACGGGTTAGTGGACAGGAAGAGAACTCGCCGCGCCTCAGCCCTGCCGTGACTCCGTGGCCGGGCGAAAGCGACCAACGGTCGCGGCCGAGACTCTGGCGAGCCAGGCCTTCGCGCTCTGACCGACAACGGCCTTCTCGATCGCGTCGAACTTCACATACGCCACCGGCACGAGCAGCAGCGTCAGAAGCAGACAGAGCGACTGGCCGCCGATGATGGTGACCGCGATGGCCGCGCGTCCGGTCCCTCCGATCCCGATTCCAAGCGACGTCGGGACCAGCCCGGCGATGATCGCTGTCGTCGTCATCAGAATCGGGCGAAGCCGCGTGCGGCACGCCTCGACGATCGCCTCGCGCAACGGCAAGCCGCGCGCGCGCAGGACGTTGGCGTAATCCACCTGCAGGATCGAGTTCTTCTTGACGATGCCGAGGAGCAGCAGCATGCCGAGGGCGCTCCACAGGTTCAGCGTCCGGCCGGTCGCCCACAGCGTGAACAGCGCGAAGGGCACCGTAATCGGCAGCACGAGCATGATGACGACGGGCTGGAGGAAGCTCTCGAACTGGGACGCGAGCACCATGTACACGAAGATCATCGCGAGGCCGATCGCCATGATCATGTTCGCGGTCGTTTCGTCCAGGATCTTCGACTGGCCCTGCAGCTTGAACGACATCGTGGGCGGCATGTTGAGACCGGCCAGCATCTTTCGCACGTCGTTCGACGCTTCGTCGAGCGCATGGCCCGGCGCGACATCCGCGATGAGGTTGACCGTGAACTGTCGATCCGAGCGCTGCAGCGTCGTCGGACCGAGGCCGCGCTCGAGCCGGGCGATGTTGTCGATGCGCACCGGCCCGTTGGCCGACGGCACGGTGAGCCGGCCGATCTCCGCGATGTCGCCGCGCTGGCCCTCCAGTACGCGGATCTTGACCGGATATTGCTCCTGCCCTTCCTTGTAGAAGGAGATCTGGTCGTCGCCAGATACGGCGAGGCGCAACGTGTTGCCGATGGTTGCCATCCGCACGCCGAGATCCGCGGCGCGCTTGCGATCCACCGCGACGTGCACCTCGGGGTTCGACACGTTCAGCCCTATCTTGACCTCTGTGATGCTGGGGATGTTCTGCCCCGCAGCCAGCGCCTTCTTCGAGTATTCGGCAATCTGATCGAGATCCGGTCCGAGAATGTTCGCCGCGATGGCAAACGCGATATTGCCTTCGCCGCTGCCCAGCGCGGTTCGTGAGCTGATGCTCGGCCGGTAGCTCTGATGGGAGGCGAGCCGGCGCCGCATCTCCGTGATGATCTGCGCTTGTGTGTTCTTACGCTGATCGATCGGCAGCGCCTGGCAGAGGAAATGGATATGCGTCGGAGAACTCAGGTTGGCCGACACACCGACCGATGGCTCGATTTGCGCGACCCCTTCGATGCCGTTCAAGTCTTCGAGAAGCTTGAAGGCCACTTCGCTGGTCCCTTCGAGGGAGGTACCTTCCGGCGCGTCCACGTGGACGATCCATTCGCCCATGTCCTCGTTGGGCACGAATTCGCGGCCGACCATCCGGTTCAAGGGGAACGTCAGGGCCGCTGTAACGATCGACACGCCGATGATGAGGCCGGGATGATCGAGCGCCCAGTTCACGCGTCGCGTGTACCAGCCGTCGAGCCAATGAAAGAATCCACGCTCCTTCGTCTTGGAATCGGCCGCGGCGTCAGACAGCCTCAGAAACCGCGAGCTGAGCATCGGCGTCAGCGTGAAGCTGACGAGCATCGATACCATGATGGCGAAGGCAATCGTCCAGCCGAACGGGTTGATGAACCGCTTGGCATACCCGTTCATGAACGCGATCGGCAGGAAGATCACGACGAGCGACAGCGTCGTCGCCATGACCGCCAGCGCCACCTCGCGTGTGCCCTGAATCGCCGCCTCGAACGGCGAGCAGTTCTTCTCCTCGATATAACGGAAGATGTTCTCCAGCACGACGATCGCGTCGTCGATGACGATACCGACCGCGAGCGTGATGCCGAGCAGCGTCATGTTGTTCAGGGTGAACCCCATGATGTTCATCAGGGTGAACGACGAGATGATCGAGGCCGGGATGGCGACCGCCGAGATGATGACGGCGCGGATGTTCCGGATGAAGATCATCACGACGACGGTGGCGAAGAGCGCGCCAAACAGCAGGTGCTCCTCCAGCGAGGCGATGGAGGCATAGATGAACCGCGAGTCGTCGCGAATCACCGTGACCTTCACCGCCGCGGGCAGCGAGCGCTCGATGGTCGCGACCTTGGCGCGAACGCCCTCGATGACCGCGACCGTGTTCTCCCCCATCGCGCGCCGGATGTCGAGCATCACGGCGGGCGTCTTCCCCAGCCACACGGCGCTCGTCGGCCGCTGGAAGCTGTCCTCCGCGTGGCCGATATCCGACACACGAATCGGCGTGCCGTTCCTGGTCGCGACGACGATGTCGTTGAAGTCAGCGGCCGCGTCGACGCGGCCGAGCGTGCGCAGGAGCAGCTGACCCTTGCCCTGCTCGACGGTGCCGCCCGGGATTTCGACGTTCTCCGCGATCAGCGAGTCGCGCACATGGACCATCGACAGCCCGTACGAATTGAGCTTCTCGATGTCGACGACGACGTGAATCTCGCGGGCGCGGCCGCCGGCGAGGCTGACCTCGCCCACGCCATTGACCGTCTGGATGGCGCGGGCGATCTGCTTGTCGCTCAACTCGGTGAGCGTTCGCAGGCTCATCGCGTCCGAGGAGACGATGAGCGACATCACGGGGTCGGCGTCCGGATCGACCTTCGTGATGACCGGCGGAAGCAGTTCCGGCGGCATGTTCCTGATGGCGCTCGCCACCTTCTCCCGCACGTCGTTGGCCGCGTCGTTGATGTCGCGCTCGAGGACGAAGCGGACCGTGATTTGGCCTCGGCCCTCGGCCATGCGAGCCTGAATCTCGTCAATCCCCGAGACGCCGCTGATCGCCTCCTCCATCGGCTCGACGACCGACGTCGACATCTCGTCCGGGCTCGCGCCAGGCAGCAACAGCACCACGCTCACGGTCGCGGGGTCAGCTTTCGGGAACAGATCGACTCCCAGTCCGCGGAATGAAAACGTTCCGAGGACCACGAGTGACATCACGAGCATCGTGGCGAACACCGGACGGCGGACGCAGAGATCGGACAGCATGCGCCGGCTCCCCTATTTCGTGACGGCGACCGCTACGCCGTCGGCCAATGTGTCGACGTCGGTTACGGCAACCTGCTCCCCTGCCTTGACACCGCTCACCACCTCGATGCGATCACCGAGGCGTTCCCCGACGCTGAGCTCCCGCATGGCCAGCTTGTCGCCGTTGACCACGAAGACGCGATTGACGCCGTAACGATATTGGAGTGCCGCGTAAGGGACGCTGAGCACGTCGTCGATCTTTCCGCTCTCGATGTGCACGCGCGCAAACGTCCCCGGCTTCAGCACGCTGTCCGTGTTCGGTATCAGCGCTTCGAACGGAAACGCCCGCGTGGACGCGTTCACCCCGGGGCTGATACGTGACACCTTCCCGGTGAATTTTCTGCCCTGATACGCATCCACCTGCAGATCCACGGCCTGGCCTGCGCTGATCCACGGCGCCATCTTTTCGGGGATTTCCGCAATGACCTTCAGCGGATAGAGCCGCACGACCGCCATGACGGGCGTCTGCGTCTTCACGAGCTCGCCGAGATTCACGAGGCGCTTCTCGACGAAGCCGTCGAACGGCGCCCGGATGTCGGTGTCGCGAAGCTGCCGGCCGGCAAGCTTCATGGTAGCTTCTGACGCTTGAATGCTGGCCCGAAGATTCTTGCCGTTCTGAAGCGCGGCATTGTAGATCGCCCGCTTCGACTGAAGCGCGGCGCGCGCATCGTCGAGTGCCTGCTGGGAGATCAGCGTCCGTTTGAACAGTTCGTTGGCCCGATCGAACGCCTGCGTCGCTTGAACGAGATCCGCGTTCGCTCTCTGAGCGTCGGGCGTCTTCTCGATCTCGGGCAGGTTCTGAGGATCGGCCGCCCCGTACTGCGCGAGCGCGCGCGCAAGCGCCGCCTGCTGCTGGTCGTAGGTGTATTGCTGTTTTTCGCTGTCGATCTTGATCAGCACCTGCCCGGCGGTCACGCGATCGCCGAGGTCGGCCAGGATGCGGCTTACCTTTCCGTCCGCCTCCGACGAAATGGTGACCTGGTCCACGGCCGCCAGCGTACCGACCACGTCGACCGCACGCCGGACCGAATCCCGGCGAACGACTTCGACCCGCACCGGCTTTGCGGCGCGCTCACCGCCCCGGGCCTGCGCTGTTTCCGACCTTGAGCAGCCGACGGCCCCCAGGGCGAGGGCCGCGACGATGGCGACGTTGGAGAGGTGACTCATGACGTGAACAGGCACAAGAATCAATGGACGAAGGCGACGGCCGCGTCATCGGGACGAATTGACAGAGTATACGTGTAAGACCGGCGCCGTCGAAAGCTCCCGGGCATTCGCCCGGGACGGTCAGTTGGAACTGCCCAGCTCTCGCGGAGATCGCGGAGTATTTCGCGCGGAGAACGCTGAGCACGGCCGAGAGGCGCGGGGGCGTCCCTTTGCGTCCTCGGCGCTCTCTGCGCGAGTCACTCGGCGTTCTCGGCGCGAGAGGCTTTGAAACCAGTTCTGGTGTCGTGATTCTCGACCATAAACAGCGTCGAGAGAACGGAAGTGATGACGTGGCTCGAACGGTCAGAGGCCTGCGCTGGTATATCGGTGGATTGCTGTTTCTGTCGACCGTCATCAACTATATCGATCGACAGACCTTGAGCGTCCTCGCACCATATCTCAAGACCGAGTACGCCTGGAACAACAGCGATTTCGCGCTCATTCTGATCGCGTTTCGCGTCGCGTACGCGGTCGGACAGACGCTGGCGGGGCGCCTCGTGGACAGGCTCGGCACGCTCAGGGGCCTGAGCCTGTCCGTCCTCTGGTACTCGACGGCCGCGATGCTCACGTCACTCGCCACCGGACTACGAAGCCTGGCGGCGTTCCGCTTCGCATTGGGGTTCGGCGAGGCGGGTAACTGGCCGGGCGCGACGAAGGCCGTGTCCGAGTGGTTCCCCAGCCGTGAATCGGGCTGGGCGGTGGCGCTCTTCGACAGCGGTTCGTCGATCGGCGGTGCGCTCGCGCCCTGGATTGTCCTGACGATTTATCACACGTTCGGCAGCTGGCGGCCGGCCTTCATCCTCACTGGAGTGCTGGGGCTGCTCTGGCTTGCCCTTTTTCGACTGGTGTATCGGCGCCCGGAGGATCATCCCTGGATCTCGGACGACGAGCGCGCGTACATCCTCGGCCATCGAACGGCCGCACCCGACCCTGGCGAGGCAGGCCGTCCGCTGCCGTACAGTGCGCTCCTTCGGATGCCTCAGACGTGGGGTTACATTTTGTCGAAGAGCTTCACCGATCCGGTCTGGTTCTTCATCACAGACTGGTTCGCCATTTACCTGGTTGCGAAGGGTTTCACGCTCGAGACAAGCCTGATCGGATTCTGGCTGCCGTTCCTGGCCGCGGATCTCGGCAACTTCTTCGGGGGCGGGCTCTCCAGCTTCCTGATTGGACGCGGCTGGCGCGTCGGCGCAGCGCGCAAGGTCATCGCGGTCGTGGGCGCTCTCGGCATGATGGCGCTGGCGCCGACGGTCTGGACCAACTCGTTTCCGATTATCGTCGGCTGCTTCGCGGTCGCCACATTTACCTATGCCGCCTTCTCGACGGTCATTCTCAATCTGCCGGGGGACATTTTTCCCTCGTCGTCCGTCGCGTCCGTCAGCGGCATGGGAGGCACGGGCGCAGGCGTGGGGACGATTGCGGCGATCTATCTCACGGGCTGGGTCGCGGATCGCTATTCGTTCGGACCAATCCTGATTGTCGCCAGCCTGATCCCGCTCATCGCGCTGGCGGCCTTCGTGCTCCTGGTGCGTAACACGGCCGCGACTCGCGCAGGCGTGCTGAACCGGATCTAGTCTCTCGCGGAGATCGCGGAGTATTTCGCGCGGAGGACGCTGAGGACGCCGAGAGGCGCGGGTGCGACCGGATCGCTCCCGCGGCTCCTGGCGTCCTCGGCGCTCTCTGCGCGATACACTCCCCGATCCTCGGCGCGAGACCCGGGCCTCTCGGGTTTTGAAACTACTTCTAGTGATCAGGTTGGTTATTGGTGATATTGAATGCGGGTGAGATCGACGACCACTGTCTCAACTGTCCTGACGATCCTGGTTGCAGCCGTGCTGATCTCCAGGCTTGGAGGCTTCGGACACACGTGGCTTCCGGGCGCGGGCATGCTTGCGGTGCTGCTGGCCGCCTTGCACCTGGCCACGGACGCGGTGCTTGCGCCGCGTGCCCGCGAGTGGCGCCGCTTCCTCAGTACTCATTGGTTCGGGATTGCGCTGGGACTCGCGGTCGTCCTGTCGCTGATCGTCCGGCTGCCAGGTCTGGGCGCGGATCTGGGGCACACGCCGCTCGACATCGACGAGAGCCGGCTCGCGTCGAGCGTCAAGCACTTCTTCGACACCGGTCAGTTGGAGCACCTCACCGTCGAGCACTACCCCGGGGCCGTGTTCTGGCTGTTCGCCTTCGCTTCCTTTCTTCACTACCTCCGGGATCTGACGAGCGGCATCGAGCTGGCGCCCAGTCAATTGTCGATCGGCACATTCGTGCTCGCCGCGCGGATGGCCAACGTCGTCGTCGCGGCGGCAACGGTGGCGATCACGGGGCTCATCGGAAAGCGCCTGGGGGGCGCCGGCGCCGGTCTTCTGGCCGCTGCCCTCGTGGCGATCGTTCCTCTCTCCGTGGAGACGACGACCCTCGTGCGCAACGATCCAGGGATGGCGTTGGCGGTGACGGCGGCCACCTACGCGGCGCTGGTGTTTCATGGGAACAAGCGGCGAGCATGGCTCGTTTCCGCCGGACTCCTCGCGGGGATCGCGACAGCCATCAAATACTCGAGCGTATTCGCGATCGTACCGGTCCTGATCGCAGCCGCGTCCGACGGCACGATGCGGGAGCGGCTCGAGCGGTCCGCAATCGGTGTCCTTGCATGCTGTACCGCGATCGGCATTACGAACCATTTCGTCTGGTGGGACTTTCCAAACTTTCTTCGTCAGCTGGCCGCCCAGGTTGTGCTCACTGCCAGCAGCCACTGGGCCGCGACCGCTAATCCGTCGGCGTTTTACGTGATGATTCTCGACAGGTTTGGTCCGGGATGGCCGATCCTGCTTCTGGCCGCCGCATTCGCCGTGTACGGCCTGTCCTCGCGGAAGGTTCCGCTGTGGATTTTCCTGAGCTTTCCGTTGCTCTATCTCTGGTTCATGACGAAGCGGCCCGCGCAGTTTCCGCGCTGGGTCTATCCCTTGTTGCCGTTCGCGGCCGTTGCGGGTGCGTCGGCGCTAAGCGCCGCTGTGACGTTCGTGCGCGCGAAGGCCGCCGGCCGTCCGCGGCGGGTGTCGATCGCCGCGCATGTGGCGATCGCCCTTCTCGTGTGTGCCGTGCTGGCGGAGCCGGCCTGGAACGGTGCAGTCTCGTTCAGCCGCCGCGTCACGCGCCCCACCCACACGCTGGTCGAAGCGTGGCTCCAAGCGAACGTCCCGCCAGGCAGCGTCGTGGTTCTGGACGTGCACTGGCTGGATCTCAGCGGATCGCAGCTCGTCGTCCGGCGCGTGGAGCTCGACACGCTCCTGCAGGGCGGGATCGAGGGACTGGCCGGATCCGACTGGATGGTCGTTCCGGAGCCTTACTTCGGAAACCCGATGCTCCGGCGGCTCGGCTTCGTGCAGCGTTTTCACGCCGAGCAATCGTTCGGCGGCCGTGTCGGCTCCGATTTCGAGGTGTACGCGGTGCCGAAGATCCCCGGCCATGCGCCAGGTTTCTGACGGGTTCGGATTCGAGTTAGGCTTGGTATGCGGTGCAGCCTGAGGAGTCGAGATGATCTGGTCGTTTGAGCGGGGTGATGAAGTGATTCGGCTCGAGACGCGGATCGACAACAGCAGAGGCGACTACATCCTGGTGATCGAATGGGCCGATCGTGCACCCGAGACGGAGCGGTTCACCGACTATGAGGCGTATCACACACGCCTGCTGGCGCTCGAGGGCCAGCTGAGTGCCGATCATTGGACCCTGATCGGCGGTCCCAGAATCCTTGCCGACGGGTGGCGAGGGCCGATCGCGCATTGATGAGGCGGATTTTTCAACCCCGCGCGTGAGATCGTGGCTCACTTGGCGCGCTTCAGCTCGAGCTCGAGCGCGGCCTCGAAATACTCCGGCGGCAATCCGCCCTTGATGCGGCGCCCGTTGATGAAGAACGTCGGCGTCGATTGCACACCCAGGACGCCTCCCGCCGATGCGTCCGTTCTCACTTCCTGAATCGCAGTCGGGTATTGCGCATCGAAATCGTCGATCCCCCCGACCTCCTTCGCCGCCGCGCGAATCGTGGCCGGGCTCAGCGCCTCCTGGTGCGCGAAGAACCACGCCGTCAGTTTGTCGAAGGTTCCCTTCGGGCGCGCCATGACGGCCGCCGCGGCCGCATCGCACGCCGCCGGGTGCACGAGGCTGTGCACCGCCGGGTTGCACTTCGGGTCGAGCGGGAAATGTTTCATCAGGTACGTCACGTCCGACGGCTTGTACTTCGCGAAGATGGACTCGTAGGCGTAGTACGTCTGCCGGCACGGCGGGCATTGGTAGTCGTTGAACTTGACCACCAGCACTTTCGCGCCATCGCTCGGATACGGCACGTCGACCTTTTCCTGCACGGCCCACCAGCGCTCGAACGCCGATCGCTGTTCCTCGGTCAGCGCGGGCACCTGCACCGTTGCGGACGACCCGCCTTGATGCGCGTGCGGGAAAAACGCGATCGCGGAACCGGCGCCGCCGAGAAAGAGCATCGCGATCACCAAAGCAACCGGACGGGTGACGACCAGACGAAGGTCGCGCAGCGCGCGCCTGGGCAGACTGGATAAGGGCACGGAACTCGCTCCTCCGGCAATGATGAATACGCCAATCACCGCGACATACGTCGTCACGCAGATCGGGCAGACTTCCTTCAAGATGAAGAACGACGCGTAGCCGAGATAGAGCACGACGCCGAGTGCGACGGTGGATAACGCCAGGACGTACGCTGGCGCGCTGTCGGCCGACGGGCTCCCGGCGCGGCCGGCCCATACCAGCAGCAGGACGAGTGTGAAGAAGACGACGCCGCCAAGAGCGACCGGCACGCCTGCGACAGATCCATAGCGGCTCAGGTACGCCTGCTTGCAACTCACCGTCGCGTTGATGTCGCAGAACGACGAGTAATCAGGATTGGCGAGGAGGTCGCGGCAGCATCAACAGATCGCCGCAGGCCACCGCAAGAGTGACGGCGCGCGTGTACTGACTAGACAGTATGACTTCGGTTCAGGTACACGGCTGACCTCCGACACCGTCGCGGGTTAGCCTGATCGAGGCCAGAGCCGCGCCGCTGAATCCCCAGCGGCGCTGTGAACCGGAGGTCAGCCATGTCGGATCCTACGCCGCT
>JBBQEJ010000132.1:0-14532 GCA_038320555.1 Vicinamibacterales bacterium | reverse complement strand
AAAGCGGAGACATCCTGCTCCAGCCGCGCGACACGCAGGCCAGGACTTCGCCAGACGCTGCCCGCATCGGGTCCGATTTCTCCGGAGACGACCTTCAGGAGGCTCGACTTGCCCGAGCCGTTACGGCCGATCAGCGCGATGCGCTCACCGGGCTCGATGCGAAGATCCGCCGCGTCGAACAGCGGAAGATGACCATAGGAGAGCGCGACAGAGTCGAGGGTCAGAAGGGGCACAAGGAATTAGACCTGAAGCCTCTACAGCAGTCGTCGAGCCAGCACCGCCCAGACGGCCTGCGCCAGGCGACGGCGATCGTGGCGCGCGATCTTTCCACACCAGAAGTCCCCGCGCACGATCTCCGAAGACGAGGGGACGTCGCCAAGTCCGAGAGGCGTCTTGTGTTCGGCGAGATAGCGCGCGAGGATTTCTTCCGACGGCCTGGCGGTGTTGAAAAGAATCACGTCGATGGGGCGTCCAATTGCTCCGCTCATCTGGCGGACCGCCTCAGCGGCTGTGAAATGCCACATCCCGCGGCCCTCCGTGAGCAGGTTGGTGACAAGGATTACCGGCCCCTTCACCTGCCGGATTGCTTCCGGAGCTCCTCGCACCAGAAAGATCGGCAGCAGGCTCGTGTAAAAGCTGCCGGGGCCGATGACCACCGCATCGAACTGCGGAATCTCCCGGGCAACCGCCTCATGCAGGTGCACCTCGGGCTCGAGCCACAACCGCACGATGGCGCTTCCCGCGCTCTGCCCCGCGTCCACTTCGACCTCTCCGCACGACCTCGTGCCGTCCCCGTACTCGGCGCAGAGACTCGCCTTCTCGACGCTCACCGGCCACACGCGGCCCGCACAGCCGAGCAAGGCACGCAGACCGTCAACGGCAGCCAGAAAGTCGCCGCTGTACTGCTCCATCATCGACAGCAGCAGGTTCCCGCCGGTATGCCCGCGAAGCCGGGCATGCTCGAGCATCGGCAGCCGCGACAGCAGCACGCGCCGGGCTTCTCGCTCGTTCCGCGCGAGCGCGAGGGCGCACTTCAACACGTCACCCGGCGGCAGCACGCCCAGCTCGTCGCGCAACTGTCCCGAGCTCCCCCCGCTGTCGAACATCGTCACGACGGCATTGACGGTGAGCCATGGATTTGATTTGAGACCGCCCAGCAGGCTGGGCAACCCGGTGCCACCGCCGAAGCACCCGACGTTGATTTTTCGTAGATCCATCAACGCGTCACGTTATCAGTTACCAGTTGCCAGTTACCAGTTCCCGTTCACACTTATCAGTTCCCAGTTCCCAGTTCCCAGTTCCCGGCACCCAGTGCTAGGGCCCAGTGCCCGAACCGGAATTGAACTGGCTACCGGCAACTGGCTACTGGCTACTGGCTACTGGCAACTTAAAACTCGCAACTCGTACATAATCACATTCATGGACTCTGTTGCGTTGACGACTGACGAGCGAGCGGCGGTCGATGGACTTGCCGCGGAGCTCCGACGGGTGTTCGGGACGCGGCTGCAGTCCATCGCCGCGTATGGGCTCGAGGCGCACCCGGCGTCCCCGCGGCTGTTGCACACGCTCGCGCTCGTCGAGCGGTTGTCGTTTGCGGACCTTGCCACCTGCGTCCCGCTCGCGGCCGGCTGGCGCCGCCGATCGCTGGCGGTGCCGCTTCTCCTCGAACATGAGGAGTTTCTCCGCACGCTCGACGTCTTTCCACTCGAGTACGGCGACATCATCGCGAATCACGTGCTCGTGGCCGGCCCCGATCCGTTCACTGGCGCCCGTATCGCGCCGGCGGACGTCCGCCGCGCGTGCGAGCTCAGTGCGAAGAGCCACCTGATTCACCTGCGCGAAGCGTTCATGGAAACCGGTGGCGACACGCAGGCGATCGGGCGCCTGATTGCCGCGTCCGCGCCCGCATTCCGCACGCTGCTGCGGAACATCGCGCGGCTTGCCGCTGACACCGATGCCGACATCGCAGGAACCGCCGAGCGGCAGATCGGCATACCGGCGCCTGTCGTGCGCGAAGTCCTGAGTGCCGGCAGCGGGATGCAGAGCACGATTGCCGAGCCGACGGCGCTTTTGGCGCGCTACATTGCAGCCGCCGAGCGCGTCTGGGAATACGTCGATACGTGGCGGGCCCGCGCGTAATGAGGAACCTCCCGCGGCACCTGGCATTCTGGCTGCTGCTCGTCTGCATGCTCACCACCGTGACCCCTTCGGCCCAGGCACAGCCGGCGCCTCCCGCGCTTACCGCTCCCGTCAACGACTTTGCCCACGTGATAGACGATGGGAGCAAGGCCGAGATGGAGCGGCGCATTCGTGCGTTGCATGCCGCGAGCGGCGATGTCGTGGTCGTCGCCACCGTCAAGACGTTCAAGCCGTATGCCGACATCGAGGAGTACGCCGTCAAGATGTTCGAGAACGGCGGCCGCGGGATCGGCGAGAAGGGCAAAGACAACGGTCTTCTGATCGTCGTCGCGGTCGACGACCGGCGGGTCAAGATCGAAGTCGGATATGACCTCGAGCAGTTCATTCCCGACGGCTTCGCGGGAGAGACGATCCGCGACGTCATGACCCCGCAGTTTCGCACCGGGAATTACGGCGCGGGCCTGCTTGCCGGCACAACGCGGATCATCAACCGGATCGCCGAGAGCCGCGGGGTGACCCTCCAGGACGTTCCGCGCGAGACGCCCCCTCCCCGTTCGACCGGCACAGGCTTCCCCTGGTGGATCCTCATCCTGATCGTCTTTGCGATCCTCAGCAGTCGGCGGCGTCGCCGGCGCCGCACCTGGGGCGGCGGTCCGTGGAGCGGCTGGAACAGCGGCATCGGCCCATTCGGCGGCGGCGGCGGCGGTTTTGGCGGGGGTTTCGGCGGATTTGGAGGCGGGGGTGGAGGAGGCGGTGGAGGGGGATTCGGTGGCTTCGGCGGCGGCAGTAGCGGCGGTGGCGGCGCCTCAGGGAGTTGGTAGGGGCTCAGGGCTCAAGGTACAGGCTGCAGATTCAAAGTAAAGTTCCAGAGTCGAGGTTCAGACCATGCGAAATGCGCTGTTGAGAGTGATGAACGTGGCGGTTGTGGCGGCGATCGGCATCGGAGTATCGGGCTGTTCGTACAACAAGTTCACCACGCAGGAAGAGACCATCAAGGCCCAGTGGGCGCAGGTGCAGAACGAGTTGCAGCGACGCAATGACCTGATTCCCAACCTCGTGGAAACGGTGAAGGGATATGCGGCGCACGAAACCGGCGTTTTCAAGGACATCGCGGACGCGCGCGCGCGACTCCTCTCGGCGAAATCGCCCGAAGAAACGATCCAGGCGGCAAACGCGCAAACCTCGGCGCTCGGGCGCCTGCTCGCGGTTGTCGAGAACTACCCGAACCTGAAGGCCGATGCCCAGTTCAACCGTCTGATGGATGAACTGGCGGGCACCGAAAACCGGCTCGCCGTCGCGCGCATGCGCTACAACGAGCGCGTGCAGGAATACAACACCCAGCGGCGGAAGTTTCCTTCGAACGTGACCGCGAAGATGTTCGGCTTCAAGGAATACCCGTACTGGGAGGTCCCGGCCGAAGCCAAACAGGCGCCGAAGGTCAATTTCGGGCGCTGATCGCCTGCCGGACTTGCATTCAAGGAGACGTTCCCAGTGAAGCGAGGAATTCTGTGTCTGCGCCTGGCGGCGTGGGCTGCCGTGGGATTGTGCATGCTTACGGGTCGTGGCCTCGTCGCCCAGGGGCCGACGCCGGTACCGCCGCTGCCGGCCCCGATCAACCAGACGGATGATCCGATCTTGAAGCCTTTCGTGTGGCGCGCGATTGGTCCGGCCAACATGGGCGGGCGCATCGACGATCTCGCCGTCGTGGAAAGCAACCCGAGCATCATCTATGCCGGATTTGCAACCGGCGGCATTTGGAAGAGCACCAACAACGGCACGACGTGGCTGCCGATCTTCGAGAAGTACCCGGTGTCGTCGATCGGCGACATCGCGCTCGCGCCATCGAACCCCGACATCATCTACGTGGGGACCGGCGAGCCGAACAATCGCCAGAGCTCTTCGTTCGGCGCCGGGGTCTACAGGTCGATCGACGGCGGCAAGAGCTTCGAAGCCACGGGGCTCAACGAGACGCAGAGCATCGCGCGCATCGTCGTCCATCCGAAGGATCCCAACATCGCGTACGTCGCCGCGCTCGGGCACCTGTTCGGACCGAACCAGGAACGCGGGCTGTACAAGACCATCGACGGCGGCAAGACCTGGACGAACACGAAGTTCATCGACGAGAACACGGGATTCACCGACGTGGCCATGAATCCGTCCAACCCCAATGTGCTCATCGCCGCGTCGTACCAGCGGCGCCGCACGCCCTGGGGCTTCAACGGCGGCGGGCCTGGCAGTGGTTTGTGGAAGACCACGGACGGCGCGAAAACGTGGACGAAACTGACGGGTAATGGGCTCCCGTCCAATCCCATCATCGGGCGCATCGGGCTCGACATCTCGCGCTCGAAACCCTCGACCATTTACGCCTCGATCGAAGTCGGCCCGAGCGGCGGCACCGGGGCCGGCGTCAACGACGACGGCACGCTCGTCCCGCCGGGTCAGCGTGGCGCGGGCGGCGGTGGCGGACGCGGTCAGGCGCCTCTCCCGCCCGATCCGACGAAGAGCGGCGTGTGGCGATCGGACGACGGCGGCAGAACCTGGCGGTTCCTGTCGAACCAGGGCGATCGCTGGATGTATTACAGCCAGGTGCGGATTGATCCAACGAACCCGGAGATCGCCTACCAGGGGGGCGCGCCGTTCTTCAAGACTGTTGATGGTGGCAAGAACTGGAACACCGTGCAGGGGATTGCCCACAGCGATCATCACGCACTCTGGATCGATCCGCGGAACGGCAATCACCTGGTGAGCGGCAACGACGGCGGACTGGATGTCAGCTACGACCAGGGTGCCACGTGGGAATACGTGAACACCGTGCCGGCGGGACAGTTTTACGCAGTGAGCGCCGATATGCGGAAGCCGTATTTCGTGTGCGGCGGCTTGCAGGACAACGGGAGCTGGTGCGGCCCGAGCGCGACACGCAACCTCAACCTCGGAATCCTCAACTCCGACTGGTACCGTGTAGGCGGTGGCGACGGTTTCTACACGCAGAACGATCCCTCGGATTGGACGATCCTCTACGCCGAGTCACAGGACGGGAACACAAACCGCGTGGAGCTGCGGACGGGCAGCACCAGTTCGATCCGTCCGCGCGGCCCCGGCCAGGGTGGGCGCGGCGCATCTCCGGGCGCGGCTGCGGCCGAGACGCCGGATCCCGCGGCCCAGGGAGTGTTTGGTTTCGGTGGCAACCCGAATATCAACGTGGTGCCGACGCCGGCGCCGGGTACGAACTATCGCTTCTACTGGAACACACCATTCGTGCTATCGCCACACAATCCACGCACGGTCTCGCTCGGCGGCGATCGATTGTTCCGGTCGTACGACCGCGGCGAGACGTGGATGGCATCGCCCGATCTGACGAAGAACATCGGCCGCAACGATCGCCCGATCATGGGTGTGGCGGGGACCGCGCCGATGGCGTCGAAGCACGACGGCGCCGCGTCGTACAGCAACATTGTCACCGTTGGTGAATCGCCGCTCCTGCCGGGCATCATCTGGGTGGGGACCAACGACGGCAACCTCCAGATAAGCCGCGACAGCGGGAACACGTGGAAGAACGTGGTCGACAAAGTACCGGACGTGCCAAACGAAACCCACGTGTCACGCGTGGAACCATCGCGCCACGACGGGGCGACCTGTTACGTGACCTTCGACGGACACCGGACCGACGATCACAAACCGTACGTCTTCAAGACGACGGACTTCGGCGAAACGTGGTCGTCGATTGCCTCCAATCTGCCACAGGGCAACATCAACGTGATTCGCGAGGATCCAAAAAACAAGAACCTGCTGTATCTCGGAACCGAGTACGCCTTCTACGTATCGCTCGATGGCGGAAAGGCGTGGAAGCGGTTCATGAACGGGCTGCCGACGGTGCGCATCGACGACATCCTCGTGCATCCGCGCGACAACGATCTGATTCTCGGCACGCACGGCCGCAGCATCTACATCATGGACGACATCACCGCCCTGCAGCAGCTGACCGAGACGGCAACCGCGAGCGCCGACGCGGTCGTCCTCGACATTCGCCCGGCCGTCGCGTGGGTGCCGGACATTCAGAAAGCCATCCTGGCCGAAGGGGCCAAGTTCTTCCGCGGACAGAATCCCGCGCAGGGATCCGCGATCAGCTACTGGCTGAAGGGTGAACCAGCCGCCGACGTGCGCATCACGATCACGGACGCGACCGGGCGTGAGATCCGGGCGCTCAACGGCACGAAGAACGTGGGCCTGAACCGGGTGCAGTGGGATCTTCGGGCAACCCCTCCCGGACGCGGACGCGGCCAGGGCGGTGGTGGGCAGGGCGCCGCCGCACCGGCCGCCGCAGCACCCACAACGCCCGTAGAAGAAGGTCGAGGTCAGCCGCCCGGAGCCGCTGGCTCGCCACCCCCTCCACAGGGGAGAGCCGGCTTGCCTGCCGGAGCAGCGCCAGGTGCGGCGGCCGGCCTGCCCGCCGGAGCAGCACAAGCTGCGGCGGCGGGGCCGCCGGTGGCAGTCGCGCAAGCCGGAGGCGGGAGAGGTGGACGGGGCGGCTTTCCAGGGCCCGCAGTGGCGCCTGGCACCTATCTGGTGAAGGTGACGGCTGGCGACAAAGTCCTCGGACAAAAAACGATCGTCGTCGAGGCGGATACGACCTTCATGCAGTGATTTCGCGGTTCGCGGTTCGCGACGGAGCGTCGTACAACCTACTTCTGGACGTTGATTGTCGCGTCCAGCTTGATGACTTGCCCGCTCACCTGGTCGGTCGCCGAGCTGTATTGCGTGGTTTGCCCGTCACGCAGCAGGATGTTGAACGTCGAGTTGAAGCTCCGGAACGCCGGCGATGCCGTCGTTGGTGTTGTCGAGGCTGCCGTCGGGTCCGTTCGGTCCGGGTAATACACGGATGAGTCCGTGACGGTAAGTGTGAGCCTGAACTGCCCGTCCGGTACGGTTGACGCGCTGCAATCGATGTTCGTACCCACATCGCGATATTGGTACGAGGTGGAACGTTCGCCGCCGGGCCCGATCGACGTGGTCGGCACAGGGATCTGGTTGCCCATGCGCAGGCTCGTGCGCTCGGCCTGGTTCGCAGTCACCAGCAGCGTGTACGGCACGCTGGTGATCTTTTTCTCTCCCTGATAGCGCGAAAGCACGAGCGACACTTTCAGCGACACGAGCCCTGTCCGCGGAGCCTGCGACGGCGCCGGAGCCTCCTGCGCCGCGAGGGCAGCCGTCGCCAACACCACCAACACGCCCGACGTCACTCGAAAGGCTTTTCTCACTGGTCACTCCTTGTGTTCGAAACAAGACGCGTGCCTGACCGTCCGCCGTTCTGGTCGGCAGGTTTGAGCACGAGCTCCGGAACCGTTAGCGGCTCCACGACGACCGACGATGTGGGAGATTCGGATGCGGACTGTAGCCTGCCATCCGGCACCCCGGCGTCGAGTGTCATGTTCCTCGTCGAGACGGCAAGGCGGTGAATGGCGTCCGCAAGCGACCTGTCGATGAGAACGACAGGTTCCGCGATTCGGACGGGACGCCGCGGCGCGAGATGGGCGCGTTTGGGCGCGGTGATGGCAGTCGAAACTGTGTCGCGCCTGTCCGATGGCGCAATACTCAGCACCACATCCTGCTGTGCAGGCCTCGCAAATGACTGGGCGCGATCGGATTCAGCCGGATCACTCCGAAGCGTGAACGCGATGATCAGCGCTGCCGCCGAGGCAATCGACAAGCCGACCCAGGCCATTCGCCGCCCACGTCCCGTCGGCTCAGCGCTGATTCGCGCGAGCACCTTCGCGGCAAACTCCGGTGACGGCTCGAGCGACAGCAGCCGATCGAGATCGGCCTCGGCGGCCGCCACCACACGTTCGTCGAACTCGCTCAATCTGTCGTTGATTCTGGTGCGAGACATCGCAGACTCTCCGCAAGCCCTTTACGGGCCAGAAACAATCTCGACTTCACCGTGCCCTCGGGCACGTCCAGCAGTCGCGCGACCTCGCGAACGTCGTGTCCTTCGATCGCTGCCAGCACGACTACGACCCGAAGCTTCTCGGGCAGCGCGTCGATCGCCCGGTAGAGGTGCGCGGACCGTTCGCGCGCGACCGCCACATCCTCCGTCGTCGCCACCGCAGGCATCTCGACCGAGTGCTCCCGAATCGTCCGCCGCCGGTCCGATCGCCAGCGATCGATCGCGAGCCGCCACGTCATCCGGACAAGCCAGGCCCGGAACCGACCGCGATCGCGAAGCTGCGTGAAATTGCGATGCGCCTTCGCAAACGCTTCCTGCGCAACGTCCTCGGCATCCTGCCGGTTCCGCAGCACGCCGTAGGCGACGCGAAATGCAAGGGTCGTCGACTCCCGAAGCCGGTCTTCGAACTCACGCTCCAGGACGTCGTCCGGGTTCACAAGCGTCCCGGAAAACCCGCCCGCCCACTCATTCATTCAGGCTCCAGAAGCAAGACGCCGCCAACTGTTGTACGGTTCACTGCTGACCACCGGCTTCCGCTTGACGCCAAAAGCTGACGTGTCGTAGTCATGACGGCCAAATCGCGCGGGCGGTTGGAGAAGTACATTGCGGCGCTCCGGCGGGACGTTCTATTCTTTGCCATGGCGATCAAGGATGCGATCCTTCCCGAATTCGACCACGAAATGGGAACCACGCGCCGCCTGCTCGAACGGACACCTGAGGCGGAGCTCGCCTGGAAGCCGCACGAGAAGTCGTTCACGCTCGGCCAGCTCGCCGGACACCTCGCGAACATACCGCACTGGTGCGACGCGATCCTGCAGCACACGGTCTTCGACGTCACGACGGTGGCCGATACGCGCCCGAAGGCGCCGGACTCGATTGCCGCGCTGATCGCTCACTTCGACAAGACGGTGGCCACCGCGCGCGCCGGGCTGGCCGCGACCGGCGACGCGGAGATGCTCACCCCCTGGACGTTCAAGAATGGAGACCACGTGGTCTTCACGATGCCGCGCGTAGCCGCGATCCGCTCATTTATCATGAACCACTCGATTCATCATCGCGGACAATTGAGCGTCTACCTGCGCCTCAAGAACGTGCCGCTGCCGGCCATGTACGGTCCCACCGCCGACGAACAATAGGTGGGGACAAAAGGGACAAGGCCACAGGGACAAGGGAGCCTTCTCCCTGTTCTCTGCCTCTTCCCCTTCCTCCTGCTTTGCACGCTGAACTCAGCCGGCTACCGCTACGGCGCATCTGACCTGGCGTTTTACATTCCTGCGGCCCTCGAGAAGCTCGACCCCTCGCTCTTTCCGCGGGACGGTGCGCTCATCGCCTCGCAGGCGCGGCTGACAATGATCGATGAAGTCATTGCGGTGCTCGCGCGCGCAACCAGACTGAGGCTGCCGTCTCTCTTTGCGACGCTGTATTGCGTCACGCTCTCGCTTCTCCTGGCCGCGGCCTGGTTGATCGGATCACGCCTCTATCGATCGACGTGGACGGACGCGGCGCTCGCGGTGTCGCTCACACTGCGGCACGCCATCGCGAGATCGGGAACGAACACCCTCGAGGGCTATTTCCATCCGCGGCAGCTGGCCTTCAGCCTCGGCGCGCTGGCAATTGCCGCGTTGATGCGGCGGCGGATCGCGGTGGCCGCGCTCCTCGTGGTCGCTGCCGGGCTTCTGCATCCGACGACGGCGTTGTGGTTCACGATCTGGATCGCCATCGCGACATACACTAACGAGGCACGGTGGCGCGCGCCGCTCATCGCCGCTGCGGGCGCCGCGGCTCTGGCCGGCGGCTGGATGCTCGTCGCGGGTCCGCTGGCGGGCCGCCTCGTGATCATGGACCCTGCGTGGCTGTCGACGCTCGAAACGAAGGACTATCTGTTCCCGCTCGAGTGGCCGGCGTACGCCTGGCTGCTGAACCTCGCGTACGCGCCGATCATTCTGTTGGTGTATCGATGGCGCCGTGCTGCCGGTCTGCTCGCCGACGGCGAACAGGGCCTCGTGTGGGGATGCCTGTCCCTGGTGCTCGTCTTTGCCGCCGCGCTGCCGCTCAACGCCGCGCACCTCGCGATCGTCGTTCAACTGCAGACACCGCGCATCTTCTGGATGCTCGACTTCCTTGCCACGGTGTACGCGGTCTGGGCGCTCGCGGAAGGCGCGACGGTGACGAATCGCCGCGGCCAGCTCGCCGCGCTCCTGATTGCAATCTTTTCGATCAGCCGCAGCGCCTACATCAAGTGGGTGAAGTTTCCGGAGCGCCCTATTGCTGAAATCGGAATCGCCGACAACGACTGGGGGCGCGTCATGGCGTGGGCCCGCACGACGCCGAAAGACAGCGGCTGGATCGCCGACCCCTCGCACGCATTCCAATATGGAACGAGCCTTCGCGTCGCGGGCGAGCGCGACGTGCTCGTCGAGGGGGTCAAGGACGCGGCCATCGGGATGTACGAGCGCGATGTCGCCATGCGTACCCGCGATCGACTGGCTGACGTCAAGTCGTTCGACACGATGACGCCGCAACGCGCGCGAGCTCTTGCCGCGCGATACGGACTTGATTTTCTGGTGACGCCGCAGACGCTCGACCTGCCTCTGGCCTACTCCAGCGGATCGCTACGGGTGTACCGACTGCATGAGTGACTACGTCCCGAAACGAGGTTTGCGGAACGGCCATGTGATGACGATGTACTGCTGGGGCAAGCCGCGTACCTTCACGAGGCTGCCGCCGGCGGCCGTCCGTTATTTCGATGTGGAACCGGGCGCCCGCGTGCTCGCGCATTGCTACTGGCAGCCGGATGCTCCGTCACATCCGGCCCTGCTCGCGCTGCACGGCCTCGAAGGATCGAGCACGGCGCATTACATGCGCGGGCTCGCGGACAAGGCCTACGCGCGCGGCTTCAATGTCGTCCTGCTGAACCAGCGCAACTGCGGCGGGACCGAAGCGTTGTCGGAGGGCCTGTACCACTCGGGCCTTACCGCTGATGCGGCGGACGTGATCGACCAGGTCGGACGCGAGGGCATCGATCGGATCATCGTGGCCGGCTATTCTCTCGGCGGCAACCTTGCGCTGAAGCTTGCGGGCGACTATGGCGACTCCGCCCCATCGTCATTGAAGGGTGTATGCGCCGTGTCGCCTGTCATGGAACTGGCGGAATGCGTGGGGGCGCTGGAGCGGAGGCAGAACTTCGTGTACCAGTGGAACTTCGTGCGCGGACTGAAGGCACGAATGCGCCGCAAGAACGCCGCCTATCCGGGGCGGTTTCCGATCGACCGCCTGGCCGAGGTCAGGAGCGTTCGACAGTTCGATGAGTTCTTCACCGCTCCGCATTTCGGATTCAACGGCGCCAGCGACTATTACCATCGTGCGAGCGCTATGCGTGTCATTGATCGCATTCGTGTCCCGGCGCTCATCATCACCGCCGAAGACGATCCGTTCGTCCCCATTGGGCCGTTCCGCGACCCGCGCCTGGCCGCCAATCCGCACATCACCGTCATCGTGACCAGGCACGGCGGTCATTGCGGGTTCGTGTCGGACCCAGGAGGCGTGGACGACGGGTACTGGGCTGAAATGCGGATCGTGGACTTTGCCGAGAAAGCCATCTCTTGAAGAACGCTTGAACAGGAGTCACGAGAGGAGAGTGAGTGTGTTTCTCTTCCTCTCTTAAGAGGAATCGCTCCCGTTCCTCTCGTTCCTCTTGTTAGCTCTTGGAATTCGATTTACAGCGCGTTCATCAAACGTCGCGCGAAATCGGGCCCCAGTCCTTGCTCTTCGTGTTTGAAATACACGAAGGCGTCTCCAACGCCCTGCAGGGTGCGAATCGTGGCGGCCCATCGTTCGATGTCGGCCTCCTGATACCCTTCGTCGCGCAGCCGGAAGTACGCGTAGTCGGCGGTGATTTCGACAGGCGCGTGCAGCTTCTCGCTGTCGGCGACGCACAGCGCGATGTTGCGGGATCGCAGTCGGTCGAAGACCTCCGCATCGAACCACGACGCATGCCGGAATTCGAGTGCGGCCCGCGTGCCTTCGGGAAGCAGTTCCAGAAAAGCCCGGAGCACTGGCACGTCCTTCTTGAACGTCGGCGGCAGCTGAAAGAGAAGCGTCGCGAGCTTCGGACCGAGCGTGCGGGACGTCCGGCAGAAAACCTCGAGCAGCTCTTCGCATCGCTGGAGCTTCGAGTCGTGCGTGATCCGCCGCGGGGCCTTCAGCGTAAAGGAGAAGGACTCCGGCGTGCCCGCGGCCCAGCCCGCGAGCAGTTTTTCGGTCGGCATCCGATAGAACGTGTAATTGATCTCGACTGTCGGAAACCGTTCCGCGTAATACGCCAGCATCTTGTCGGTGCTGAATTTCTCAGGGTAGAACGTTCCACGCCACTCCGGGTAGTTGTAGCCGGATGTGCCGACGAGCACGCGGGCGGGAGGCGCAGGCATGAGCGGTCAGTCTACAACGCGACGGCCTCCGTGTTATCGTGCCGCCAAACCTCGACCTTGCGACCTGATGAGGAAGCCTGATTTATGAGAATTCGTACTCTGTTCGCGTTGTTGCTCGGCTCGGTGACGCTGTCGGCCGTTCCCGCCGCCGATACGAGCGTGAGCTACCCGGCGAAGGCCGGCGCCGGCCAGGGGCGTCACATCGTCTTTCTCGCCGGCGACGAAGAATATCGCAGCGAAGAGGGTCTGCCGATGCTGGCCAAGATTCTGAGCCAACGTCACGGCTTCAAATGCACCGTGTTGTTCTCCGTCGATGAGGACGGCACGATCGATCCGAAGAGCTCGAAATCGCTGTCCAATTCCACGGCGCTCGAGACCGCGGACGCTGTCGTCATGCTGCTTCGCTTCCGCGCCTGGCCGGACGAGGACATGGCACGGTTCGACAACCTGTTGCGAGCCGGAAAGCCGATCGTCGCGCTGCGGACCAGCACGCATGCGTTCAACGGATTTCCAAAGGGAAGCCGATGGGAGAGATGGAACTACAACAACCAGGGTGGTTTCGGAAAGCGCGTGCTCGGCGAGACCTGGCTCACGCATTGGGGTAAACACAAGGTCGAGGCTACGCGCGGTGTGATCGAACCATCGCAACGCGGAAACCCCCTGCTCCGCGGCGTCACCAGCATCTTCGGCGACACCGACGTCTACGAGGCGTACCCGCCATCTGACGCGACCGTTCTCGTGCGCGGACTGGTTCTCAACGGGATGAAGCCAGACGCGGCGCCGGCTGACTATCGGAAGGCGCGCTCCACCGATAAACAGGAGCAGAGCGTCAACGACCCGCCGATGCCGGTGGTGTGGACGCGCCTGAACACGAACGACAACGGCACGACAAACCGTGTACTGACGATGACGATGGGATCGGCGACAGATCTCGAGAATGAAGGGCTGCGTCGGCTCGTGGTCAACGCGGTGTACTGGGGACTCGGCCTCACCGTCCCGAAGAAAGCCGACGTGACCTACGTCGACGAATACGTTCCGTCGTTCTACGGCTTCGACGGTTTTCGCAAAGGCCTGCACGCGTCGGATTTCGAGCTTGGCAAGAAGGTTCCCGGTGAGCCGCTGCCCAGGCCGGTACGCGGCGCCGGCCGGAGTGGCGAGGCCCCTTGACGAGCGCCCCGAATCAGGACGGCGCGATCGCGGCGATCACCTTTCCCAGAAACTCATCGAGGCTCTGATTGCTGTCGATCCAGCGCACCACGATCACGAGGTCGTGTTCCCAGTCCAGATACACGACGTTGACGCCGTTGCCCTGGAACGTCACCGACGAGCGCGGCGTAGAGGGAAGCGGCAGCGCGCCTTCGCTGCCATCTCGACGCTTCTCGGGATTGTTCAGGAACCAGTTGCAATACCCATAGTCTTGCGTGACGGGCCCGGGCGTGCGGGCCATCCGGATCCATTTCTCGGAGATGAGCTGCCGCGTGCCCCACTTCCCGTTGTTGAGAAAGAGGTAGCCGAAGCGGGCGAGGTCGTACGCGTTGATGAACATGCCGCCGCCGAAATGCCCGCCGCCGGTCACCGACTTCATGCGCTTCCCATCGATCTCCACCCAGGCGTCGTCGTACGCCTCCCAGTGCCAGGTGGACGAGGCGCCGATCGGATCCATGATTGAGGCATTCAACACGTCCGGAAGCGGCTGTTTCAGGACATACAGTGCCGAGAGGGCCAGCACGTTGACGCGTGTATCGTTGTATTTGTAGAACGTCCCGGGTTGGTGCAGCTCACGCTTTGCCCATTGTTCCGGCGTTTGCCCCTGCGGCGGACGATCCGCCCAGTCCGGCTTCCCCCACAGCGTCCCCGACCAGTCGCTCGTCTGCCGGAGCAGATGATCCCAGGTAATCGGAGCGTTGTGCTCCGACGTGAACAAGTCGACCCCCGCCGGCATGTAGGTGGCGACGCGATCCGTGACCGAGCGGATCCGGCCAGAATCGAATGCGAGGCCGACAACAGTCGAGAGAAAAGTCTTGG
>JBBQEJ010000131.1:0-14766 GCA_038320555.1 Vicinamibacterales bacterium | reverse complement strand
GGTAGGCATCTTGACATTGACATTGACATTGACATTGACTATTGACATTGACATTGACATTGACATTGCAATTAAGCATAATGGTCAATATGAACAAGCTGAGCACGGCCAAGCGGGTGTCGGTGGTCAAGGCGCTGGTGGAGGGCTGCTCTATCCGCGCCACCGTCCGCATGACCGGCGTCAGCAAGAACACGATTTCCAAGCTGCTGCTGGAGCTTGGCGCGGGCTGCACCGCGTTCCAGTCGAAGACGCTGGTCAACCTGCCGTGCAAGCGCCTCCAGTGCGATGAGATCTGGAGCTACGTCGGGGCGAAGGACAAGAACCTGTCGAGCGAAAAGAAGGATGCTGGACTCGGCTCCGTGTGGACCTGGACGGCCATCGATGCCGACACGAAGTTGATCCCGACGTGGCTCGTCGGCTCACGCGATGCGGACTCGGCGTACGAGTTTATGCAGGACGTTGCGAGCCGACTGCGGTACCGCGTGCAGCTCACGACGGACGGGCACAGGCCCTATCTCGCGGCGGTGGAAGATGCGTTCGGCGCGGACATTGATTACGCCATGCTCCAGAAGATCTACGGCGCAGATCCTGGCAACGACACGCGCTACAGCCCAGCTGTGTGCCTCGGCTGCAAGGTGGAGACGGTGACGGGCATGCCCGATCCGAAACACATCAGCACGTCGTACCTCGAGCGTCAGAACCTCACGATGCGGATGTCCATGCGGCGGTTCACGCGCCTCACGAATGCGTTCTCAAAGAAAGTCGAGAACCACGCGGCGGCCGTGGCCCTATACTTCATGTATTACAACTTCGGGCGGGTGCATCAGACGCTTCGCGTAACTCCGGCGATGGAAGCGGGCCTCTCTGATCACGTCTGGTCGATTGAAGAAATCGTCTCGCTGCTGAAGGAGGATTGATGCCGAAAGCCAAAGGCGCAAGAGGACAACGTGGAATCCCTGGACCTCCAGGACCGACCGGCCCCCGTGGGGCGGTCGGGGCGGAAGGTCGCGGATCGACCGGTGCCCGCGGCCCGAAAGGCACGCATGGCGCTCAGGGCACCAAGGGGGCGGAGGGGGCACGAGGCGTGACAGGAGCCATTGGCGCAACAGGTGCCTCAGCGCGCTTTCCGCCTTCAGAGGCGCTGGAAGTCAGCGAGCACATCGACGGCATTTATAGCGAACTCGAGGTGCAGATGAAGCGGATGGGGCAGATTCAGCAGCAGCTCGATCAACTCCGCGCAAAGATGAAGCGAATGTTCGAGAATTCAAACTGACCCACTACCGCGCCGCTCTAGAGGTCTTGACCGAAAAAGCTTGCACGATTTGGGTCAAGGGTTTTCGGTCAAGACCGTCCCCGCGTCAGCGGGGCGTTATCAAGAATGTGCCTAGTGTCGCCTCGATAGTCTGAGGCGTAGCCTCGCTAGGATTTCGTTCCCGCGAGCAATGCCAGCTCGCGCCATTTCCAGTGACAGTCGACGTCCACGAAACCAATCGACCGAAGCCATCCGAGCTGCGTCTCCACGTCCAGCAACTTGTTTGAAGGATCCTCGTCTGCGGGTTCGATATTCAGAGCACGAAGAAACTTCTCGTGCGTCGAAGAGGCGACATGCTCGAGATTCAGGAACACGCCGCCACGAGTCAGCAAATCGAAAGACTTCTTCGAAGAGTGCGCGCTTCCGATTGTGAGCAACATGATGAATGGCAAAACTGGACACAACCGCGTCGAACTCTCCGAGGGAGGCCGGCAGCGGCTCGTCCAGGTCGTGCGCCGCGATTTCGACCGATGGATCGGAAGCAAAACGCGCCCGTAATCGATCCAGCATCGGCGGCGAAAAATCGACGGCCACCGCAGACGCGCCAGGCCTTGCAAGTTTGACGATGGTCAGGAGGCGGCCGTCGCCGCTTCCAAGATCCAGCACGCGACCGAGCTGCGCGGGGAGGAATTCCAGTAACGCGTTTTCACCCTCGGTTCGATGCGGAATGGTGTCGGCCTGCGCGAGATACTCGAGCGCATGGCTTGGCGATCCCCACAAATTGATGTTCGATTCAGCCATGTAAATCGCGCTCTCGAGTGCGAAGACGTCGGCGCCATTGAGGACGCTTGCGCCGAGCAGTTCGGGCGACCGCATGTACGCCAGGGCCAGCGGCACCGCGCGTGTGTTGCCGCGAATATAAGCGCTCGGGCTCGCCTGGTTGAAATAGCGGTGGCTCGACGTTGTTAAACGCAACCCGGGTCACGTCGAACGGCTCGAACGATACGCCGCGCCGGGCGAGCGCCGCGAAGAGCGGCTTCTGCCACTCGGGATGCTCGTGAAGGACAATGAGATCAGGCATGGACGGCCGTCGTGATTCATGCAAGGGTATCCCATGTCCGGCGGGTGATGCCGAGGCGACTATGCCATGCCGATCCTTAACTGCCCATATCGGAACAATACCGGCGGAGCTCGAAGAAGAAGGACCGAAAGTTTCTGACCTCATCTATCCGGAATGAGGTATTAAGGACAGTCGCCACAAGCGCTGACACTCGCCATGATTGAGGGTACACGGCTTGAAGCTGAGTAGAAGCTTGGTGTGATGGCTGCAGTCGCCTTGCGGCCTACGCCGGTATGATCGATAGTTTGAGGCCACCATGGCTGCCGACAGTCGCTTGGAACACGTTCGCGCGGCAATAGAGCAGATCGGTCCCGCCGACCATGTCTGCACGTTGTATGACCAGCGCGAAGAGGAGGTGGCGATCGCCGTCTCGTACATCCGCGTCGGCCTCGATCGGGGCGAGCTTTGTGTCTGTGTTGTCGACGACGGGGGAGAGAGCATTCTTGATGCGCTCGCGTCCGAGGGCGTCGACGTCGACGCAGAGATGCGCAAGGGCCGACTGAGGATCTTCGAGAAGCCCCTTGCGCAGGGCCTCAAGACGCGCGACATGCTGGAGAAGATCGAGCAGTATGCCAGAGAGTCCCGCAACGCCGGACATGCCGGCTTCCGGATTGTCGGGGAAATGACCTGGGCGCTGAACGGCGACCTGAGAGCCCTCGCCGAGTTCGAGGCGCGGCTCAACCTGAACCGGGTCTGGGAACGTCACGCCTGCGCCGGTCTATGTCAATTCGATGTGCGGCGGTTCACGCCCGGCACGCTTCGCGAGATGATCATCGTGCACCCGCTCGTGGTCATCGGTGATCGGATCTGCCGCAACCCCTATTACGTAGCGCCCGAGCAGTACCTCTCGCCCGATTGGCCGCTGCACGAAGCCGAGTGGATGATGACCAACCTCGAGGAGCTTCAGCAGTCGCAGGACAGCCTGCGCGCGTCACAGGAGCGCTATCGCGCGCTGTCGCGCCGCCTGCTGGAGCAACAGGAGCAGGAGCGCGCCTCGCTCGCGCGCGAGCTGCACGACCAGCTCGGGCAGTCGCTCCTCGCCGTCTCGTTGAACCTCGATGCCATCAAGGGCGAACTTTCGCCCGCGTTGAGCGAGCGCGTCCCCGAGAGCAGGCGGGCTATTAAGAAAATGATCGAGCAGGTGCAGACGCTTGCCTTCGAGCTCCGTCCCTCAATGCTCGACGATTTCGGTCTGGTCGAGGCGCTCCGGAACCTGGTGACGCGCCACGGTGAGCGCGCCGGCGTGCCCGCGAGTTTCACTGCCACGCCGACCGACGCGCGGGCGGCGGTCGAGATCGAGACCGTCTGCTTCCGCATCGTGCAGGAGGCACTGAGCAACGTCGCCCGGCATGCGCGCGCTCACCACGTCGAGGTGACGCTGACAGCCGAGGACGGTGTCCTCGAGGTCACCATCGGGGATGACGGGGTTGGGTTTAACGTCGAGCGGCGCAGCGGGCTCGGGCTGGTGGGCATGGGCGAGCGGGCCGAATTCGCCGGCGGCCGCCTCGACATCGAGTCGGCGCCCGGAGCCGGCACCACCCTGCGCGCGCGCTTCCCGCTCCCGCGGCCGACGCCGAACTGAACGGGCGATCGGACACGACAAGCCAATGCAGGCAATAGGCTCACTCCACGTACGAGGCGATCTGCTCGACCGGTACCCTGACGTGCTCACGCCCACGGCGCTCGACGCGATGGCGGCGCTTGAACACTTCGACGCCGACCGCCGGCACCTGATGCAGGCGCGCATCGAGCGCCGAGCGCGACGGGCAGGGGACCGGGAGCGAATCTCGTTTCTGCCCGCCAACGCCACGATCGGCCGGACGGCCATCCGCGTGAGCGACGCCCGGGCCGGACGGTTCGACGGGAGCGACATCCCCACCGACCTCCAGCGTCAGTGGATTCAAGGGACCGGCCCGGCGGCACGGCCGCATGCGACGGACGCTGAAAGCATTCGCAACGTCGCCTATGCCCTCCTTTCCGGCGCAGACGGGTGGATGTTCGACGGTGAAGACGCCCTCGGCCAAGTCGACAGCATGTCGCTCGATAACCAACGGAATCTGAGGCTGGCGTTTGCTCGCGACCCGGCGTTCATGGTCGTCGCCGAACAGGTCGCGGGCGAGATGAACGCCTGGGCAGAGCCGTTCTTCGGCCGCCGGACCGTCGAGGACTGGCGGACCCAGCTCGATTTCACGACGCGGATCTTCCGCGCGCGAGGACTCCACCTCGACGATCGCCACATTCGCCGGGCCAACGGTCACGCGCTGTCCGCGTCCGTCGTCGATGCCGTCCTGTACATCGTCCACAATCACGAGGTCCTCCGGCGCGAACGGCGGAGCCTCGTGCTCTACCTGCCGAAGATCCAGACGGCCGAAGAAGCGGCGCTGTGGAATGACATCCTTGACACCCTCGAGCGTCACCTCGGCCTGCCGAGCGGCGTGATCAAAGCCTACGTGCTCGTCGAGCAGGTCGAGGCGTCCTTCCAGCTCATGGAAATTCGCGCGGCGCTCGGCACGCACTTCGTCGGCTTCAATACCGGCCGATGGGACTACATCAACAGCCTCTCGGACGCCGCCTCCTGGGACCTGGGCGTCGTCAATCCCAACATCGACGCCATCACCATGACGTACGGCTACATGCGCGTCTACGAGGATCGAGTGCGGCGCGCCGTCAATACGCCGGACCGCCACGGACGCTTCGCCCTCTGGCAGGGGGGCATGGAACCCAACATTCCCGTGGGATCCACGGCGGGCGTGCAAGCGAGCATGGCCCGGGCCGTGGCGGGCGCCGAGCGCGAACAACGCGAGGGCGCGAGCGGAAAATGGGTCGCGCACTGGAAGATGGTGCACATCGTGCGCCCCGTCTGGGAACGGGTTGGAGAACCCAATCAGCTCGGTCGCGCGGTGCCCGCGCTGACCTATGGCCCGTCGGACGCGGACGGACTGTTTCTCATCGAGCCCGGCCCACGCACGGTTCGTGGTGCGCGAGACCTCATCAGTGTCGCGCTCCAGTACGGCAATGCCTTCGGCAGTGGCTTCCAGGCGGCGGCGCTGAAAGCCGCCGACTTCTTCGGCAACGACGATGTGCTGTATCTGATGGAAGACATGGCGACCGGGGAGATCCGGCTCAGCATCCTGTGGGAGTGGATCCATAAACACGCGCATCTCACCGCAGGCGATGAGGCGTCCGGCGCCAGAGAAGGTGATGTCTTCACGTCCGAGCTGTGTGGACGGCTGATCGCCGAGGAGTACGACAAGCTCCTGCAGGCGAGCAACCGCGACGTGCACGAGTCCTCGAAGACGACGACCATGCCGATCGCGCGCGCGATTGTCGAGACGTACGTCGCGCAACTCCAGAAGCTCCCGTGGTACGTCGACCTCCTGAACCTGAACCTCAACGTGTCGGATCTCAACGTCGCGCGCGCACGGATCGCACGTTACGCCGCGTCGTTCGCCGCCGACGGAACCCGGGTCACCGAGAATCTCGATTTCGCGTGAACCGTGCCCGGACGCCTGCCTGGATGTGCTCGGCTCTTGGCGCGTGTCACGTGGCCGGCTGTTCCGCCAGGCATTGGCCGAGAGCGCCATGTTCGGCACGCTCGGCGCCGGGACGGGCATTGCGATCGCGTGGACGCTCGTCGCCGTCACGCGCGGTTTCCTGCCCGAGAGCTTTGTGCTGCAGACGCTGAATCCGCTGAACGTGGACTACCGCGCGATTGGGACGGCCAGCTCTTCGACCTGTACGGCATCACGCTTGTGGCGGGACGGACCTTCCGCGCTGAGGACACTCGCGGTCAAGTGATCGTCGGCCAGCGGCTGGCTGCGGCGTTGTGGCCAGGCACCAGCCCGGTTGGACGAAGCTTTAGCTTCCTGACCGAACATTTCGAAGTCGTCGGCGTCGCGAAGGAGATCAACCATCCTTCCGTCGACGTGCCGCTGGAACCCGGAGTTCTATCAGGCGGCACGCAGGTGATGATGAACATCCGCTGTGAATCGGCATGCCCGGACTTACCGCTGATCCGGCAGCGCCTGACCGAGGGGAGCTCGCTCGTGCGCATGTATGAGGTTCGCGCGCTCGACAGCGTCTACTTCAAAGAGCTGGCCACGCCGAGAGCCGCCGCTGCGATGGGCTTGGCGTTCGCAGCGGTCAACCTGGGGACCTGCTCGACATTCGGGGCACCCGAAGCGTCCTTCACGGCCGTCTTCGTGGACACCGCCGAGCTGATTTGCTGTCGCAGCAAACGAGACTTCTGCCACAGCTCGTCTGGCGTTCGCCGCTGGGCGTGACAATGGCGTGATACACGCCGGACACCTTCCTGACGTGGCTGGTACAATCTAACGGCGCTCCGATGATGCGGATCAGAATCGCGCCGCCGGTAAAGCTGCTCGTGTTTTTCCTGCTGGCGGGGACACCGCTCGTGGCGCTGGCCTGGCTTGGCTGGGAGTTGCTCGAGCGGGAGGATGCCGCGCGGGTCCGCGAGAGACTCGAGAATGCCAGCACGCTGATTGCCGCCGACCTCGAGCGCAGCCTGTCCAGGTGGGAAGGTCTTCTGCCCGATGTCTCGCGTCGTGAACCGGTCGCGCTGCCGCCCAACACTCTGACGTTGTTGTTCAATTCCGCGGGGGTGCTGGACCGCCAGGGAACGAGATTGGCCTATCTTCCCATCGCCCCGGTCGCTGCCGAGGATCATTCGCACGTCTTCGACGTCGCCGAGCGTGCGGAGTTCGGGCCTGGCGGCGACGTGAAACGCGCGGCCGCGACCTATCGGACGCTTGCGGCGTCCGGGCATCGCGCGCTTCGCGGTGAGTCGATGATGCGTCTGGCGCGTGTTCTTCGCGGGCAGCACCGCGAGAAAGATGCGCTCTCCGTGTACGACGAGTTGCGGGCGCTGGACGACGTCCGGGTGGGACAGACTCCAGCCGGTCTGTTGGCGTCGCGCGAACGTATGGTGCTGTTGACGAGGCTGCAGGACGGCCCGGGGGCAAGCCGGGAGGCGGCGAACCTGGCGGCGGCTCTCGCGGAGGGCCGGTTTCTGATCGATCGCGCGACGTTCGACTTCTACAGGGGCTCTCTCCCGGATCCAGTCGCGGTTTCTGTTGACGTGCCTGCCCTCCGGCTGGCCGCGGCTGTAGAGCAACTCTGGCCGGCGTTTCAGCGTGAGGCCGGTGGCCGCACCGGAGCAGTGACTGCTGCCGGCCGCTTCGCCGCGGTGTGGCGGCGGAATCCAGAAGGCGTGGCGGTGATTGCCGGTGACGTCGACGGCCTGTTTCCTTCGGCGCCCGAAGTGTCCCGCAAGCTGGGCGTGCGAGTGTCGTTCGAGAACCAGGCATCGGCTTCGCATCGAGACCTTGCTGTCTCCCCGTCGGTCATCACCCGGCCCGCCTCCGAGACCGGGCTGCCGTGGACGCTCCAAGTGGCGCTCGCCGATTCCGTGCCGTTCGGCGAGGGCCGAGCGTCGCGGCGACGCGTATTCGGCGCCGGCTTCGGCCTGATGGTCGCGATCATGGCCGCGGCGGGCTACTTCATCTTCAGGTCGGTGAACCGCGAGCTCGCCGTCGCACGGCTGCAATCGGACTTCGTCGCCGCCGTGTCGCACGAATTCCGGACCCCGCTCACCGCCATGTGCCATTTGACGGAGGCGCTCGACGAGGGGCATGCGCCGCCCGAACGGGTCCCGCAGTACTATCGCGCGCTCCGTAAGGAGAGCCGGCGACTGCATGGGATGGTCGAGAGCCTGCTCGACTTCCGCCGCATCGAGTCAGGCCGGCGCACCTACGAGTTCATCGACACCGACGCGGCGGAATTCGTCACCCGCACCGTGCAGGAGTTCCGCGACCACGCCGGGGACGCGGCCGGCCGCGTGAAGGTTTGCCAGGGGCATCGTGAGCGGGGCGCGTGGCCGATTCGGGCCGACCGGGACGCGCTGGCGGTCGCAATCCGCAGCCTGCTCGATAACGCCGTCAAGTATTCTCCGAGCTCCGCGCGCGTCACCGTGACGCTGGAGTTGCGGGACGGCTACGTCGGCATTGGCGTCGAGGACGAGGGCCCGGGCATCGAAAAACACGAGCAGCGGGAGATCTTCCGGAAGTTCACACGCGGCACCGCCGCCCGAACGCTGAACGTGAAGGGCACGGGCATCGGGTTGACGATGGCGGCCGAGATTGTCAGGGCGCACGGCGGCCGCCTCGAGCTCCGGAGCGAGCCGGGGCGTGGCAGCCGCTTTACTACGCTCCTCCCAATCCGTCAGGGGCAGGCGTGACGAAGATCCTGCTCGTCGAAGACGAACCAAGCATCGCGCTGGCGCTCGACGACGACTTGCGCCGCGAAGGCTATGACGTGGAACTGGCCGACGATGGCATCAAGGCGACCGACCGGGGTCTCTCCCGTCAGTTCGACCTGATCCTCCTCGACGTCATGCTGCCCGGGCGCGACGGCTTCGAGGTCTGCCGGCTTCTGCGCCGCGGCGGCGTCGACACGCCCATCGTGCTCCTCACCGCGAAGACGCAGGAAGCCGAGAAGGTGCTGGGGCTCGAAGCCGGCGCCGACGACTACGTGACCAAGCCGTACAGCGTGCGGGAGCTGCGGGCGCGAATCAAAGCGCACCTCCGTCGCGGACAGCGGCAGACTGCCGAGGTCTACCGGTTTGGCGATGCGGAACTGGACCTGGCCCGGTGCGAGCTGCGGCGCGCGAACCGAGTGATCGATCTCTCCGCGCTCGAGTTCCGGCTGCTGTCGTACTTCGTGACGCGCCGGGGCCGCCTGCTCACCCGCGCCCAGCTGCTCGACGAGGTGTGGGGGCGCGACACCCATGTCACCGACCGCGTCGTCGACAACCAGGTCAACAACCTGCGCAAGAAGATCGAGCCGGAGCCGGATCGTCCCAGGTATCTGATTGCGCTGCGCGGCCTCGGCTACCGCTTCGACGCCGAAGGGATGACCGAGCGGTGACGATCGGCCGATGGTCCACAGATTCTCACCGTCTACTCTGCTTCGCCACGGAGGTTTGGACGATGAAACGCATCCTGGCGATGGTGGTGCTGGCCCTCACGGCCGGCGCGGGCCCGGCGCTGCGGGCGCAGCCGGCACGGTCGGCGGAAGCGCAGCTCAGAGCGGCGCAGCACACGGAGGAGGTCGAAGGGAACCTGAAGGAAGCGATCGAGCTATACAAGGCCGTCGCGCGGAGCGGGAACCGCGCGCTCGAGGCGACGGCCCTGTTGCGGATGGCTGAGTGCCATCGAAAGCTGGGCGATGCCCAGGCGCGCGAGATCTACGAGCAGATCATTCGGCGCTACGCCGATCAGCGCGATGCGGTGGCGATTGCGCAGGCACGTTTGACTGCGGCCAACCCGGCTGCCTCGATCAAGGGAGATCGCGCGGTCTGGACTGGGCCCAAGGTCGATCTGTTCGGCCGCGTCTCTCCTGATGGCCGTCTCATCACCTACGTCGACTGGGAGGTCGGCGACCTGGCGGTCCACGACGTCGTCACGAATACGGACCGTGCGTTGACCACGGACGGAAAAGCCACCGGGTATGCGCAATTCGCGGAGGCATCCGCCGTTTCGCGTGACGGCGCCTTCGTGGCGTATTCCTGGTTCAGCGACAAGCAGGTCCGTGAGTTGCGGGTAATGTCGCTGCACGTCAACGGCGCCGAGAAACCCCGGACCTTCTTCTCTGGCAGCGCCGACATATCGTTCATCTCACCGCGCGACTGGTCGCCGGACGGCCGCTGGGTCGCCACGAGCATTCAGCGCAAGGACGGCACCGGGCAGCTGGCCGTGATCAACGTCGCCGACGGGTCGCTGCGGGTCCTCAAGTCCGCGGGGTGGAGCGGTCCGAACAGAATGTTCTTCTCCTCCGACGGCCGATACATCGCGTACGACCTGCCCGCAACGGATGCGAGCGAGCAGCGCGATGTCTTCATCATGGCCGTCGATGCAACCCGCGAGATTCGCGCCGTCGACCACACCGCCGACGAAAGGGTGATGGGCTGGTCCCCCGACGGCACGCGGCTCCTGTTCAGCAGTGACCGAACCGGTACCGCAGGTCTCTGGAGCCTTTCTGTCGCCGATGGCAAGCCACAGGGAGCACCGGAGCTTCTCAGAGCCGACACCGGAGGGGGCGAGTCACTCGGATTGACGGCTTCAGGAACGCTCTACCTGTTCAAGCAGATCACGAGCCGCGACGTCCGGGTCGCGCCAATTGATGTCGCTGCGGGAAAGCTCGGCAACCTAACGTCATTCGTGCGCGGTTTCGTCCCGGATCCGCGGGACCCCCACTGGTCTCCCGACGGAAAGTACGTGGCGTACCAGGCCTGCGGCGGCCCCTGCATCGCAATCCGTACGGTCGAGTCTGGCGATGTGCGTAAAGTTCTGCCGCGAGGCCTGTTGTATCCGCGTGACCCGCAGTGGTCACCCGATGGGCGGTTCTTCATCGTCGCGGGAAGGGACCGCAACGGACGGAACGGGATCTTCAAGGTGGACAGCCAGTCGGGTGAGACGACGTCGGTGATCATGGGACCGGGGTTCGGTTCGTCCCCGCAGTGGTCGAGGGATGGCCGCAAGATTTATTACACCGGCAATGGCATCGTCGAGCGTGACCTCGAGTCTGGAACTGACCGGACGGTGACCGATCGACCCGTTATCAGGAACATCAGCGTGTCTCCTGATGGCCGCTCCATTGCTGCGAGAACGCCCACGGACGAAGGCACCAGGACGTTTGCGCTCCTCTTGGTACCGACGGCCGGTGGACCAAGCCGGGAATTGCTGCACGTGCCGCAGTCGGAGGACTGGGGCTCGACCCACACCGCTGAGTGGACGGCGGATGGCCAGGCCCTGCTCGTGGTCAGGCCGAAGGGCAGCCGACACGAACTGGTCCTCGTGCCGATTGACGGATCACAGCCCCGAACACTCGGCATTGATCCGACGTCCTGGATAGAAGGCGCGGTCGGCGGCGTCGATCGAGGATTCAGTCTCTCACCGGATGGCCGACAGCTCGCCTTTCTCACCGGGAAGACAGCCGCTGAAGTGTGGGCACTCGAGAACATTCTTCCCGCGCGAAGTTCCAGACGGTAACGCGCGCAGACCTCTGAGGTATGGTCCTCGAGCTCCTGTTGACGCTGGCGATCCCTCTGGGACTAGACCTGTATCTACCAGTCCCGGAGGACAACCCGCTGACCGCCGACGGTATCGAGCTCGGACAGCGCCTGTTTTTCGACACCCGGCTCTCTCGTGACGGATCGCTCTCTTGCGCCTCCTGCCACGAGCCTGCGCGAGGCTTCGCCGATGCCCGCCCGATCGCCGTCGGCGTGGACGGGCGTCATGGGCGTCGCCATGCCCCGGCGCTCATCAACCGCGGCTACGGGCGCGCGTTCTTCTGGGACGCCCGCTCGACCTCGCTGGAAGGGCAAGTGGTCAAGCCCATTGAAGACCCCAATGAGCTGGGGTCCTCGCTGCCGGGGGCGGCGGCGCGCGTCGGCCTTCCGCCTGCGGAAATCGCCCGTGCGCTCTCGAGCTTCGTCCGCTCCATCCTCTCTGGCAATTCGCCGTTCGATCGATTCATCACTGGCGACCGTAGCGCCCTGACAAACGAGGAGCAGGCCGGACTCCGCGTGTTCCGCGGCAAGGGCAACTGCACGTCGTGCCATATCGGGCCGAACCTGACCGACGAGCGCACGCACAACACCGGCGTCGCCTGGCGGGAGATGACGCTGGTCGATCCCGGTGCCGGACGGGGGGACTTCAAGACCCCGACGTTGCGTGAAGTCGCCCGCACTGCGCCATACATGCACGACGGCAGCCTCGCGAGGCTGGAGGACGTGGTGGAGTTCTATGACAGCGGCGGCAGGGCGAACCCGTCCCTCGATCCTGAGATCAGGCCGCTTCGTCTGACCTCGGACGAGAAGCAGCAGCTGACCGCCTTCCTGCGCACGCTGTCAGGCCAGGTGCATTTCGGAGTCACGCCAGCGCGATGAATCGCGGTCGCTCGACGTGTAGCAGAGGGGCGAATCGTCAGGTCGCGTCGTCCTCACCCGAGCCGCTGTCGGAGGGGACGGGCTGAGAACGGGCGTTATGCAAACCGAAAACGGCCCTAAAATTTCCTATCGTCTCCCCCAATATTTCCGATCGTCTCAGTCTCGACGGCCGATTGGCGAGTGCATTTTCATGCGCCAGGTTCCGGCTCCAGTTCGGTGTGGATCGGGCCACGAGAATGCTTCAACCGTCGTCACCCACGACAAACGCCGGCGGCGAGACAGTGACAACGATGGAGCGGCTCGCTGTGTTGACGCCGCGGCCTCGGCTCAACCTGGTTCCTTACTACGGCGTGCTGGCCCCGTGCGCCGCGTGGCGATCGGCGCTGGTCCCGGCGACGTCCCACGATGTTGTTGACTCGGAGGGGCGAACCGCGGTGGAACCTGACGAGGACGCCCGTTGCGCGAAACCATCCCGGGCGGGTGGGGTGAGTGGGGCGAGTTGATGCGGCGGACGTTTGGCGTCGATGTGCTGGCGTGTCCACGCTGCGGTGGGCGACTGCGTCTGGTCGCGCTGATTGAACAGGCGTCGGTGATCCAGCGAGTCTTGCGACACTTAGGGCTCCCCACCGACGTACCCGAGCCGCGCCCCGCACGGGCGCCACCCCGGCCCCTGGAGCGGATCGAGGATCAGTCGCAAGACGCCCACGAATTCGACGTCGCCTGGTGAGGGCGGGGCGTCCCGCCGGGAGGTGTGAGGATTGGGCCGCCCCCTGGCTTTGCCTGTGGTCGTTTTTCCCTTGGCCATTGTCCGCCGACTCACCCAAAAATCGCAGCTGCCAGCAGTCTTATCCGCGCTGTCGTAGGGGAAGGAGCTGACCGGGGATCGAGAAGGGGCGTTACGTTAACCGCGAAACGGCCCTAATGTTTCCTATCGTCCCTGCTGCAGCGCCGCAGCGCGCCTCACGGTTCGAATCCATTCATGGCGTGATTGTTGCCAAAGGGGATGCATTTCCGCCGCGGTCAGGCCGGGCGGTCGAATCCGTTGCCAGGGCGTCAGGCAGCGGAAGAATCCGGCGAACGAATGACGTTGCGCGCATTCGAGGCGGGTGTATAACGGTACGCTCCGGCGGCAAGCATGAAAATCCCGGATGGCGATTTCGGAAGTTGTTGGAGAAACACTATGAGAACTCTCGATTGGATCTCGGTACGTCGCTTTCTCACATTCACCGGCTTATTTATCCTGGTTTGTTCGAACGTTCAGGCTGCCGAGCGGTGTGTCGACGCCTCCGGAAACGGCGGATGTTCGACGACGATCGGAGCCGCCGTGGCCGCCGCGGCGCCCAACGACGTGATTCGGGTCGCCAGCGGCTTCTATCATGAAGACGTCGTCATCGGAAAACCGCTGTCGCTCCTGGGACAGAGCCCGAAGAACACGACCATCGATGCCACGGGACTGCTGAACGGCGTCAACGTGGACGGCCACGGGAACCCTGGCCTGGCGCATGTGATCGTGAGCGGCTTCACCGTGCAGAACGCCAACGCGCAGGGGATTGTGGTGACCAACGCATCGGACGTGACGATCTCGAACAACAACGTCACCGGCAACGACAAGAGTCTGGATATCGCCACACTCACGTGCCCCCCGCTGCCGCCCTACTTCAAGCCCGGTGAGGATTTCGACTGCGGCGAAGGCATCCACCTGAGCGGCGTGCATCATTCGATCGTGTCCGAAAATCATGTGCATCACAACGCGGGTGGCATACTGATCAGCGACGATACGGGCCCCAATCACGACAACCTGATCTCCGCGAATATCGTGGAGGACAATCCATACGATTGCGGGATCACGATCGCCTCGCATCACTTCAATCTGGGACCAACCGATCCATCGCTCGGGATCTACCACATCTCCGTGATCGGCAACACCTCAGCGCGGAATGGCTTGGTCACGGGGGAGGGCGCGGGCGTTGGCCTTTTCACCGGCCCTCCGGGCGGGCAGAACAACGGCAACGTCGTGGTGAACAACATCCTGACCGACAATGCGTTGCCGGGCGTCGCGCTGCACACGCACGCGCCGTTCCAGAGCCTGAACGACCACCTGATCATGGGTAACCAGATCTCCGGCAACGGTCCGGACGGCGACCCCGGCACGACCGTCCCCACCGGCATCTCGATCTTCAGTCCCGTGGTTCCGCTGACCGGAATCGTGATCGCTCAGAACGTGTTCAAGCGCGAAGGCATCGACATCGGCATCAACGTCGTGGCCGCCTCGACGATCACGGCGCACTTCAACTCGTTCTTCGGCGATGTCGGTATTGACAACATCGGCGCCGGGACGATCAGCGCGACCGGCAACTGGTGGAAGTGCCCCGGCGGCCCTGGTGCGAACGGCTGTTCGACCATCGCGGGCACCGGTATCACGACCGC
>JBBQEJ010000130.1:0-14790 GCA_038320555.1 Vicinamibacterales bacterium | reverse complement strand
TGCGACGGTCCAGGAGCTCGCTGGCACCCTGGCGATTGACGACAGCAAGAGCGCGTTCCCCTTCTCTCCCAAGATCGTGCTCGCGTTCGAGCTTGGCGATGGCCAGGCAGATGGCGGATTGCGCAAGGGCACCTATCTCGAGCTCGGCGTTCGTCCGACGGTGAAGCTCGCCCCCAAAGCGACGCTGGCCATTCCGGTGAAGACCGGGTTGAGCGTGCATAACTACTACGAGGGGCCGACCGGCGACAATCACTTTGGCTACTTCGATACGGGTTTGTCGCTGAGTGTGCCGGTGATATCGGGCAAGAGCGGTACGTTGGAAGCTCACGGCGGCGTCGATTTCATGTGGCTCGGCGACAACCTGAAATTGTTGAACGACAACGACCGGTTCAAGCCGGTCACGCTCATCGGCTTCACCTACTCCTACTAGTGACGCTGTTGCATCGTGCAGAACGGACGATCACACCCGGTGGACGTTCGGTGCGCCGGATGAAGTAGGCTCCTGATGGTAGTCAAGGGGAACGCCACACCGGGAGCGACAATGGCCGGGACGACCGAGCGCGATCAGGATCGCGGGAATACACCGGCCGCGATGTTGTCGGCGGCTCAGGAAGACTATGCCCGCGAAGCGCGTCGCGGGCGGGCGGGCCGCGACGCTGCCGCGCAGTACGCCGGCCGCATGGACGGCGTGGTGCGGATGGTGGTCGAGGCGGCCAGCGCGCTCACCCCGACGCCGCTGGCCGTCTGTGCGCTCGGCGGGTACGGCCGCGAGGCGCTGTGCCTGCATTCAGACATCGATCTGCTGATCGTGTTCGGCGGACCGATCGGCGTGACGGAAGAGCGGTTCGTCAATGGGGTGCTGCAGCCCCTGTGGGATCTCCGGCTGTCGCTCGGCCACCATGTCCGTGACCTCTCGGATTTCGGCGAGCCCGACGTCACGAACCCGGAATTCCTCCTCGCGCTCCTCGATCTTCGGAGAATCGCCGGGGACAAGCTGGTGTTCGACCGGCTGACGGCGCGGGTGCTCGATCCGCGCTACATGCGCAGCGCGCTCGACCCGCTCCTGGCCCTCGTCGCCGAGCGCCATCAGGAATTCAACAACACCCTGTATCAGCTCGAGCCGGACGTCAAGAGTGCGCCTGGCGGACTCCGCGATATTGTGGCCGTCAGGCACATCCGTCTCCTGCGGCCTGACGCGGCCTCGCGCGAGAATGGCGCCGCGACAGGCCGGATGGACGAAGCGGAAGACTTCGTGCTGCGGATCCGGTCCGTCCTCCATCTCCACAGTGGCCGCGATCTGAATCATCTCACGCACGAACTGCAGGAGAAGGTCGCGGAAACGCTCGGCTGTGCGGGCTCCCAACCGCATCACCGGGTCGAAGCGCTCATGGGGGAATACTTTCTGCGCGCGCGCGGCGTGGTCCGCAGCCTCGAATCGGCGGAGCGCGCCGTCCGGCCTCCGACGGCCGATGGGACGGTCCGCCGCGTGGGACGTCAATTCGAAGTGACCGCGGAAGGCGTACGGTTTCTCGACCTGCAGCGCGCGGCGGTCCAGCCGTCTCTGTGGCTCGAGGCCTTTCGCATCGCGCTCCACCACGGCTGCGCCGTCTCGCCCCAGGTGCTCGCATGTATCGCCGACAACGTCGGTCGCTGGACTGCGGACGATTTCGTCTCAACCGAAGGGGAGCGGCTGCAACTCCTCAAGCTGCTGACGCCCCGCCGGGGTCTGTACGCGCGGTTGTCCGAGATGCACGACTCCGGACTGCTGAACCGGATTTTTCCCGAGTTCGCAAAGATACACTGCCGGGTCGTCCGGGACTTCTACCACAAGTACACCGTCGACGAGCACACGCTGCTGGCGATCCGCGGCCTCGAGTCGCTCTTCGATCCGCCGAATCCCGGCCGCTTTCGCTTCGGCTCTCTCCTGAATGAAGCGCACAATCCGGAGCTTCTGACCCTGGCGCTGCTCTTCCACGATGTGGGCAAATGGCGTGAAGCCGATCATGCACAGGAGAGCCTTCGGCTCGCGCAAGGCATGCTCGACCGGCTCGAAATCGACGGCGAGGCCCGGCTGACGGTGGAGTTCCTGATTCGCGAGCACCTCCAGATGTCGCAGGTCGCGTTCCGGCGCGACTCGGACGATCCCCACATCATCGCAGCGTTTGCCAATCTCGTCGGCACCGAGGAACATCTGAAGCTGCTGTGTCTGATGACGCTCGTGGACATCGGCGCGGTCAGTCCTGAGACGCTGACGCCCTGGAAAGAAGACGTCCTCTGGCGCGTGTACGTGGACACGTACAATCGCCTCACGCTCGGGTATGCTGATGAACTCGTCGAAAAAGATCCCGCAGGCTTGTCGGCGCTGGTCGCGGGTCGTCCGGCTGACATCTCCGAGGCCGAGCTTCTACGCTTTCTCGGGGGCCTGCCGCGCCGGTATCTCTCCAGCTTCGGGCCCGGCGCGGTCTACCGTCACGTCCGCCTCGCGCGCGGTATAGGCCCTGACGAAGTCCACACGTTTCTCGAAAAGTACGACGACGTCTGGGACATCACGATCGTCACCCTCGACAAACCGTTCCTCTTCTCAAACATCTCCGGAGTTCTCTCCTATTTCGGCATGGACATCCATCGTGGGCAGGCGATGACCACGCCGGGCGGCCTGGTCCTCGACGTCTTCCAGTTCACCGATGAAGAAGGCTTTCTGGAACAGAACGCCGCGGCGACCGAGGACATCTGCCGCATGCTCGAAGACACCGTGGCGGGACGCGCCGACGTCACGGCGCTCCTTCGCGGCCGCCTCAAGAGTGTTCTCCATCGACGGCGCAAGCGTACTCCCGCCATCGTGCACGTCGATAACGCGCACTCGCGCAAGTACACCGTGCTCGAGATCGTGGCAGACGATGCGCCGGGACTGCTGCACCGGATCAGCCGGGCGATTTCAGGTGAGGGATGTGACGTCCACCTCGTGCTCATTGCCACCGAAGGCAAGCGGGCGATCGATGTCCTTCACGTCACGAAGAAAGGCGCCAAGGTGGCGGACGCGGAGCTGCACGCGCTCGGCCTGAGGCTCGAAAAGGTACTGGCGGATGGCGATGAAGCTCATTAAGTCCATCATCCGGCCGAACAAAGTCGAAGAAGTCAGGGATGCGCTCGACAAACTGAGCATCTCCGGCCTGACGGTGAGTGACGTGCGCGGACACGGCCGCCAGAAGGGGCATACCGCCGTATACCGCGGTAAAGAGTACAGTGTCAGCCTGCTGCCGAAGGTGGAGATCGAGGTCGTCGTGCCGGACAATATGGTCGACGATGCGATCAAGGCGATCGCCGCGGCGGCACGCACCGGTGAAATTGGCGACGGGCGGGTCTTCGTGCTGCCGGTCGAGCAGGGCTACAACATCCGGACGGGCGAGCGCGACATCTGAACGGAGCAGTTGCGAGCAATGCTGAGAACAATTGCCCTGCTCGTCCTCTGGTGCATCGCCGCGGGCGCGTTGGCGCCCCCTCTGCACCGGGGCATCGGCGATCGCCGCGACGAAAAGCACGTCGCAGGACTTGCGTGCCGCGGCCAGTCCCTCGAGATGCGGGGAAGCCGCCGCGATCGCGACGCCGGGTCGCAGCGCATCGAGTCGGCCGTCTGGCTGCAACCCGCCTCCGGCAGGACTCTGGGCTCTCTGAACGCGCGTCCGGCGTACGGATCTCGCTCGGTCACGACGTTGCCGTCGTATCACCTCGCCACCCACCTCTCCCTGTAACGTGCTCTCTTCGCCTGCAGTGCCCTGCGGGACCTTACTCTGTCTGCTCGATTAGCGCGCGTCTCCCGGTGGTGGTAAAACTGTGGCCGCCCGGAACGCCGCCGGGCGACACAGGAACTCACATCGGACGAAGGAGAAACCATGAAACTCGTGAAGAGCATTCTGCGCCCGCACAAGGTGGATGATGTCCGCGATGCGCTCGAGAAGCTGAACATCGCCGGCATGACCGTCACCGACGTGCGTGGCCATGGACGCCAGAAAGGGCACACGGCTGTGTACCGGGGTAAGGAGTACAGCGTCACGCTGCTGCCGAAGGTCGAGATCGAAGTGGTGGTGCCGGACGAAGTCGTCGACGAGGTCATCGAAGCGATCATTCGCGCCGCGCGGACCGGTGAGATCGGTGATGGCCGTGTGTTCGTGCTGCCCGTCGAACACAGCTACAACATTCGCACCGGAGCCCGCGACGTGAACTGATTCCGGGACGCGCGGCGTTCCCGAAGATAAACCCGCACGCAAGGAGCGCAGGATGAGCACTGCAAGGCACAGGATTCTGAAGAACGCATTCGTACTCGGCATGGTCGGACTCGTCGCCTGTCCGGACGTCGCGAGCGCCCAGGCGGCGGCGCCGCCAGCCATCAACCAGGCCGACACGGCGTGGATGCTCGTCGCCACGGCGCTGGTGCTGCTGATGACGCCCGCCCTGGCGTTCTTCTACGGCGGACTCGTCCGATCGAAGAACGCGCTCAACACGATGATGATGAGCTTCGTCTCGTTGGGATTTGTCGGCATCCTCTGGGCCCTTGTCGGATACTCACTCGCGTTCTCGACCGGCGGCGCATGGGTCGGCGATTTGTCCCGCATGTTCCTGCACGGCGTGAACCTCGAGCCGCAGGGAACGATTCCCCACGTGCTCTTCATGGCCTACCAGGGGACCTTTGCCATCATTACCGCCGCGCTGATCTCCGGCGCAATCGTCGAGCGGATGCGTTTCTCGATTTACGTGCTCTTCATCAGCCTCTGGGCGATCTTCGTGTATAGCCCGGTCGCGCACTGGGTATGGGGCGGAGGCTGGCTGGCAAAATGGGGCGCGCTCGATTTCGCAGGCGGCACGGTCGTCCATGTCAACGCCGCCGTCGCCGCGCTCGTCGCGGCCGTCCTGGTCGGCAAGCGGCAGGAGTATCCGTCGTCGTCGCTGCTGCCGCATAGCATTCCCCTGACACTCCTTGGCGCCGGGCTGCTGTGGTTCGGCTGGTTCGGGTTCAATGCCGGGAGCGCCCTTGCGGCCTCCCCGATCGCGGGCCTGGCATTCGTGACGACGATGCTGGCACCGGCCGCCACGCTGCTGGTCTGGACGTTCCTCGACGCCTTCCGATCGCGGAAGCCCACGGCCGTGGGCGCCGCGACCGCGATTGTGGTCGGCCTCGTCGCGATCACGCCGGCCGCCGGATTCATCAGCCCGATGAGCGCGATTGCGCTGGGCGCGATCGCCGCGGTTCCCAGCTATCTCGCCTTGATGGTGCGCGTGAAGACGTCGCTCGACGATTCACTCGACGTCGTGGCGGCGCACGGCGTGGGCGGAACGGTCGGCGCATTGCTGACGGGGGTATTTGCGGAGAAGACGTGGAACGGGGTGGCCGACGGCGCCTTGTTCGGCAATCCGCAACAACTCGTCATCCAGACGTCCGCGGTGCTGGCCGTTGCGGTCTACAGCGGCGTCGTGAGCTTCGTGCTGCTGAAGGTCATCAGCCTCGTCACGCCGCTTCGGGCCACCGAACAGGACGAAAGCGCCGGGCTCGATATCAGCCTGCACGGCGAAGAAGCGTATCTGCACGAAGGGTAAGGGAATTGCTGATTGTTGATTGCTGATTGTTGATTGACGGCGTTCAATCAGCGATCAGCAATCAGCACAACCTGCTACTGTTGGCCAATGCGCCCGGCCGTTGTGTACCTCCTCGACGTCGATAACACGCTCTTCGACAGCGACCGCCTCATCGCCGACCTGATGCGCCACCTGGACGAGACGGTCGGCCACGAGTCCCAGCAGCACTACTGGACAATTTTCGATCGTCTGCGGGCCGAGCTGGGCTATGCCGACTACCTGGGCGCGCTCCAGGGGTATCGGTCCGACCATCCGCGCGATATGAAGGTGCTCCAGGTTTCGCTGTATCTCATCAACTACCCGTTCGCGAACCGGATCTTTCCCAACTCGCTCGACGTCATCGATCGATTGAAAGGGTGGGGGCCGGTCGTGATTCTCACCGACGGCGACGTAGTCTTTCAGCCGCGCAAGATCGAACGCTCCGGCCTGCTGGAGGCCGTTGACGGCAACGTCCTGATCTACGTGCACAAGGAGCTGGAGCTCGAGGACGTGGAGCGGCGGTTTCCGGCGGAGCACTACGTGATCGTGGACGACAAGCTGCGGCTGCTCGCCGCGTTCAAGGCAGGGTGGGGGGATCGGGTGACGACGGTGTTTCCCCGTCAGGGGCACTACGCACACGACCCGGACATCCTGCGGCGATATCCCGCCGCCGACATCAGCATCGATCGCATCGGCGATCTGCTCGAGGTCGACCTCAGCCCGGAGGCGACGGAGAGGGAGAGGACGAAGAGAACGAAGGCTCACAACGAAGAAACGAAGTAAACGGAGACGGTTCACTTCGTTCCTTCGTTGTGAAAACCGTTCTCTCCGACATCGCCCGTTATCTCCGACTGCGTTGTGAAACCGTTACCTCCAAATGTATGATGCTCCGTCCGGAGAAGATACCCATGCGTAACGCGTTCACTTCGCTTGTATGGATAGCGGCGCTCGGCCTCGCCGCGACGGTGTCGATCATTGCCGCACAAGCCCCGCAGCCTCCCGCCGGCGGCCGCGGCGGCGCGCAGACGCCGCCGCCCGCTGGAGGCGGCCGGTCGCGCGGAGGCGTCATGGGGGCTGGTCCCGGGGATGCGCCCTATGTGGATGCGGCGTTGGCGGATGCGGGAAGGACGTTCTGGGCCGCCGAGTGTATCAATTGCCACGGCACCCAGGCGCGTGGTACGGCCAACGGTCCGAACCTCACCCGGTCGCTCGTGGTGCTGCGGGATCGATACGGCAGCGAGCTTGGTCCGTTCCTGAAACGTGGCCATAAGATGCAGAGCGGTGGGGCCGCGACGACGCTCACAGACGACCAGGTGGTCAATCTCGCGCACTTCCTCCGCCAGCGCGTGAACGATTCGTTCCGCGGATCTCCAATTTTCCAGGCCCAGAACGTCCTGACCGGCGATGCCAAGGCCGGCGCGGTCTTCTTCAATGGGCCGGGCAAGTGTGCGACCTGCCACTCCGCGGCGGCCGGGAACCTCGCGGGCATCGGCGGCCGGTTCGAGCCGATTGATCTGCAACAGCGCTTCCTCTTTCCTGGCGGCGGACGCGGAGGCCGGGGGCGCACCGGCGGGCCTCCGCCCGCGAGCGCCGTCAAGGTGACCGTCACACCCGCCTCAGGTGAATCGGTGACCGGCATGCTGGTGCTGCTGGACGACTTCAACGTGTCGCTGCGCGACGCGTCGGGCGCGTATCGGACGTTCAAGCGCGGTCCGGGCGTCAAGGTGGTGAAAGACGATCCGCTCGCCGCCCATCACGCGCTGCTCGACACCATCACCGACAAAGACATTCACGACGTGGTTGCTTATCTGGAGACGTTGAAATGAGACGCGTTGCGCTGCTCGCCTGCGGCCTGGCCTGTGCGGCCGTCCTCGTCGGGACGGCACAGACCGGCCTCGACCCGGCGAAACTCCTGAAGCCGGGAACCGACTCCTGGCCGAGCTACAACGGCGACTATACCGGCCGGCGTTTCAGCACGCTCACGAAGATCAACGACGGCAACGTCAGCGCGCTCAGCCTCGCGTGGGTCTACCGCGTGAATCCGGGTGCAGGCTCGAGCAACGTGGGAAGCATCAAGGGCACGCCGCTGCAGATCAACGGCATCATGTACCTCACGGCGCCCGATCATGTCTGGGCGCTCGATGCACGCACGGGGCGCGAGATCTGGCACTTCGCCTGGCAATCCAAAGGAGGCATCCACATCGGCAATCGCGGTGCCGCGGTGCTCGGCGAGCGGCTGTTCTTCGAGACGCCGGACTGCAATCTCGTTTCCCTGAACATCAAGGACGGCACCGAACGCTGGCACAAGCCGATCTGCGACCTCGACCAGTTCTACTACGGCTCGGTGGCGCCGCTCATCGTCAAGAACCACGTGATGGTGGGTGTCAGCGGCGACGATCTCGATGTGCCCGGCTATGTCCAGGCGCACGATCCTGAGACCGGCGAGATGCAGTGGCGCTGGTATGTCGTGCCCCAGAAGAAAGGCGAGCCCGGATCGGAGACGTGGCCGAACGAGGACGCGATGAAACACGGCGGCGGCATGACGTGGCAGCCGTTCACCTACGACGCGGAACTGGACCAGATGTACGTGACCACCGGAAATCCGCAGCCGGTCATTGCGCACGTCAACCGTGCGGGGGCGAACCTGTTCACCGCATCGATCGTCACGCTCAATCCTGATTCCGGGAAGATGAACTGGTACTTCCAGTCTTCCCCGCACGACACGCACGATTGGGATTCGACGCAGACAGCGGTGCTCTTCGATGGCCAGATCAACGGCCAAACGCGGAAACTCGTCGCACAGGCGGCCCGCAACGGTCATTTCTTCGTGCTCGATCGGACCAACGGCACGGCAATCGTCTCGTCGGAGTACGTCAAGACCAACTGGGCTTCCGGGTACGACGAAAAGGGCCAGCCGGTACCGAACCCGAAAAAGCACCCGCAGATCGATGGCGTGCTCGTATCGCCGAACCAGGGCGGCGCGGCAAACTGGCCGCCGCCCAGCTTCAGCCCGCAGACCGGGCTTTTCTATGTCAACGCGACGCGCGCGTACAGCGTGTTTTATATTTATGACCCGGGCGACAATCCCATGGGCTGGGGCGGCACCGATCGCGGCGGATGGAGCGAAGCGATGCTGCAGGCAATCGACTACAAGACCGGCAAAGTCAAGTGGAGCCACGTGTGGGAAGGCGGCTCGCGCGCGGGACTTCTCAGCACCGCGGGCAACCTGCTCTTCAGCGGCGGCGCGTCGAGCGATCTCGTCGCGCTCAACGCGACGACCGGGGAGCCGCTGTGGCATGCCGGACTCAACGCGTCTGTCAGTAACGGCGCCATCACGTACGAGCTCGATGGCAGCCAGTACGTCATCGTGGGTGCGGGGGATACGCTGTGGGCGTTCGTCATGAACGACCGGCAGCCGGCGAGGCGATAACGATCTACTGTCCGCGGCGGTGGTTGGGGCGCTCGAGGACGGACACGTAAATCTCCGATATCGTCGAGCCCGTCCACAGGCTGGCGGTGAGGCGGGTCACAAATCGCCGAGAGCCGATCGGCGCGACGGAGGGAAGCGCATTACCTAGAACGCGCTCCACGACGTCTACATAGGACTTGCGACGGTCTATGGATGCTGCGCCGAAGCCTTGTCTGCGTTCCAGAAAGGTCACATTCTGAAGTGTGCACGCACCGTGCCGGAGCCCTGTTGAGGTCGGCTTGGCTTGGCTCTGCCGGAATGTGAGCCCGGGAATTTAGCAATTGAGGATGAGGGATTGCGGACTATTATCTGGACCAATGCCACAGACACCTAACCACCGACGTCTATCCGACCGCCGTAGGCAGCCACGTGGTGGACGACGCGGCGCCGACCCTGGCGGCTTTGCGCCACTCGTCCTCCTCGTCGGTGACGGCGATACCGTCGTCGCGCAATCCGAGGCGGTTCTCGCCAAGCTCCGGTTTGCTGTCACGACGAGCGGCACCGTCGAAGACGCCTTGCGCGTCATGCGAGGACTCCGCCCCGACGTCATCGTCGCCGACGCGGATGCCGCCTCGCGCCTTCGTCGCGAGGCGCCGGACCACCTGCGGGTTGTCGTGATGAACGACGAGATGCGGGCGGACCGCGAAGCGCTTGTCGAACAGATTCGCGTAACCATTCGCGCCACCAAGCGCACGCAGTGATTGAACTGCGCCATCGTTCGTGAGCGGCCTCGTGGGCGCTCGCCCATGTTAACGCACTCGACAGAGCAACTGTTATTTGGCTCCGTTATCTCTGCTGCCTCTGTGGTGAAATCCCTCCGCTGCCTCTCGCGTACTCCGCCTCGAGAAGACACCCGAGATCTGCGCTGTCGAGCAACCCCCGCATGTCCAGGGGTAGCGGAGCCTCCACATCCAGCCGCGAGCGTGTGACGGGATGAGCACACGCGAGGCGCCACGCGTGAAGGGCCTGGCGTGGAAATGCGCGCAACGAATCCGCAAGATGCGGATCCACAATCCGCCTCCAGCGCGGTTGCCCGTACACCGGGTCGCCGACAATTGGCCATCCGCGCGCGGCAAGATGCGCGCGGATCTGATGCGTGCGGCCGGTCATCAGCCGGCATCGCAGCAGCGTCAGCCCGACACGCGGGGCTCGCACCCGGCCGAGGCGCACGAACCGGGTGAGACTCTCCGCGCCCGTGTGCTCCGATGCGGCGACCTTGCGTCGATCGACGCGATCGCGACTGAGACGCAGCGCAATCCGGCCCTCGGCGATGTTGACACGGCCATAGACAACCGCAAGGTAATCCTTCTCACTGGCAGATGCCGCCAGGGCTCGCTGCAGAGCAGCGTGCACGGCCGGTGTCTTGGCGACGAGGACGATGCCGGAGGTCAGCTTGTCGAGCCGGCCGACGATCGAAGGCCGGTGAGTGGACGCCCACCGCCGCGCATGCCACAGGAGCGCGTTCATCAACGTTCCTGTCGTGTGCGCGTGGGTGGGGTGTACGACGACGCCCGCGGGCTTGTTGATTGCGAGCAGATAATCGTCTTCAAAGAGAATATCGAGGTGGCCCCGCTCCGCCTGCATCGTCGATCGAGTAGCGTCCGCGGCGTGGGGTATCGCGATTGCGATGACGTCGCCCAGCCCGATTCGGCTGGCGGTCTTACAGGCTCGACGACCGTTGACGGTGACGGCGCCGTCCTCGATCCAGCGCTGGACACGCGTCCGGGTAGCCGCCTCGACGCCGGCAAGATGGCGACGAAGGACCAGATCGATCCGTCGTCCGTCGTCGCCGCGATCGGTCGTGAACGTCCGGATTGCCATCGTCTGGCGTCTATCATATTCTGCACGATTGGAGGTAACGGAGTTTTTCATCACAGAGTTAACAGAGGCAATAGGTGTTGCTCTGTTAATTCCGCTAGCTCTTGGTAAAAACTCCGTTGCCTCGTTCCCTGTGAATCCGTGGTAGGTTCTCGCGGTCGAGCTTCAATCACATCCAGCATGTGGTATGCATGAAGAGAGCGATACAGTGCCCGGCCCCGTCCGATGGGGCTGATTGCCGCAGGACCATGGAAACCGAGAAGCACCCGCGACGTCCGATGAACCACTCCACGTCCCAAACCAATGGACGCGATGAAACGGACCTCCTCTTTGCCGACGAACTGGAGATCCAGTGCGTGGCCCAACGAAGTGCCGTTGCTTCATCGAAACCTCCCCGCGACTTCAGGGTCGAACAGATCGAACTGATCCCGATCCTTCCAATCGACGAGGAAAACGCCAGACGGTTTCCTGTAGAAACCAGTCTGTTGAGCACCGCGACTGTGCGGGTCGTGCCGCCCAAGCGGCGGGCAACCGCACCCCTGCTGGAGGAATTGAACCGGTCCACAGCGGCCATAGCTCGACCGCAGCGGGCTCGACCGCAGCGGAGGTGGCTCGCTCGGGTGGGCGCTCTGTCGGTCATCGCGGGATTCGCGATCGGATGGGTGGCGGGGCGGCCCCTGAGCCAGTCCGTCTCGCCGGTCCGCGCCGATGCCGCGTTACCGTCACCTGTCGGAGAGAGCCCTCTCGGCACGTCAGGGTTGCAACCCGACAGTGAAAAGCCTGCGCCGCCGTCCGCGCCGAGGGCAGATGACGAAGGCCCGGCCGTCTCGACTGCCCCCGCATCTCCTGCGAACTCGATCTCGCGAAAAGAGGCGGACGTCGTGAAGCCACCGGCAATCCTCACCCCCTCAGCCTCGCGACCCGACCCGGCTCCGGCCCCGGCGCGTGTCGACACTGCTGCAGCCACTGCGCCGGCCCCGGTCCCCCTCAAAGAGATTGCGGCCGCGCCTGCACCTCGAGAGCCGGCCGTCGACAAGCCGATACCACCACCGGCGGTAGCGGTTGGGGAAGCGCCAGTCGTCACGTCGACAGCAACGTCGACAGCAACCAGGCCACCGGTCACCGAAAAGACCGCATCACCGGTTGAATCGGTCAACGAAGCCGCGGCGGTGCGCGCCGCGCTGGCGAAGTATGCGAACGCCTACACCGATCTCGACGCCGCCGCGGTGAGAGCCGTCTGGCCGACCGTGGACCAGGGGGGATTGAGGAGAGCCTTCAGCGCGCTCGATGCGCAGCAGGTGACTTTCGATCGCTGCGATGTGCAGGTCACAGGCGCGGCAGGGCGCGCCACATGTGCGGGCACTGCAATGTGGCGGCCGAAGATTGGCGGCGGGAGCGCCCGCGAACAGAATCGCACCTGGAACTTCGTATTGAAGAATGCCGGGGGTTCGTGGCAGATCGTAAAGGCGGAAGTGCGCTGAGAGATCAGAACGAATACTCGAAGCCGATCGTCGGAGTGAATGGCGCCGTCAAGCCGTGATTCAGCGCCGCCCATCTGACGTGCGCGTCGAGCACTATCCTCCCGGCGACGTTCCACTTGACTCCCGCCAGCGCATCGAGGAGCGCCTGGCCGGCCGGGCCGGCGGAGAGCCGCAGCGTATCAACGCCCGGAATCGTTGGATGTGGCGCCGAGATCAGTTCGATACCCCGCAGATCTGACAGGCGCCGTCCGAGCACCTCGCCAACCATCGTCACGCGCGAATTCACAGCAGCCGACGCCCCGCCCGCGATTGTCCATTCGTTCGAGACGCCGCCCCGCAGCACGCCGCCATTGACGTGGAGGGCCACGTTGCCCCGCTCGATTGAGCCGATTCCGAGAACCCGGACCGCCGTTGATCCGGCGCCGAGAAGATTCTTGTCGTCACCCGTGGGCAACCGCACTTCCGTCGCGACCGAGACACCACCGCCGGGGGCGCTCAGGAGCTGGTACTTCGCCCGCAACGCCACGTCCCCGAGCCCGCTCGCCGTGGCGGAGCCGGCAGCCTGCGCGAAGGTGGTGCCGCGATAGATGTTCACGCGCGAGCCGTCGAGCATCAGCCTGACAATCGGTACTGCCGCACCGAGCTCGAGTCGGCTGCTGACCCCGACGCTGGCGTTGAATGTCGTCGTCACACTGCGAATCCGGAGTGTCAGAAGCTCCTGATCGAACGGGGCCGCCTCGTCCCTGAACTGATTTGCGATGGTCACCAGCGTCCCGTCGCGGAGGTTCTTGCCGTCCAGCCGGTTGAACGCTGCGGTCGCCGTCGAAAAGCCGATCGACACGCGGCCTCCTCCGGCCGTCAACGCCCGCTCGACGAAAAACCCGCCGAAGGTCTCGGTCGCTCGCTCAACGGTCCCAAGCTGCGGATTGAAGCGATAAAGAAAACCACTGGACGAAGTGGCAAGGGGCACAGACGTCAGGTTGACGAGCAACGCCTCGGTGATGGTGTCGCGCGCCGTTTCGGCGGCCGCGCGGTCGCGTTCGAAGTTGGATGTCTGCACGGACTGATTCGTCATCAGGAAGGCGATGACATCCGAGACGGTTTGGGCCTGCGCCGCGTGCGGCGAGGCGAACGACAGCGTGAGCGTCAGGACCGGGAGTAATCGCTTCATCGACACGACATTGTTCCCGCAGGTTCGAACCCGCGGCGTGAACACCGGAAGGCACCTGTCATGGTTTTGGCTGAGTCACAGTGAATGACTGACCCGCGATCGTCAGGGTGGTGTTGCGTGCGCCCCCCGTGTTGGCCGCCGCCGCGACGGTGACCGACCCGTTGCCGGTGCCGCTGCCCCCCGTGACGGTTATCCATGCCGGCGCGCCGCTCGTCGTCCAGGTGCATCCCGCCGTCGCAGTTACGGCGACGGTGGTGGACCCGCCGGCCGCGGGCGGATTGAAGCTGGTCGGATTGATGCTGTACGAGCACGCCGCTGCCTGAGTGACGGTAAATGACTGACCTGCGATCGTGAGCGTCGTGCTGCGCGCGGCTCCGGTGTTGGCCGCCGCCGCGACCGTGACCGACCCATTACCCGTGCCGCTGCCGCCCGTGACGGTTATCCACGCCGGCGCGCCCGTGGTCGTCCACGTGCACCCGGCAGTCGTGGTCACGGCGACGGCAGCGGACCCCCCAGCCGCGGGTGGACTGAAGCTGGTGGCATTGATGCTGTAGCTGCACGGCGCGGCCTGTGTCACGGTGAATGACTGTCCTGCGATTGTCAGCGTCGCGCTGCGTGCGGCCCCTGTGTTGGCCGCCACCGCGACGGTGACCGACCCGTTGCCGGTGCCGCTGCCGCCCGTGACGGTAATCCACGCCGGCGCTCCGCTCGTCGTCCACGCGCACCCGGCGGTCGTTGTCACGGCGACGGTCGTCGAGCCGCCGGCCGCGGTCGGACTGACGCTTGTAGGATTGATGGCGTAAGCGCATGTCGGCCCGGCCGCTGCCTGCGTGACGGCGAATGACTGGCCGGCAATCGTCAGTGTCGCCGCGCGGGCGGCCCCCGTATTGGCCGCTACCGCGAGGGTGAGCGATCCGTTGCCCGTGCCGCTCCCGCCAGTCACGGTAATCCACGCCGGCGCGCCTGTGGTCGTCCAAGTACACCCGGCCGTGGTGGTGACGGCGACCGTGCTGGATCCGCCCGCCGCGGTCGGACTCAGGCTTGTGGGATTGAGGGCGTAGGGGCATGCCGCCCCGCCCGCCGCCTGTGTGACCGAAATCGACTGGCCCCCAAGCGACAACGTCGCGGCACGCGCGGCGCCGGTGTTGGCGCTCACCGTGAGATTGATTGTGCCGGTACCGCTGCCGGTGCCGCCAGTGACCGCAATCCTCGAAGGTGCACCCGCGAGGGTCCATGAACACCCC
>JBBQEJ010000129.1:0-14930 GCA_038320555.1 Vicinamibacterales bacterium | reverse complement strand
GCCGCCGGGCCAGCTCGGTGCGCAGATGGTCGGTCATCCGGCGCGAGGCGACCTGGATCAGTCAGCCGCGCGGGTTCTCGGGTACGCCCGCCTCCGGCCACTGGACAGCCGCCGCAAGGAGCGCCTCCTGCACCGCGTCCTCAGCGGCGGAGAAATCGCGGAAGCGCCGGAAGCGCCGGATCACTGCGCCGAGAACCTGCGGCGCAAGCTCGCGCAGCAGGTTCTCGCCCCTGAAGTCCTCCGTGAGGGAGGACGCGGCCGTCACAGGTCCACGGGCGGTGCGCTCATCACTTCTCGCACCTCGATCGGCATGTTCAACGGGACGCCGCTTTTTCCCGGCGCCGCCGACGCCCGCGCCGCAATCTCGTAGGCGCGTTCGCGGCTCTCGACGTCGACGATCCAGTAGCCCGCGAGAAACTCTTTGGCCTCCGCGAATGGTCCATCGGTCACCTCAGGCCCGCCGCCCTCCCGAGCGCGCACGACCCTTGCCTGCTCCGGTCCGGCGAGCCCCTCGGCGCCCACCAGCTCGCCCGCTTCCCTGAGCTCCTTGTTGAAACGATGCATGAAACTGATGTGCGCCTTGATGTCTTCCTGTGGCCACGTGCCAATGCCGGCTGTCTCCCATCCCGAGCGCGGTGCGTGCATCATCAACATGAATTTCACGTCTGGTCCTTTCTAGTCGTATTCTTTCCGGCCCGCGAGCGGTGGCCAAGGCGCGATGCTAGTGTCCCGAGTCAGAAATTCGTCACCGAACTCCCGGGCGGGGCATCCCGGCTGGCGGCGTTGCTCCTCCTTCAAATACGCCCAGTATTCTCGGTCGTCGCGCCTTGCCAGCCGGGCGCCGCGCGCCGGGATTTCGGCAACGATCTTCTGACTCGGAACACTAGAGTCCGACGACGTATTTCTCGCCCGTCGGTGACGGCGCGCCGCCATCGGGCTCCATCGTGACAGCCATACCTGTCGGCTTTGGAAGATCGGGCGGTGTCTCGAACACCTCCGCCACCCGACCTTGTGGATCGGGTTTGAACAAGCCGGCGCTGATGGGCGCAGGGTGGGCGGTGAGGATCCACAACTGATAGGTCCGGCCGGCAGGAGGGGGAGGCAGGTTCGAAGCCGTGAAAACAAGGCCCCGCGATCGGCTCCAGAACGCGCGCGCGGAGGCCTGCGGCGCGCGCAGCTGGCCGGCAAGATCGATTCGCACGAGATCAGGCGCGGCGAGCACCGCGACCTGCGACTGTGCGGCGGCGGCCGTGCGACGCAGATCCGCAATCTGACGCTCGCTCTCGGACGCGCGTTGCGTCGCGTCGTGCAGCCGCAACTCCAGAACGCCGACGCGGCCGCGCAGTGTTGCGGCGTAGCCACCGAGTGCCACCGCCAGCGCCAGCGAGGCGGCTGTCGCCAGCCAGGGCGCGAAGACGCGCGCCGACGCGACACCGGGCGTCCCCGGCGCTGCGGTCGCGGACGTCCCGCTGACTGACGCCAGCACGCGCGCGCGCAGCAGCGATGAGGGTTCGTGCTGCGGCACGGCGTGCGCCAGCCCCTCCGCCACCGACGACAGCGATTGGACCTCGGCCTTGCATTCGACGCACGTGGCTGCGTGGGCCTCGAACGCCTCGCGCTCAGCCTGCGTCAATGCGCCAAGTACGTAGGCGGCCGCCTGCTCGCGGAGCTCGTCGTGTGCGGTCGAGCTCATTGTCATCAGAGCGTGCCTGCCAGTACCTCGCGCAGCTTCATCAGCGCGAGACGAATTCGCGTTTTGACGGTGCCCAGCGGCTGCTCGAGTCGGGCGGCGATCTCCGCGTGCGTCAACCCTTCGAAGTACGCGAGCTCGATCGCGAGTTTCTGCAGCATCGGCAGCTCGTCGAGGGCAGCGCGCACGCGGGTGATTTGCTCGAACGATATAACCTGAGAGTCGACCGGTAAACCCGTATCGATGAGGGTGTCGGCCGCGTGCTCGTCGGATGCAATTTTCGGTCGCGCGCGTCTGGCCCGCAGGCGATCGATAGCGCGGCTGCGAGCCAGCATCAGGAGCCACGCGGCCACTGCGCCACGCGACGTATTGTACCGGGAGGCTTGGCGCCAGGCCTGAGAAAAGACCTCCTGTACGACGTCCTCTGCCTCCGTCACATCGCCGAGGATCCGTAACGCCAGCGAGTAGACCGGCCGGGCATGGCGGTCATACAGCTCGGCCACCGCGTCCCCCTCGCCCTGCGCCATGCGCGTGAGGGCTGCCTCATCGCTCGCGCGATCCTCCGCCCAGCGGTGCAACCCACTCGAACGGTCGATGACGGCCCATAAAAGCCACATAAGAGTCTACGAACGCACAGCCCGGCCGGATTGCCCTGAAGGGAAGTGTAAACCAGGCAGCTGGCACACCACGACATCCGTTTCCCATGCTCCGCCGTAGTAGGGACTGTGTGGTGGAGGCGCCCGATGAAGCAACAGATACTCCTGGTCCTCTCCGTGATCCTACCGGCAGCGTTCGCCGGTGGATGTGGGCGGGCCAATTCGCGCCCGCCTGCCACCTTCACGACCTCCGGACCTTGCCAGGTGGCACTCGCGCCAGGCCCGCGTGAACGAGACGTCGACCGTGCCATCGGCGAGTTGCAGGAACGGGCGCGCCGGGACACGCATTCACGAGACGCGCTCGAGCAGCTCGGATACCAGTTCGTCGCCAGAGCGCGAACGGCGAACGATCCCGGAGATTACAAGCTGGCCGACAACGTCGCCCAATGCCTCGAGCAACGGCACCCGGGCGATCCGAGCGCGCTGTTGCTGCGCGGCCACGCGCTGCATCAGCTCCACCGCTTTCACGAGGCGGAAGCCATCGCGAGGACACTCGTTGGAAGGCGTGAATTCGTCCTCGACTACGGGCTGCTCGGGGACGCGTTGATGGAGCAAGGACGCCTGACGGAGGCTGCCGTCGCCTATCAGAAAATGATCGATCTCAAGCCGTTCTATCAGTCGTACACGCGCGCAGCGCACCTTCGCTGGCTGACGGGCGATCTCGACGGCGCGATCGATCTGATCCGCAAGGCGATCGACGCGGCAAGTCCGCGCAACCGCGATTCCGTCGCATGGGCGTACACCCGGCTCGCGCTCTACGAGCTCCAGCGCGGGCGCTTGAGCGAAGCCGCGCAGGCCATCGATACGGCGTTGTCCTTTCAGCAAGCCTATCCCGCCGCCCTGCTCACCCGAGGCCGCGTGCTGCTCGCGCTCGACCGAGCCGCTGACGCCGTCGGCGTGCTCGACGAGGCGGCGCGTCTCAATCCTTTGCCCGAATACCAATGGGCGCTCGCCGACACATTGCGACGGCGCGGCCTGAATCGCGAGGCCGAATCTGTGGAGCGCGACCTCGTGAATCGCGGCGCCGAATCGGATCCCCGCACCCTCGCCTTATTCCTCGCGACCCGCCATATCGACGCCCAGCAAGCGCTGACGCTCAGCGAACGCGAGCTGCTGGTCCGCCAGGACGTCTTCACCGAAGACGCCCACGCCTGGGCGCTCGAGGCGGCCGGCCGGACTGACGAGGCACGCGCCGCGATGGGACGTGCGCTCGCGGCGAACACCGGCGACGGCCGGCTTTTTTTGCATGCCGGCGTCATCGCGGCATCGGCTGGCCGGCACGTGGAGGCGCGACGTTGGCTCGCGCGGGCAGAAGCGTTCCACATGACACTGCTGCCGTCAGAACTCGACACGCTCCGCCGATATCGAAGCGAACTCAGACCAACAAAAGGAGAGTGAAATGAAAGAAGCACTACGGAAGGCGGCCGGACTCATGGCCGCAACGGGGTTCCTCCTGATCGCATCGTCACCGGCGCGCGCCTCCAGCCACATGGACGCGCCGCTGATTATTCTCGACGATGCGGCCAACACGACCGATGTATACGCCTTCGTCGCCCAGCGACACGGGCAGAAATACCTGACGACGGCGCTCGCCGTGTACCCGCACGAGGAGCCGGGAGTCGGGCCCAACAAGTACAACTTCGACGACGACGTTCTGTATCAGATTCACGTCGCAACGGGCTCCGACGTCGCAGCCGGGCGAGCGACATTCAGCTATCAGTTTCGCTTCACCACGACGTTCAGAAACCGCCATACGATTCTGCAATCGTACCTCGGCGTGATCAACGACGTCGGTGACGCCGCCCAGAACTTGATTCAGACCTACAGCGTCACGAAGATCGATCACCGGACCGGCGCCTGGACGTCATTGGGCGAGGGCATCGTGCCGCCGAACAACCAGGGCCATGCGACACCGAAGTACAACCGCGGCGATGACGGTGAGCAGATAGCGAGGGACGGAGTGGCCACCGAGGCGGAGCTGGATCACTACACGACTCAGGCGATCGCCGAGCTGTCGAACGGCTACGACGCGTTTGCAGGCCAGCGCGACGACGGGTTCTACGCTGACATCCAGGCCGTGTTCGATCTGCTGAAGCTTCGCGGCCCTGGCCAAGGATTCGACTCGCAGGGCGGCTTCAACGTGCACACGATGGTGTTGAACATCCCGATCGAGGAGCTCGGCAGCGACCAGCAGATCGCCGGCGTGTATGCCACGACGAGCCGTCGCAAAGTGACGATTCTGAGCACCAAGCGCGATCCAAAGCAGGAGGACGGCTTCGTGCAGGTTGCGCGGCAGGGAAACCCGCTCTTCAACGAAGGGCTTGTCGCTCTCGAGGACAAGGATCTTTACAGCCGCACGAGCCCGTCACAGGACAACCAGCTGTTTCGGAAGTACGCCGAGACGCCGGAGCTGGCCGCTCTGATCAACGCGTTGGTTTTCCACGCTGACGTCGCCCCGACCACCAACCGGACCGACATTGCCGGCATTTTCATCCCAGACCTCATCAAGGTAGATCTTTCGACCGCGCCGGCCCGTCTGGCCGGTGGCGGATCGACAGGAGCAAATCCCGACGATGCCGGGTTCTCGCGCCTCAGCATCTTCGGCGGCGACGTCCTGACGAGCCACGTCCAGCCTGGATTCGGCGGAGGCATCGTTCCGGGAGGCTGGCCGAACGGCCGACGCTTCGGCGACGACGTGGTCGATATCGCGGTGACGGCGCTCATCAGCGATCTGCGAGTGAGCCCGCCGATCATCCGTGGCCCGGCCGGCGACAACGTGGACAAGAACGACATCGCCTACAACAAGGTGTTCCCGTACGCTGCCACCCCGCACAATGGTCGGAATCACAGCCACTGAGTGCGCCGCTCGAACCGCGCGCCGTAGTCAGCTCGCCAGGCTGACCCGGCGCGCGTGTGTCGTGCTGGGCCTCGCCTTCATCGCCGGGGTCCCAGTGCTGGCCCACGATCCCGGACTGAGCGCGCTCGATGTCCGCGTCGGCCGTCAGCAGACTATTGCGGTGCTGTCGCTCGCCGCCGCCGATGCCGGATTTCTCGGCGGGGGTGACGCGGTCGGGCAGCTCGCGCCTCAGTTCATCCAGATCCGGCTCGATGAGCGCCCACTGGACCGCCCGATTGAGTCGATCTCGATCGACGCGACCGGTGGCGTGCGCGTTACGCTCATTTACCGCGCCACCGTCGGCTCCCGACTCAGCGTACGCTCAGGGATCGTCGGCCGGCTCGCGCGCGGACATCGCGAGCTCCTGTCTATTCGGGCGGAAGACGGGGCGGTTCTTGCGGAACGCATGCTCGACGCGGAATCGAACGAAGGGGTTGCGAACGTTGCCGAAGCGACGCGGGATGCCGGTTCCCTATTCATTAGATTTTGCGCGCTCGGCATTCGACACATTCTGACCGGCTACGACCATCTTTTGTTTCTCGCAGGACTACTTGTCGTCGCTCGTCGCTGGCGTGACGTGTTGAAGACGATCACGGCCTTCACCGTCGCTCATTCGATCACACTGGCTCTCGCGACGACCGGCGTTGTAAACGCCCCCAGTCGCATCGTGGAAATGCTGATTGCCGCATCGATCGTGTATGTCGGCGTCGAGAATCTCGTCCGGTCCGTGCAAGGCTCCCGATGGAAATTGACGTTCGGGTTCGGGTTGATTCATGGATTAGGTTTCGCCACGGCATTGCGCGATCTCGGCATCGGAGCTGGCGGAGCGGCCGTCTCGCTGCCTTTGGCCTCGTTCAATGCGGGTGTGGAGATGGGGCAGATTGCCGTGGCGGCGCTGATCGTCCCTCTATTCTGGAAGCTGCACACCGGGCCACGCTCTCATGTCCGGTTCGCATCTGTCTGCTCGGCTCTCGTCGTCATTGCGGGCAGTTACTGGCTGGTCGAACGAATGGTGTCGCCCGTTCGTTTTTGAAACCGAGGGTCGGTTCGGTTTCGCCGCTTCGTCCTGCCCGCCAAGGCTCGTCTCCCCGACTCGACCATGGGCCGGATGTAGACTGAATGAACATGGACGACGGCCTGCGATCCCTGAAGCCCTGGATCACCTTTACCGGATGCGTGCTCGTCGTCGCCGTCCTTTACTGGGCACAGGCCGTGCTCGTCCCCATCGCGCTGGCGATTCTGCTCACCTTCGTGCTGACGCCACCGGTGACCTGGCTCCAGCGATGGATCGGCGGGCGCGCCGCCGTCCTCGTCGTCGTGACACTTGTCTTCACGGCCCTCGGCCTCGCCGGTTGGGGGCTGGTGCGGCAGATGGATCGCCTCGTCGAAGATCTCCCCAGCTACCGCGCGAACATCCGCGCGAAAATCCACGACGTACGCGGCGCGGGAAAAGGGGGCACGGTCGAGAAGCTCCAGGAGAGCCTCAACGACATCAAGACGGATCTCGGAACGCCGCCGGCACCCAAGGGCGCCGCCTCGCGTCCCGTGGTGGTCACCCCGAGCCAGTCCTTCGGATTCCTCGACTTCACCTGGCTGGGCCCGCTCGTCGGGCCGCTCAGCACCGCGGGCGTCGTCGTCGTACTCGTGATCTTCATGCTGCTCGAGCGTCGCGACTTGCGCGATCGGCTGATCGGTCTCGTCGGCCACGGCCAGCTCGCGATCACCACAAAGGCGTTTGACGAAGCCGGGACAAGGGTGAGCCGGCAACTGTTGATGCAGTCGGTGGTGAATGCGCTGTATGGATGCGCGGTGGGGGCCGGGCTGTTCTTCCTGAACGTCCCTTATCCACTCGTCTGGGCCATGCTCGGCGCCGCGCTCCGGTTCATCCCCTATGTCGGGGCCGTGCTCGCTGCAGGAGCTCCGATCCTGGTAAGTCTGGCCGCGCTTCAAGGATGGACACGCCCGCTGGAAGTGATTGCGCTCTTCATCGTCCTCGAGCTGTTCACGAATCTCGTGCTCGAGACAATCCTGTACGCAGGGGCCGCCGGCGTCTCCCAGGTTGCCCTTCTGGTGTCCGTCGCATTCTGGACGTGGCTATGGGGACCGCTCGGCCTGTTGATGGCGACACCGCTGACAGTTTGTGTCGTCGTCCTCGGGAAGCACGTGCCGGGGCTGCACTTCGTGGGGATGCTGATGGCCGATACGCCGGCGCTCGCCCCCGAGTACGGCTACTACCAGCGCCTGCTCGCGCGCGACCAGAGCGAGGCCGCGGATCTCATAGACCGGCACGTCAAGACAGAACCTCCAGATACGGTGTACGACGCGTTGATTCTTCCCGCGCTCAATTATGCGGAGCGTGATCGGATGGAAGAGCGCCTCTCGCCAGAGGAAGAGGCCGCGGTGATCGACTTGACACGCGAGTTGATCACGGACGCGGCCGTGTCGGTGCGGAGCCTGAGCACCGTCGCCGAGCTCTCAGAGACAGAGTCCGCTGCGCCGACCCGGTCTCGCGAGCCGCTGCGTGTGCTTGGCTATGCGGCCAATGGAGTCGCCGACGAGCTCGCGCTCGCCATGCTTGCGAATCTCGTGGAAGACCTGCCGATCGCCCTCGAGATCGTCGGCGCCCGCATGCTGGCGGCGGCGCTCGTCTCGCTGGTCCAGGAGCGCAAGTGTTCCGTCGTCTGCGTCGCCGATCTGCCGCCCAGCACGTTTTCGAAGTCGCGTTATCTGGTGAAGCGGCTGCGGGCGGCCCTTCCCGACGTGCACATCGTGGTGGGACGATGGGCGCCGGCGGCACTCATGGACGAAGGCTCCGATGTGTTGCGCGAGGCCGGTGCGAATCACGTGGACGCGACGCTCGTCGCCACGAGGGACTACCTGGGAGGGCTGCTCGAGATGCCACGGATCTCAGGTGCGGATGCGGCGTGAGACGGCAGTCGTCCCGCTAGCGTTTCGTGTGCCGTGTTTTTGTGAAGATGTCTGTGAAGAGTGGTCGGGGCGACTGGATTCGAACCAGCGACCCCCTGCGCCCAAGGCAGGTGCGCTACCAGGCTGCGCTACACCCCGACCGATGCCACGATTATCGCACGGTTACCGGATGAAGCTCGGACGCGCGGTGCCGCGGGACTGGAAGTAACTGGCGCATAACCGCCACTGCGTCTCCTCGTACACGGCAGTCACGTAGTCGATGCCATCGGAACGCCCCGGTGTGCACGCAGGGTCCGCCGTCACACAGACCGAATCCCACGTGGAGGGAACGGCGGCGCAGGCGTCGCCGTTTCGCGGAAAGTAGCTGCACGGCTGGCTTGCGAACTGGAGATTTACCTTCGGAGCTCCCACCGAGGACGACGTGATTCGGTACAACCTCCGGTTCTCGTCGATCTGACTGAACTCGTCGTCGCGTTCCCGCTCGCATCGAGGGCTCTTGGTGAAATTGCGGACGACAAACGCCGCAGGCTTCGTCGAGTCCGAGAAATCGAGCAGGAAATCGCGCGCCAGGTTTCCAATCTCCTTGACGGAATCGTGCAGGCTGATCGTCGTCGAACTCGTTGCGGAGTTGCCGGTATTGTCGCTGACGCTCAACGACAGCGTAATCGTCGCGGGAGTCGACGCATTCGACGGCGCACGCCATTTGACCGTCGCGCCGCTGTCCGTAAATGTGCCGGTGTCGGCCGTCCACTGGAACACCAACTGTTCCGACGGTGTGTCCGGGTCTGCGACGGTGGCGGTCACGGTGATCTCTTCGCCGGTGTCGGCAAAATTCAGCGGTTCGTTGGGACGCGCGCCGCGCGCGACGATTGAGGCAATGACGGGCGGCTCGCCGGAGACCGCGAGGTAGGTGAAGGCGCCGGGCAGTCTGCCGGTTCTCCCCGAAACGGTTACAGCGACCTCGGCCGGGCCTGGGGCAGACGGCCCCGTCTTCGCGGTGAGCGATGAAGACGACTCCACGACCACGTCGGTCGCCGGCACACCACCGACGGTCACTCCCGCGCCCGCCGCGAAGTTCGTTCCCGAGATATGAATGCTGGTCCCCCCGATGAAAGGCCCGTCAGACGGCGTGACGGCCGAGACGATCGGAGACTCACCGCCGGGACCCGACGGGGAGCCGCCGCAACGCGTCATCATCGTCACGGCCAGCGTCGCGGCAGGCACGGCGCGCCAACCAGGGAAACGGCGGGGGTAAATGCGAAGCATGGTTTAAGGGTAATGCACGTTCTCGAAGTTTCAAGGTTTAGGGTTTGACCTGGAACCTAAAACCTTCACTAAATGAGCAGCCGCTCGACGACGACGACGTCGCGCCAGATGTCGTGTAATTGCGCGTGATGCTCGTAGATCCCAACCTCTCGAAAGCCGAGGCTGCGCATCAGCGCGCGGCTGGCGGCATTCTCGACGAACACACGCGACACCAGTTTCCAGAAGCCGGCCCTCCGCGCGTCGTCCATCAACGTCTGCATCGCAAGCCGTCCGCCGCCGTAGCCGCGCGCAGCGCGGGCGGCATAGACCGAGAACTCCGCAATCCCGGCGTAGCACTCGCGCGGACGGTACTCCGACGTGGCCGCAAACGCGAACAGCTCGCCGGCATCATTTTCGACCGCCACGATCGGAAAACGCCCACCGAACCACTGCCTGATATCGTCGGCCGTCCGCAAACGCGTTTCGAACGTGGCAATCCCGTCCTCGATGCCTTCGTTATAAATAGCTGCGATCGCTTCCGCGTCGCCGGGTACTGCTTGTCGCGCGCGCATGTCCTCGCTGATCTTCGGGCGGAAGCCACAAATCCTACTAATATTCGTCGCCCCTGAAGGCGGAAGCCACAATCAGTGTTATTTCTTCTGTCTTTCCGCCTGGCTGGCAGTCTGGGAACTGGAAGCTGGCAGCCTGAAACGGAAGCTGGCAGCCAGAAGCGAAGCCGCATCAGTTGACCCAGTCCGCGATGAAGACGTTCGTCTCTCCCTCGATCTTCGCGTTGCGGTTCGACGCGAACACGAGGTGCGTGCCGTCGGGGGAGAACATCGGGAACCCGTCGAAGGTGTTGTTGAACGTGATGCGCTCGAGGCCGGTGCCATCGACATTGATCACGTACACGTCGAAGTCGCGCCCCTTGGGGTCAGCGATGTTCGACGCGAAGATCAGGCGCTTGCCGTCGGGATGCCACGACGGCGCGAAGTTCGCGCCACCGAGCTTCGTGATCTGACGCTGATGGCTGCCGTCGCGGCCCATCACGAAGAGCTCGAGCTCCTTCGGACGCCACAGGCCGTCCTTCAAGAGCGTACGATAGCCCTCGAGCTCCGGGCCCGGGGCGAGCGGCTTGCCGCGGAAGGCGACCTGCATGCCGTCCCAGGAGAAGAACGGTCCGCCGTCAGGGCCCGGACGATTCGTGAGACGTTTCACGGCGGATCCGTCCGCCCTCATCGAATAGATCTCCATGTCCCCATCGCGCACGCTCGTAAAGACAATCAGCCCGTCGGGAGCGATGGTCGCCTCGGCGTCGTAACCCGGCGTCCGGGTCAGGGGCGTCACCTTCGATCCATCCGCATTCGCGCGATAGATGTCGTACCCGGCATAAATGGGCCAGACGTAGCCGCGTTCATAGCTCGGCCTGGGCGGGCAGGCGGGGGACGCTTCGTGCGTCGACGCGAAGAGAATCTGCTTACCATCCGGATAGAAGTATCCGCATGTCGTGCGCCCCGCGCCGGTACTGACGCGCTTCAGGTCCGTTCCGTCGATCTTGATCGTGTAGATCTGATCGCATGGATAGCCGTCCCGCGTCGATTGAAAGATCAGCCGGCTCCCATCGGGCGAAAAATATGCCTCCGCGTTTTCGCCGCCCGTCGTGAGCTGCCTGATGTTGCGAAGGTGCCGCTCCTGCCCCACGGCACCGGGGGCGGAGGCGCGCGTTTGCGCGAGCCCGAAAGTCAAGGCCGCCACACACAGGACGGCCGGAGTCGTTCGGTTCAACGTCAGTTCCCCAGGCAGCCGTGACCAGCGTTGGCGAAGACGGGAAGGCTGCACAATATGACCGTGTCGGATTCCCCTGACAACCCTGCAGGGCTGCATGACATCACCCTAGAGGTCTTGACCCGAAAAACCTGCACCATCTGGATCACGTTTTTCGGGCAAGACCGTCCCCGCGTCCGCGGGGCGTTATCAAGAATGTGCCCTAGCGAGGCGGAGCCTCGACGGTCTGAGGCGCCGCCTCGCTAGAGTTCCTGCTAAGATTACTCGAATTCTCTCATGCCGCATGCCGCTCCCGCCCGGCGGGTCCTCTTCATCTGCCGCGTCAACCGCCACCGCAGCGCAACCGCCGAGCGCCTTTTCTGCAAGCGGCACGACCTCGAGGTCCGCTCCGCCGGCACGAGCGAGGACGCGCTGGTGCGCGTCAACAAGCGCATGCTCGAGTGGGCAGACGTCGTCTTCACGATGGATGACCAGCAGCGCGCCGCACTCGAACAGATGTTCCCGTCCCACCCCGTCCTCGACCGGCTGATCTGCCTCGACATCCCGGACGACTTCACGTTTCTCGATCCCACCCTCGTCGCGCTGCTCGAGGAGAGGGTCAAGACCCACCTCGGGTAGGAATCCCGGAACCATCCATCGCCTGCCCCGTGGACCGCTGCCCCGCGCCGAATCAGCCCTGAAGGGCTGCGTTACAAGTCGCGCTCAGATTCAATGGTTGCGCTACACGCCGCGCTCAGAGTAGGGAGAGAAGAAAGGGCATACTTGGAAACGATGCGCGTCGCGGTTGCGATTCTCCTGTGTTGCGTCATCTCGGGCTGCCGGGGCGCCCGCAACAACGCGGTGCCGGCCGGCGCGCCTCCGGCCGCGCGCAATCTGGTCATCATCACGATCGATACGTTACGGCCCGATCGGATCGGGGCCTACGGCTACGCCGCCGGACGTACGGCCGCAATGGATCGGCTCGCGCGCGAGGGCGTGATGTTCACCCACGCGTACGCGACGGCGCCAATCACCCTCACGTCGCACGCCAGCCTGATGACCGGCCGGTACCCGGCCGGCCATGGCGCGCGCCACAACGGGATGCGGATCGATCTGAAAACGCCGACGCTGGCCGACGCATTATCGCAGGCCGGCTTCGCGGCGGGTGGTTTCATCGCGGCCTACCCGCTCGATCGCCGGTTCGGCCTCATCAAGGGATTTCAAACGTACGGGGACGGGATGCCGTCCAGCCGGGACGGGCGCGCGGTGAACGAGCGACCCGGCCGGGAGGTTGTCGACGAGGCGCTTGCCTGGCTCGCGCGGCATCGAGGCGGGCGGTTCTTTCTCTGGGTCCACCTCTTCGAACCGCACGCGCCCTATGGAAACCCGGCTGATCCACGTCGCCTCACGGCGCGGGCTCGATACGACGACGAGGTCGCGGAGGCCGACCGGCAGGCCGGCCGCGTCATTGACGCGCTGGGGCCCGATCGGACGTCGACGCTTGTCGTCCTCGCCGCGGATCACGGTGAAGCGTTCGGCGAACATGGTGAAGTCGGCCATAGCATCTTCGTCTACGACACGACGCTGCGTGTGCCGCTGATCCTCTCCGGCGCCGGGTTGCCGAATCGACGGACCATTGACGACCCCGTAGCGCTCATCGATATCGCCCCGACGGTAATGCACTTCCTTGGCGTCGCGCCGTTCGATACCGACGGCATCGATCTCGGCCCGGCATTGACTGGGTCGCCGCTCCCGGCACGTGAGCTCTACGCCGAATCCTTCGCGCCGCTCTTCGACTTCGGATGGAGTCCGCTGCAGACAGTGCGCTCCGGCCAGTGGAAATACATCGAAGCTCCGAGGCCCGAGCTGTACGAGATCGCGCAGGATCCGGGCGAGAGCCGCGACCTCAGCATGCGCGAACGGCCGCGAGTCGCCGAGATGCACGAACGCGCGTCCCGTCAGTCGGGTGGGACGATCCACACGCCGGCGATCCTCGACTCGGACGCGCGGGCTCGTTTGCAGGCGCTCGGGTACGCCGGAGGATCTGTGACCGCTGGCGGCCACGGCCGTCCCGATCCAAAAGATCGCCGGGACGAAGCCGCCGAGCTCGCGGAGATTGCGTCGGGCGAGTTACGGGGCCCCGCACTGGAGCGAGCGCTGCGGAGGATTCTTGCCGGCGACCCGCGGAATCCCCAAGCCAACCTTCGACTCGGCTACGAGTTGCTCGATCGCGGCCGGTGCCGCGAAGCCGGCCCGCACTTCCGGTCCGCGATCGCGGAGCACCTCCCGTCCGCCGACGCCCATCTCGGGCTCGCTGCCTGCGAAGCCGCCGAGCGGCGATTCGAGGCCGCGGCCGCGACGCTGCGAGACGCCGAGCGGATCGAACCGGGCAATCCGGTCGTCAGCGCCAACCTTGGGCTGGTCCTTTCGGACAGCGGCCATCCAGCCGACGCAATCGTGCCGCTGCAACGCGCGCTGACGATCGATCCCGGTCTGCACCAGGCGCGCTTTGCCCTGGCCCTCGCCTTCGCGCGCGCGGGCCGTCGCGTCGAGGCCGCCTCCACCGCGCAGGAACTGCTCCGCCGTCTGCCAGCTGACGCCCCGCAGCGCCCGGAGGTCGAACGCCTGCTCGCCACCCTCCGGAAGCCTTGAGCTCTCGTCAACCCTGCACCCGGTACCTGTGGCCTGAGCCCTAAGCCCTGAGGGCTCAAGACCAACGAATTGGATTTCTCAATCCAAATTGGCTTCATAAGTGCTGGGATAATCACGCGCGAAAATGCCGTTTCATCAACGAAATCAGCCGATCTGTCACTCGTCCCACTGGTGCCATCTTTGCTCGGTGTTGGGGTCAAACCCATGGGGGCTGACGGCGGGATTTGCCGTACAATCAGCGGGCCGTTCCGACGCCGAGGTTTGTTTCGCGTGCGGACGCGCGTCTTTTCTAAAAGAGGAGCTGGAAGATGAAGAGGATCATCCTCGCGATGACCGTGTTCTGCGCGCTGGGGGCTGCAGCCCCGGTGCTCGCACAGCAGACCACGGGTAACATCACGGGCCGGATTGTCGACGCACAGGGAGCTGCCGTACCGGGTGTCACGGTCACCGGCAAGAGCGCTCAGACAGGCTTCGTCCGCACCGATGTGTCCGACGGCGAAGGCATCTACCGCCTGTCGGCGCTGCCGATCGGCGTCTACGAGGTCAACGCAGAGCTCTCGGGCTTCGCGACCTACAATCGGAAGGATGTGACGGTCAACGTCGCCCAGACGACCGACCTCAATATCGATCTGAAGCTCGCGGGGCTGAGCGAGTCGGTCAGTGTCGTCGCCGAAGTGCCGCTCGTGAGACGAAGCGACTCGTCGGTCGGGGGCATTGTCGATCTCGCGAAGATCGAGAGCATGCCGCTCAACGGCCGTCAATTCGCGAACCTCGCGGCCACGATTCCCGGCGTCGGCCTCGGCTTCCACTCGGATCCGACCAAGACGACGCAGTACTCACCGCAGATCGCCGGGGGCAACGGCCGCAACGTCAACTACCAGATCGACGGCGGCGACAACAACGACGACACCGTCGGCGGGCTGCTGCAGCTCTTCCCGCTCGAAGCCATCCAGGAGTTCAACTTCCTGACGTCCCGCTACAAGGCGGAGTACGGCCGCAGCAACGGCGGCGTCATGAACATCGTGACAAAGAGCGGCACCAACGAGTTCCGGGGCAGCGCCTTCGAGCTGTTGCGCGACAAGTCGATGAATGCCAAGAC
>JBBQEJ010000128.1:0-15053 GCA_038320555.1 Vicinamibacterales bacterium | reverse complement strand
ATGCGGCGACGTTGTCGGCTCTGCTCCCCGGCTCCTACGTGAGGATATACGGTGAGCGTTGCGGCCGTGATCGCAAGGCATTCGCCTCGTCGTCGTTCTTGAACCGCTCTGTGGCGGGATCCCAGTAGAGCTTCCGCTTCAGCTTCATCGCCATGTGATGGATCAGGCACGCGGAGCATGCGCGGTGCGCAACCTCCACCGGTGCGATGGGCTGTTGCCGGGACCGGATGCAATCCAGCCAGTTGCCGTGGTGATCCTTGCTTTCGTAGAGGTGGATGTCGTCGGGGCCGATGACCGATTTGATAATCCTGGGATCGCTCGCTGCGAGTGCCTGGCTGTCCTGAAGTTTCGCGACCGGATCGCTCGCCGTCACGGACTCGTTGCCTCGGGACACGAATATCCAGCCTTCGGTGCCTTCGAACCTGAGGCCGTTTGTGAAGTCGCCGCTCACAATCATTCGAACGCCGTCTGCATACAGGGCTTCGGTCCTGAAAGGACCATGAACGTCCCACAGACCCTTCGCCGGGAAGACCGCGGATCCCCAAACCTCGAGTGGTCCCGTGTATTCGGTTCCCATGGCCCAATGCGCGCTGTCGATGTGATGGGCGCCCCAGCCTGTGATCATGCCGGCGCCGAACTGTTCGCAGCGCAACCAGCCCGGGCGATCGTATCCGGATTGGGGGTGGACCCGCTTCTCTGTGTACGAAACCACAGGCGTCGAGCCGAGCCACATGTCGTAGTTCAGGTTCTTCGGCACGGGCATGTCTGGCTCATCGTCACCGGACGGATCGCCGGGAAGACCAACCTGTACTTTCTGCAAACGACCGATACGGCCGTTGCGGACGAGCTCGGCGGCATATCGGAACTGAGGTGACGAGCGCTGCTGGCTTCCAATCTGGAAAATGCGGCCGGAACGGTGGACGGCGTCGCTCAGCGCGCGTCCTTCCGCGATCGTGAGAGACGCCGGCTTCTGCAAGTAGACGTCCTTGCCGGCTTCGACCGCATGAATCGCGATAATCGCGTGCCAATGATCCGGCGTGCTGATGACGACCGCGTCGACGTCTTTGTTCGCCAGCAGCTCCCGGTAATCACTGTATGTGGTGACGCCGTCGTATCTCTTCCCCGTCTTGTCACCATAATGTCCGTTCACAAGCGCGCGGGCGTCCTCTACGCGGCGGCTGTCGAGATCGCAGACGGCCATGATCCGGGCGGCGTCGTGTTTCCAGATGCCGGGGAGATCGTGGACCCGCGAAATCCGGCCGTTCCCGATCGCGCCGATGTTGATGCGATTCCCAGGCGACGCGCTGCCGAGCACGGACGAAGGCACGATCGCCGGAAACCCTCCCGCGATGGACGACAACACGATCCCCTTGCCGGCTGTCATCATGAAATCGCGCCGCGACGGTGATCTCGCAGACAAGAATGACCGAGCAGATGTCGAGGGCATGCACCGGTTCTCCATTGCGGCATCGCGGCCGCGGACCGTTACCGCGTGAACGTCACGCGCTGCGCCTGCTGCTGCGCTTTCAGCATCAGCTCCGTCGCCAGGAAGCAATGCTGCTGCGCCATCGCGGTCTCGGTGCGGTTGACGACGTCCGAGACGAGTTGCTCCCCGTACGGCAGCACGACGTCGCGACAGTCGATGTAACGCGTTTCCTTCTGGTCCACCAGGAACAAATGGCTCTCGCCTGGCTTCCCGGCGATGTCGATGTTCTTCCGCACTTCGATGAAACCGTCGGTTCCGAGAATCGTCAGCCGGCCGTCACCCCACGTGGCCAGGCCGTCGGGCGTAAACCAGTCAACGCGAATGTAACCCGCCCCCTTGTCGCCGCGGAGCGTGACGTCGCCGAAATCCTCGAACGTCGGGTGTTCCTGAGTGTGCACGTTCGCCACCTGCGCGGCAACGATGTCGGCCCGCGTCGACCCGGTGAAGAAGAGGAACTGATCGGCCTGGTGAGAACCGATGTCGCACAGGATTCCGCCGTAGCGCGGACGCTCGAAGAACCAGGCTGGCCGTGTTTTCGGGGTCATGCGATGCGGTCCAAGGCCGATAGTCTGCATAACCTGCCCGATCGCCCCCGCCTTCACGAGCTCGCCGGCCTTGACGGTCGCCCGGTTTTCCAGCCGTTCGCTGTACATGATCGAGTAGATGCGTTTGGTCTGGGCCTGGACCCGGCGCACCTCCGCCAGCTGCTCGAGCGTTGTGATTCCGGGCTTGTCGGACATGTAGTCCTTGCCGTGCTGCATGACGCGGATGCCAATCGGCGCGCGCTCGTCGGGAATCGCGGCGCTCAACACGAGCTGAATCGACGGGTCTTCGAGGATCTCGTTTTCGCCCGCCGCCCGCCTGGCCTGTGGAAAGCTTTTAATGAATGTCGCGGCAAGATCGGGTTCCTTCGCAAAGACCGAAACGAGCTCTCCCCCGCCCCGGAGTACCGCGTTCACCTGACTGTTGATATGAGCGTGGTTGACGCCAATCACGCCAAATCGGATCTTCGGTCGCGCGTTCTGCATAGCGAACACATCCTTCGGAAGCGCCGACATCACAGCCGCAGAGCCCGCAATACCCTTCATGAACCTGCGCCGGGAGATTCGTCGTCGTTTCATGTTTGCACTCGACCAGAGGTGACGGAGGTCACGGAGTTCACAACGAAGGAACGAAGATAACGGAGGCGAACGAAGAAGACATTTTTTATTCTCAGAAAAGAAACAAACTTCTCTTATTCCCAAAACAGAAACAAACTTCGTTCGTCTTCGTTACCCTCGTTCCTTCGTTGTGAACTCGTTCCCTTCATCTCCTCCATTACTGCTGCGAAATACAATACAGATACTTATAGCCCCTCATGTAGATCTCCCGGTCGACCAACGCCGGGGACGCGTCGAAGCCGTCGGACAGTTTGTTCTCGGCTACCGTTTCCAGCGTGGGGCCCTGTTTGAGGACTACCGTCACGCCGTCGCGCGAGGGCACGTAGATCCGGCCGGCGGCGCCGACCGGCGATGCAAACACTTCAGGGGCCGACGCCAGCCGTTGCGCCTGATAGTGCGGCTTGCCGGTTCGTGCATCGTAAGCCGACAACATGCCGCTATTCGACTTCAGGAAATAAATGATGCCGTCGTAAAGCAGCGGCGACGGCACGTACGGGGTGTCGCGTTCAAGTGTCCATTGAACCGCCTCGGTTCCCGTGATGTCTCCCCTGGCGCCGGCAATCCGGATGGCCTTCAGGCTGTTGCCGCGGAACCCGCTCATCAAGTACACCAACGCGTCGTCGGCGACCGGCGAGGGAATCGGATTCATCGTCAAGCCGGCCGTGTGCCAAATCACTTCCCCCGTTTCGAGATCGTAGCTGCGGACGCGGTTCATGCCCGGTACGATCACCTGCGCGCGCCCGTCGCGCTCGAGCACGAGCGGGGTGGCCCAGGTGTCGATCTCGTCGCGGGTCTGCCGCCAGATTTCCTTTCCGGTGCGCGCGTCGAGCACGGTGATGAACGAGCCGGCCGTATGATCCCAGACCACGGCAAGCCGGTTGTGGAAGAGCGCCGGCGTACTGCCTTCGCCGAACTGCTGCCGCATGCGCTTGTCGCCGAGGTCTGTCTGCCACAGCAGCGTACCGTTCATGTCGTACGCATAGAGACCACGCGACTCGAACGGGGCGATCAGGATCTCGCCATTTGTCATCGCCGAGCTCGAGGCCCATGTGCCGTTCTGGGGATGCGACGTTTCGTGCGGGGCTTCCTCGCGCGACGTGCGCTGCCAGACGACGCGGCCTGTTGCGCGGTCGATCGCGAGCACGACGAACTTGTGGGTCGACGGAGTGGCACCGTGCGGCGCGTGCGAGCCTTCGAGCGGCAGGTCGGCCGGCACGGCTGTCAACACGTAGACGCGATCGCCCCACACAACCGGCGAGGCGGATCCTCGTCCGGGGATCTCAATCTTCCACCGGATGTTCTTGGTGTCGCTCCACTCGACGGGCGGTGTCGCCGTTTTTGACACACCGGTCGCGTACGGTCCACGCCACTGCGGCCAGAACCGCTCCGTTGGCGGCGTTGAAGTCTGCGGAACAGGTGTGCCGAGCGCGAGAAACCCGAGCGCGTATATCAACCAGCACCAACGGTGCAACGACATACGCGCCTTGTAACACGGGGCTAGGCTCCGCGCAACTTCGGGAGCGTTGCGATTCGCGACTCGCGACAAGAGAGGCCCGAGGCTGGAGACAGTGTGTCACGGAAGAGGAGAGACAGGGCGTCATGGAGACAATCTGACTCCTGACTCCTGTCTCCTGTCTCCTGACTCCTGTCTTCTACTCTCCGGCGGTGAGGCTGACGTTCAACGTCACGGTTTCGCCGTTGCGGACGCGGACGGTCGACGTGTAGGTCCGATAGCCGGACTTACGGATCTCGACGCGATGCGTCCCTTCACTCAACTGCACGAGCACCCGGTCGCCGCCCGTCGCTTCCCAACGCTCGCCGTCGATCAGAACCTCGGCGTCGGCCGGCTGGACGCGCACGGCAACCGCACCAAAGCGATCGCCGCCCCGATCGATGTCGCGATCCGGAGACCGATCACCAGGTCGACCCGCCGGCGCGCCACCGCGAGGCGGCGGTCCCTGTGGCCTCATGGATTCCGACGGGGCCGGCCGCGGTGCGCCGGCGTCGCCGGTCGCGAGCGGCTGCATCGTGTCCTTGATCGTGTAGGACTCGAACGGACGGAACAGCATCCGCTGGGTGATGCTGCGGTACCCCGGGGCGTAGATCGTGATCTCGTGTTCTCCCAGCGGCATGTGCAGGCGCTGGAAAACACCGTCGAAATCGTCCACGGTGCCGGTCAGATACCCATCGATGTAGACTTCCGCCAGTTTGGGGGTCACCTGAATACGGAGATCCGCCGACGCGTCGTAATACCCGCCGTATGCGTAGGGTGGATAGGGTGGATACCGCCTGAACTGGTAGTCGTAGAATCCCCACCAGAACGGATCGTAGAAGTAAGGAGCATAGATCGGGTAGCCATACCGGGCGCCGACGCCTACGACCACTCGCGTGGGAGCGCGGCGCACGACCCGCCGCTGAGCGGCGGCCTCGGCCGGCCACAGCGTCATAACCGCGGTGATCACGGCCGAAATGATGAAAAGGACACGTCTGGGATTCACGGAACCCTCCGAGCGGCGGCAGGCGCTGGCTCTGGAGAAGCAATCCAAATACCACGGACGAGGTCCGGCGAAGGCTCGCAGTCTCCCTTCCGTGATCGACCTTCCCGCCTAAAGCGGGAAGTATCCATCTGACCCCAACTAAAGACAGTCTGTCGACAACTGAGGACGCTCGACTATACGGGCTGAAGTTGGTCGACCCGCCCGGTCAGAGAGCCGTCCGGAGAACATATTGCCCGTAGCGCCTCTCCACAGCGGACAGGGTTGCAACCTCGTCAGTCTTCAAGGCCACGACGGCGAGTACGAGCGCCATCTCGACGTCGGCTGACAGCCGCGGCACACCTACGGCCATCGCGCGCGCGCCCCAGACCGCAGCCCCGATGAGAAGGCCGACCGGGAGGCATGCCGAATCAAGGACATACGCCGTTGAGGGGGCGGTCATCGTCAGGAGTACGATGGCGGCTGTGGGAATCGCGGCAGTCAGCGCCGCGATGCCAAGCGTGATCGGCAGGGCACTTCGCCATCCGTCTCCCGACCACACCTGAGAGGTCGCGCGCAATCCCATCGATAGGGGAGCATGACGGCCGTCAGCCACAAATAACTGATGGCCCCGATACACGTCGTAAGTGCGACTGGTCCTATCACGATCAACTCCAAATCCCGGCAGGCAGCGCGGCTGGCGACGCGCAACAAGCAACGGTCATACCCTTTCGTTCCACCCCTAACGTCTCGGCGGCTGAGGGCCCATCAAAGGACTGGACGTTGTCGCCGGTTTCACGGTTGGTGTATCTCCTGCAGACGAGGCGCGCGTCACGACCTGGGTGCCCTCGACCAGCGGTCCCTCGAGAATCTCCGTGACGGCCCCATCCGTGGCGCCGGTCGTCACCGCAACCGGGTCGAGCCTACCCGCGACAAGTTTCCAGATAGTGCTGCCCGCGGCGCGCGTGTTCGCGATCGAGATGTCCGCAGTGCCGTCGAAGGCTTTCATGACGTCCGGCGTTGGCCGGAACCGGAGCGCCGAGGCGGGCACGCGCAGCACGCCATTTCGCCTCGCGACTACGGCGTCTTCAAGATCTGTCGCCGGAATCAACTGCCGCGCCGACAGATCCCGCGCACGGCTGAGTTTTCGATCGGCGTCGGCAAGGGCCACTCGCAGGCGATCGACATCGGCGGTGGAGCGCTCGAGATTGGCGCGCGCCTGCTCGACAGTGCTTTGCATGACCGAGGGGTCAAGCCGGACGAGTACCTGTCCTTTTTTGACGATGGAATTGAAGTCGGCGCCAAGCGATTGGATCGTAGCCGTCACCTGTCTGCCAACTTCGACCGTCGTCACGGCTTCAACGGTGCCTGTGGCGGCGATCGCGCTGACGATGGGCCCGCGAGTCACGGGCGCGGTGATGACCTCGGGCGCCGCATGATCGCGTCGCGCATAAACACCGCCGGCGGCAACCATCGGCAGCGCGGCGGCGAGTGAAATGATGACCAGCCTGCGTTTCATGACGGACCTCGGCACGATCTAGTGGCCTCTCTCGCGCTCTCTGCAGGAATAGACGCGGCCCATATGGCTGGCCGGTGTCACCCCGGTGAAAAACCCATGACATGGCGTGTGCCAGCCAACTCGGCGCTAGACTGGAGGACGTGACTGCTGCTGCGACACCACAGACGGAAACCCAGACACGGGGCCGAGTGCTCGTTGTCGAGGACGACGCGCATATTCGCGATCTGGTCGTGCTGCATCTGCAGCTCGAAGGTCTCACACCGGTCGCCGCCGGGGACGGCACGACGGGACTGAAGCTTGCGAAAGCTGATCCGTTCGACCTGCTCATTCTCGATCTGATGTTGCCCGGGATTGACGGCGTCACGCTCTGTCGCGCCGTGCGCCGGGAGTCCATGAACGGCGACGTGCCGATCCTGATGCTGACGGCACGGCGCGAAGAGGCCGACAAAGTGCTCGGCTTGGAGAGCGGGGCCGACGACTACCTCACGAAGCCGTTCGGCATCCGTGAGTTCATCGCGCGCGTGCGTGCGCTGCTGCGCCGGCGGCCTTCACGCGCGCCCGGCCACGCGGCCGCCATCATCGCCGGCGGGCTGACGGTCGATCCGGCGCGGCGGCACGCCCGCATCGCGGATCGCGAAATCGAGTTGACGGCGCATGAATTCGATCTGCTGTATTTGCTCGCGAGCAATCGCGGCATCGTCTTCAGCCGCGATGCCCTGATGCAGAAAGTGTGGGGAGACGACACCCACATCACCGAACGCAGCGTGGATACGCTCGTCAAGCGCGTCCGCCGGAAGATCGAAGACGACGCCGCCGAGCCGCGCTTCGTGCTGACGGTGTGGGGCACCGGATACAAGTTCGCCGATGTCTGATCCCGTCTGGTACCGGAGCCTCTACTGGCGCATCGCCTCCGGCTTCATCGCGATGCTGGCCATCCTGCTGCTCGCGCAGGGACTGCTGTTTCTGTGGCTGACGGATCGGATCTTCGGCACTCCCGCAGGAACCCCGGCGCAACTGGCGGCGCTCGTGGCTGAGGACGTCGCTGCGGAACTGCAGCAGCGGCCGGACGCCGATCTCGAGGCATTCGTCCGCGACCACTTCTCGCGCGTCTATCAACCCTTTCTCGTCGTGTTGACGAGCGGCCAGCGCGCATCGAACCGGCCGACCGGGCTGCCACCGGAACTCGGTCGCATCGTGGCGGGACGGATGCGTGGCGAGTCGGGCGGCGGGCGTTTCGGAGAAGCAGGAGCACCTCCACGTTCGGCGGTGACACCGGGCGGCGCAGAGACGGGACGAGGCCCGGCACAGTCTGACCCCGCCGCCAGCGCTCGCGGGCAGCAAGGCGGGCCACCCATTGAGCCGCGGTCCGGCCCGGGAGGTCCGGGTGGATCGCCCGGCCGCCGCATGGGGCCCAGATTTCCAGTCGACTACGCACCCATCATCGCCAACGAGCGACAGGTCGGGCTGGTGGCCGTACCGTCGAATCCTCCGCCGGTCTCGGTCGCGTTGCGCGAGCTCGGTCCCACGCTCATCTGGTTCGGCCTGGGCCTGCTCGGCGTCGGCACAACCCTGACGGCGCTGTTCGTGTTCCGTCCCGCGCACAAGCGGCTGCGCACGCTCGAACAGGCCGCCCGGGCGCTCGGTGAGGGACGCACCGACGTGCGCGCAACCGAAGCCGGCGGCGACGAGGTCAGCGCGCTCGCGCGGACGTTCAATCGCATGGCGGTCGATCTCGACAGTCGCGCGACCGCGCTCGCCGCGTCCGATCGCGCGCGCCGCCAGCTGCTGGCTGACGTGTCGCACGAGTTGATGACACCGCTGTCGGCGATTCGGGGCTATGTCGAGACGCTCGGCATGGAGGACCTTCCGCTCGATCAGGACACGCGGAGCCGGTATCTGGGCATCGTGGAACAGGAAACCCACAAGCTCGAAGCGATCATCGGGGACCTGCTTGACCTTGCGCGGCTCGAAGGGGGCGGCGACCGGCTGCGCGCCGAGCCCGTCGCCGTGGAGGATCTGTTCAAGCGCGTCGGCGATCGCCACCAACCGGTGTTGCGGGATCGCAACGTCACCCTCGATTTCGACATCACCGAAGACACGCCGCGGATTCTCGGCGACGCGGCGCGCCTGGAGCAGGCGCTGCAGAACATTGCCTTCAACGCGATCCGCCACACGCCGTCGGGGGGCCGCGTCATCCTCACAGCCTCGGCCGCACCTGACGGCGTGCTGATCACCGTGCGCGATACGGGGAATGGCATTCCGCCTGAGCACCTGCCCCACGTTTTTGACCGGTTCTACAAGGTGGATGCCGCTCGCGCCGGCACGCCGGTGCCGTCGGGCAGCGGCCTCGGCCTCTCCATCGTGCGCGCCATCATCGAACGCCACGGCGGCTCGGTCAGTGCCAGGAATGCCGCCAAAGGGGGCGCGCTCTTCGAGTTGCACTTGCCGGCGGCGTAGAGTCACGTCAGGACTCAGGGTTCACGGCTCAGGAAAAAACCTGGCGCACCCCTGGCACTCCTGGCACTCCTGGCACCCTTGCCACACTCTTGTCATTCGCCTGCCTTTCGATCGCCACACGACCGCCGTATCACACACCCACAGGCCGCTTGCGACTGTGGGCTGCCGCTGATCAAGGGAGGATTCGATGACCCGTTCAAGAAAGTCTTTGAGACGTGGACCGATCGATCGGCGACGCGTGCGCCTCATTCAGGCGATGCTCGCGTTTCCCGCGGCGGGCCTCATCGGTTTTGCAGGGACGGCGCTCGTGCGTGGCGTGCTGTCTGAGGACTCGTCCATCGCTGCGCCGGTCGCGCCCGGTCACGCAACCGACGACGACAAGACGCCCGGCGAGCGCCGCGAGGAGAACTCGCCGGAGCCGGACCCGTCCATCAATCGTCCCCGCATCGTCTGAAACCTACACACAGAAGGAGTAACTGTCATGCTGTCCGCTAATCGCATCGCGTGGGGCGCGGGCCTCCTGCTTGCCGTTGTTGCGACGATGTCGAGCGTGTCCAACGCAACGGTTGTGTCGACGTTTTCCGGCAGCGTCGGGCGTGAAGGCGTGAGCGCGCACAGCTTCACGATTCCGAACGATGCTGTCGTGGAAGTAACGTTGACCGGCCTTGGCCCCCAGGCTGTTACCAAGGTTGGACTCGCCCGGGACGGGGCGCAGTGGTGGCAAATCGGTGGCTGGGCAGTACAGAAAAGACACGCGGCCGATTGTGCTAAACGATCGCACGCCGGGGAGCGTAATCTGAATTGATGTCATCGCGGACCGATCCGGCCTCCTTTCGCGCACCTCGGGATTCAGCGGCGAGCCGGCCCCGAGCGTTGCGCACGGCGCGGATTGGCCTCATCGCCGGCTGCGGAGCCCTGGCCTTTTCGTGGATGGGACCGGTGGATGCGTGGCAACAGGCGGCCGCAGGAACATGCCGTGTCAGCGGACGGGCGTCGAGCGGCGCCGCACTGCTTCCGGGCGTGTCGATCCTTGCGCGGACCAGCGATATAGTGAAGACCGCGACATCAACGGATCCGGACGGCACGTATCGGCTGGGATTGCCTGCGGGTGCGTACGAGGTGACGGCGGAGCTCATGGGATTTACGCGCGTCGCGCGATCGGTCACGCTTGGCGCGGCACCCTGCGATCAGACGATCGATTTTCAGCTCACGCTCGCGCCGCGTGTGTCGACGACGGCCGCATCCAGCGACCGGGCGAACTCGAACCCTTCATCTGCTTCGGCTGCACAAGGCGGTCGCGGCGCGCAAGCGCAACCGGGCGCGCGCACGGCGCCGGTAAATGGTACCGGCGCGCAACGCTTCGAAACGTTGACCGTGCAGACGCAGGCGGCGGCTGCGGCGGGCGTCGATTCGACCGAGACCGTCGACGCCGCTGCGCGCCTGTTGTTGCCGCCGGGGTTCTCCGCTGAAGGTCCCACGGAAGCCGTCGCGATCAACGGCACCATGGCCAGCCTCGATCGCGGCATGATGAACGATCGTCTCGAGGCCATCGGCCGCGGCGAGTTCAATCCGACGACGGGGGAATTCGGTCAGGGTTTCGGGCCGGGGGGCCAGGGTTTTGGCGGCGGTCAGGGCTTTGGCGGGCCGGGCGGACGCGGCGGTCCTGATGGACCGGGCGGACGCGGTGGGCCGGGTGGCGGGCGCGGGGACTTCATACTCGGTGGGCGCGGCCGCGGCCAGAACACCTACAACATGCAGTCGAATTATTCGTTTGGTGGATCCGCGCTCGACAGCGCGCCGTACCAGTTGCGCCCGGGATCGTCGGCGCAGCAGAAGCCATACGACCGGCAGAGTTTCGGGGTCACCGTGGGCGGGCCCGTGCGCATCCCGGGTATCTATAAAGGAGACCGGCGCACGAACTTCACGGCGAGCTATACCGGCAATCGCGGCGGTGATCTTTTCGATCAATATGCGACGGTGCCCACGGCTGCGATGCGGGCGGGGGATTTCTCCTCCGTTCCGGCACAGCTCATCGATCCGGCAACCGGACTGGGATTTGCCGGCAATCAAATTCCCCTCGCGCAGATCAACGCCGGATCCCTCGCGCTGCTGCGGTTCATCCCGCTCCCGAATCTCGATGGCACCAGCCGGAACTTCCATTACGTCACGACCAATGCCTCGACCACCGACAGTTTAAGCCTGCGGCTCACCCACAATTTCACACCGAATGCAGGGGGCCGCGGCGGGCCGGGAGGGCGCGGAGGCGGCGGACGCGGGGGCTTCGGCGGCGGGCCGGGCGGCCGGGGAGGGCGCGACCAGCAACGCACCAGCGTCAGCATGACCGCGCAGTTGCAGTATCGCAGGAACGACGCCGATCAGAACAATGTATTCCCGGCACTCGGCGGGCTGAGCACCGGGTCGAGCCTGGCGCTGCCGGTCTCGCTCAACATTCAGCACCGTCGTTCGATGCACAACCTGAACGTGAGCTATTCGCGCACGATGTCGCAATCGGTGAATCAGTATGCGTTTGTCGACAACGTCGCGGCCGACGCCGGCATCACCGGTGTGTCGACCAATCCGTTCGATTGGGGCGTGCCGCAGTTGTCGTTCTCGAGCCTGTCGAGCGTACGGGACATCACGCCGGCAAGGCGCTCGGATCAGCGCCTCACGTTCGGCTACGGCTGGACGCGACCGGTCGGCACGAAACACCTGATGCGTATCGGCGGTGACCTGCGGTTCGACGAATCCGACAGTCAGACGGACGCCAACGCGCGCGGCGCCTTCGTGTTCACGGGCCTGTACTCTTCAGGCGGACTGTTGACCGCGCGGGGCGGCGGTCTGGACTTCGCCGACTTCCTGCTTGGCATGCCGCAGCAGGCGACGGTCCAGTACGGTCCGGGCAACGTGCGCATGTCCGGCAAGTCGCTGAGCGCCTACTGGCAGGACGAGTGGCGCAAGAGCGGGACGCTCACGTTCAACCTCGGCGCGCGGTACGAATTGATCCGGCCCTTCTACGAACGATCGGGACAGATGGTGAACCTCGACGTCGCGCCCGCGTTTACCGCGGCGGCACCGGTCATCTCCGGCGAAAGCGGACCCTACACCGGACCGTTCCCCAAGGGCTTGATGGACGCCGACACGAACAACATCGCGCCTCGGGTCGGGTTCGCGTGGCGGATGAAGCCCGGCGCGATCCTGCGTGGCGGCTACGGCATCAGCTACAACTCAGGATCGTATGCCGCAATCGCGCGGCAGCTTGCCGGGCAGGCGCCGTTTGCCGTCACCAACAACAGCCTCGGGACGTTCCTCAGTCCGCTCATTCTTGCCGACCCGTTCGCGAACGCATCGCCGATCGACACGACGAACAACTACGGCGTGGACAAGAACTACGCGCTCGGTCTCGTGCAGACGTGGAACGCCGACGTTTCGAAGGAATTCCGGCAGGTCTGGAACCTCGGTGCCGGATACACCGAAACACGGGGGTCGAGCCTGGACATCGTGCGCGCGCCCAACCGCGGCGCCAGCGGTCTCCGGATCGCGGGCGTGCAGCCGTTCCTCTGGCAGACGTCCGAAGGGTCGTCCATTCTTCACGCAGCGACGTTCCGCGCATCGCGGCGCCCGGTGAAAGGCATCGGCGCCGGCGTCACCTACACGCTTGCCAAGTCGCGCGATAACGCCTCGAACACTGGAGGCGGCACCAGTGTCGCCCAGGACGATCAGAACCTTGCCGCCGAGTGGGGCCTTTCGAGCTTCGATCGACGGCACCAGCTCTCGGCCAACACGAACATCGAGCTGCCATTCGGACCCAATCGCCGCTGGCTCCCACAGCCGGGCGTCCGACAGGCGCTCCTTCGGGACTGGCGCTTTACGACGACTTTCACCTGGCAGTCGGGGACGCCCTATACGCCGCGCGTCGCCGGAGCGGTAAGCGACGTCGCGCGCGGGACCAACGGGACGCTGCGTGCCGACTACACGGGAGCGGACATCTCGCTCGCGAATCCGACGATCGATCGATTCTTCAATACGAGCGCGTTCAGCGTTCCAGCCCCCGGCACCTTCGGCAACGCGTCACGCAACCTGATCATCGGCCCCGGCAGCAGCCTGTTGAACGCGCAGTTCGCGCGCGACGTCCGTCTGAGCGGCAACCGCGTGCTCACGATCCAGGTGAACACGAACAATCTGCTGAACATGGTGAATTACGCCGCGATCGATACCGTTGTCAATTCGCCGACGTTCGGACAGATCCTGTCGGTGCGCGGGATGCGGTCAACCCAGGTGAACCTCCGGTTCCGATTCTGATCATGCGACAGATCGTGACCCGATACCTCGCCGCGGCCGTCATCGTGGCTGGCGTCGCGACGCTGACGTCGAGCCTGCCGTCGGCACAGCAGGCACAGCCGCGCCCGGTGTTTCGATCGCATTTGAACGTCATTTCTGTCGACGTCATTGTCAGGGATAAGTCCGGCGCGGTCGTGCGCGGCCTGACCTCGTCGGACTTCGAGATTCGCGAGGACGGCCGGGCCCAACAGGTGTCGAGCTTCAGCTTCGAAGAAATCAGCGACAAGACGGTGCCCGCTCTGCAGTCGGCGGATCTGCTCGCCGGCGTGGAGGCCAGGCTGGCGGAAGACACCCAGCGGGCGACGACCCCGGGCGTGGCGAAGAAGGCGCCACCCGAGACGGCGCCGGCTGTGATGACGTCCGACATGCTTGCCGGGCGCCGGCTGATCACGCTGGTCTTCGACATCAGCTCCATGCAGCCCGAAGACGTGCAGCGTGCGGTCGATGCCGCCCGGAAGTACGTCGACGAAAAAATGTCCCCCGCGGACCTCGTCGCGGTGGCGACCGTCGGATCCACGCTGAGCGTGCTGACCGATTTCACGGCCGACCGCGTCAAGGTGGCGACCGCACTCGGAACGCTTGCGTACACGGAAGGCACTGCCACCGAAACGCCCGCGGCGAGCACCGCCGCCACCGACGAGGCCGAGGCGGCAGCGACCGACGACACAGCGGTTGCGGACGCCGCCGAGCTCGACATGTTCAACAACGACGTCCGGCTTCGCGCGCTGAAGACGCTCGCCGAGGCGCTGTCGCCGATCGAACAGAAAAAGGCCATCCTCTATTTCAGCGCCGGCATGCAGCGCAGCGGGCAGGATAACCAGGTCGAGCTGCGATCCGCCATCAACTCGGCCGTGCGTGCCAACGTGGCCATCTATGCAATCGACACGCGCGGGTTGCAGGCCATTGTCCCCGGGGGGGACGCGCGCCAGCCGAGCGGGCGGGGGCAGGCGCTCTTTTCAGGACGCGGGGTGCAGCAGCAGTTCGAGCAGCTCGCCTCGTCGCGGGACACGCTGACGTCGCTCGCCGCCGACACCGGCGGCCGGGCGTTCACCGACACGAACGATTTCGGCGAGGCCTTTGCGCGAGTGCAGCGCGACATGTCGGCGTACTACCTGCTCGGCTACAGCAGCACGAACGCCGCGAAGGACGGCCGCTTCCGCCGCATTGAGGTCCGCGTCAAACGCAATGGCCTGCGCGTGGAAGCACGGGCCGGGTATTACGCGGACCGTGATTTTACTCACACGTCGCACAACGACCGCGAGGCGCAGCTCGAGGAACAGATGTTTGCCGCCGTGTCGGCCACGGATCTTCCGGTCCTCGTCACCGGAGCGTGGTTCAGGCTGAGCGCGGACAGGTATTACGTGCCGGTCGCGCTCACCGTGCCTGGATCGGCCGTGCCGGTCGCCAACGACAAGGATCTCGTGTCGCTTGACGTGCTCGGCATGGTGCGCGACGAACGCAACTTTCCCGTCGGCCGTTTTCGCGAAACGCTGAAGCTGCCGCCGGGCACGGGCAGTACGCTCGCCGGCAAACAGATCTTGTACCAGTCGGGCGTTACCCTGCCCCCCGGGCGCTTCTCCGTCAAGGTCGTCGTGCGCGAGAACACGACAGGTCTGGTC
>JBBQEJ010000127.1:0-15154 GCA_038320555.1 Vicinamibacterales bacterium | reverse complement strand
ACCTTCGCTCACGCTTGCCAACGAGCGCGCGGACTACAGCAGCGAACACGCCTCGGTGAACGTCAGCCGTGGCAGGCGCGGATACACCGCGCTTGGATCACCGTACCCGAGGTTGCAGAGGAAGTTCGACCTGACGTGCCCTTCAGGGAAGAACTCCTGATCGCAGCCGAAGCAGGGTTTGCCGGCGGCGAAGAACTCCTCGTCGACCTTCGACTGATCGAAGCCTGACATCGGACCGCAATCGAGGCCGAGCGCCCGCGCGGCCATGATCAGGTAGGCGCCCTGCAGGCTCGAGTTCCGCTTCGCTGTCGTGTCCACCATCGCGGGGCTGTCCTCGAAGAGCTTCGCCATCCCTGGACTCTGGGGGAACAGCTTTGGCAGCTGCTCGTAGAACTTCATATCGTAGGCGATGATCACAGTGACGGGGGCGGTCATGGTTTTTTGCACGTTGAGCGGGGCCAGCGCGGGCCGCAGACGCTCCTTGGCTTCCTTTGACCTGAGGAACGCGAACCGCGCAGGTGCCGCGTTCGCGCTGGTCGGCGCCCACTTCAGCAACTCGTAGAGCTCACGCAGCGTCTCGTCCGTGACGGGACGGGGCTGCCACTTCGTGTGGGTGCGCGCCTTACGGAAGAGTGTATCGAGCGCCGTATCGTCGACTTGTTTACCCATTGTTCCTGCCTCCGCCAATACTTCGTCGCCATCGCGTCGATCACTTGCCTACATGTGCCGGCGCGTTCACGGGGATGCACCTGAGTGGCTGCAACACGAGCACCAACCTGGGGTCATATCTCGATTCTCTCGTCTCAGCTCTGGCGCGCCACCCGCCAAGCTAAATGATGAGTCGCCAGCCGCGAGTCCCTAGTCGCCAGCCGCTAGGCCCGCCAGCCGCCAGACCCTAGCAGTTAGCCGGGAATCGCCAGTGCAGCGGCTGTCGGGCTTGCTTCGCCGGAGGCCTGTCCGTAAGCTGAGGTCATGAGTATCGCCAACTGGATGCGCGTGCTCGACACGGTCAGCGGTCTCGCGCGGATGGGCGGAAAACTCCGATCGCTCACGGTCGAGTCCGGGATTTCAGCGACCCCGGGTCGCGCCGGAGCGCTCGAGACGCGGCTGGCGGGGGTCGTGGTCGCGGCGCTCAAGGAGGCGTTCGACCGGGATCGGGCGCGCATGGATCTGGAGCGCGCGCAGCTCGAGGCGGAGCGCCGCCGGATGGAAGAGGCGCTGGCAGCCGAGCTGAGGCGCCAAACTGCGGAACGCGCGCTCGGACAGCTCAGGCTCCTCGCGATCATGGCGATCGCCACGTGGATGTTGTCTGCGGCCCTGGCAGTCTGGATGCCTGGCATGCGCGCCGGACTTCCTCGCGCGCTGCTTGGAACAGGATGGGCCCTGGCATTCGGCGCGCTCGGCTGTACGTTTGCAGGCTCACACCGGATTTCGGTGTGGACAGCGGCGACCGACAATTCTGCGCCGCCCACGAGCGGCGCTGCGACCGCTGCTCCCTGGTTGCTGCTCCTTGCACTGGCAAGCACGGCCGCGAGTCTGCTGGCGGCGTTGTGAGTCAACAATCAACAATCAGCATTCAGCAATCACAATGATTATCGTATACGGCGCAGACTGGTGTGATGACACGCGACGTTCGCTGCGGCACCTCCGGCGGCTTGGCGTCCCGCACAAATACGTGAACATCGACGAGGATCTCGCCGCGCTCTATCGCGCGAAAGCCCTGACCGGCGGAGGACGAAGGACGCCGATCATCGATCTCGATCTGGGCGGTGCGCCGCTCGTCGAACCCGACAACGATTCGCTCACGGGTGCACTCGTCGAACGGGACATGTTGTCGGACGAGGTTGTCACAGAGCGGCTGGCAGTACAGAACGTGGGCGACTTCGAGCGAGTGTTGAGGACGACCGCGGGAGCGGCCCTGCTGGCCGCGAGCCGCGTGGGACCTCGGGGCACACGATGGCTTCTCGGCGTCGCCAGCGCGGTGGTCGGGCTATCGGGCGTGACGGGCTGGTGCCCGATGTACCACGCCGCGGGCGTCACTTCAATTGATGGACCTGGCGATCGTCCCGACGAGACCACTCGCGACGGCTGGCTGGTTCCCCGCACGTCCCGACATCTGTCGCTTGAATCCGGGACGGGGGGCGGCTAGACACTAGACCGTCCCGCTTCAGCGGGGCGTAATCAAGCACGTGGCCTAGCGAGGCGGAGCCTCCATGGTCTGAGGCGTAGCGTCGCTAGAACTGGTTTCAAACCCGAGCGACGACACCAGGAAGGCAGCGGATTGAAGCGCGACTCATCGCTCCAGGCGCTCGCGGAGGCGCACCACGCCGATCCTTTCGGCGTGCTCGGTCCGCACGTGGAGCCGAACGGGGTGGTGATCCGCGCAATCCTCCCAACCGCCAAGCAGGTCACCGTTCTGCGAAACGGATCGCGCCTGGTAGACATGACGCGCCAGCACTCGGCCGGCGTTTTTGAGGCAACCCTCCCCGACACGAAAGAGATTCCCGACTATCGCCTGCACGTTTCGTTCGAGGGCGGTGGCACCGCGGACATCGACGACCCGTACCGATACGGCCGCGTGTTATCCGATTACGACCTTTATCTCTTCGGCGAAGGCAAACACACCCGCATCTACGACAAGCTCGGCGCGCACCTGATGACGATCGGGAACGCCGCGGGTGTGCACTTCGCGGTCTGGGCCCCCAACGCCAGGCGCGTCAGCGTCGTCGCCGACTTCAATGCGTGGGACGGCCGGCGCAATCCGATGCGGTCGCTCGGCTCGAGCGGCGTGTGGGAGATCTTCATCCCTGGCGTCGCCGCCGGCGAGCGCTACAAGTTCGAGATGCTGACGGGGTACGGCGAGGTCATCCTCAAGTCGGATCCGTTCGGCTTTGCCTTTGAGCTCCCGCCGCTGAACGCGTCCATCGTGTGGGCGCCGAAGCACGAATGGCGCGACAGCGAGTGGATGGCCTCGCGCGAGTTACGGGCGTCCTGGTTCGACCGGCCACTTTCGGTGTACGAAGTGCATCTGGGATCGTGGGCGCGTGTTCCCGAAGACGGCGATCGATACCTGTCCTACGCGGAACTGGCAGAGCGTCTCATCCCTTACGTCAAGGAGATGGGCTACACGCACATCGAACTCTTGCCGGTGATGGAGCACCCCTTCTCGGGCTCGTGGGGGTATCAGGTCATCGGCTTCTTCGCCCCCACGAGCCGCTTCGGGAAGCCCGAAGACTTCAAGGCATTCGTTGACGCGTGCCACGCCGGCGGCGTCGGCGTCATTCTCGACTGGGTGCCGGGACACTTTCCCAAGGATGCGCACGGGCTCGCCCAGTTCGACGGTACGGCGCTCTTCGAGCACGCCGATCCACGGCAAGGCGAGCACCGCGACTGGGGCACGCTGATCTTCAACTACGGGCGCAACGAGGTTCGGAATTTCCTTCTCGCAAATGCGCTCTTCTGGCTGCACGAGTACCACATCGACGGCCTGCGGGTCGATGCGGTCGCGTCGATGCTGTACCTCGACTACTCCCGCACGGAAGGCGAGTGGGTGCCGAACCAGTTCGGCGGACGCGAGAACCTCGACGCGATCGGCTTTCTGCGCGAGCTCAACACGCTGACGCACGCCGAACAGCGCGGATCCATCACGGTTGCCGAAGAATCGACCGCGTGGCCGTCCGTCAGCCGGCCGACTTACCTCGGCGGGCTGGGTTTCACCTACAAGTGGAACATGGGCTGGATGAACGACACCCTCGAGTACGTGACCAAGGACCCGGTCCACCGCCGATGGGAACATCGGCACCTGACGTTCTCGCTGCTGTACGCCTTCACCGAAAACTTCATTCTTCCTTTCTCGCACGACGAAGTCGTCCACGGCAAAGGCTCGATGCTCAGCAAGATACCGGGCGACGACTGGCAAAAGGCCGCGACGCTGCGAGCGCTGTACGGATTCATGTACGCGCATCCCGGCAAGAAGTTGATGTTCATGGGCTGCGAGTTCGGGCAGCGCGAGGAGTGGAATTACGATCGCAGTCTCGCCTGGCATCTGCTCGAGCATCCGCTGCACAGTGGACTGCGGTTGTTCGTCAAGGATCTGAACCGCGTCTACGCTTCAGAGCCTTCGCTTCACGAAGTTGATTTCGATGCGGCGGGATTCCAGTGGATCGACTGCAACGACAGCGAAAACAGCGTCGTCTCGTTCATTCGTCGCGCGAAAGACGGTGTGGATTTCCTCGTCGCCATCGTGAATTTCACGCCGGTCCCGCGCGAAGGCTACCGAATCGGGGTGCCTGCGGGCGGCTCGTACATCGAGCTCGTGAACAGCGACAGCGCCGCGTACGGCGGCTCCAATGTCGGAAATGGCGGCATGATCTTTACGGAAGCGATTGCATCACACGGCCACGGCCAGTCCCTGCGGCTGCGTCTTCCGCCGCTCGGCTGCGTCCTCTTCAAGCCGGGTGGGTAGCGGCCCGGAATCAGCCGAATGCCTCGCGACAGGCCGCCGCTCAGCGTCCCATCGCCTCAATCCGGTCCCACTCGTCGTCGGTTACGGGCATGACAGACAGACGTGGCACACGGGTCAAGGCGAACGAGGCGAACGACTTGTCGGCCTTGACGGCGGCAAGCGTGACCGGCTGCTTGAGCTTACGAACGGGTACCACATCGACGGCGTACAGTTTGCCGGTCTTATCGGCAGGATCCGGATACGCCGCGGCCGCGGCCTTCGCAATGCCCACCACCGCCTTTTCATCGCCCGTGTGGTAGAAAAAGATGCGGTCGCCCTTCACCACGGCGCGGAGGTGCTTTTGCGCGAGTGGATTTCTGACACCGGTCCACGACGTCCTGCCGTCGCGCGCCAGGTCGTCGTAGCTGTAATTCGACGGCTCTTCCTTGAACAACCAGTTCATAGCAGAATCCTATGCCACACGACGCCGGGATCGCTACCCTCCGTCTGAAAGACCGTATCAGACCCGGCGTGCGTGTGCTTTTTGTCGGCATCAATCCCGGCGTGCGATCGGCGAGAACAGGGCATCACTTCGCGGGATTCTCGAATCGATTCTGGAAACTGCTCTTCGAATCCGGTCTCGTGCCCGAACCGATCACCTTCGAACGAGACGATCGTCTGCCTGAATTCGATTTCGGCATCACGAACCTGATCCCGAGGCCGAGCCCGGGAATCAATGATCTCGTGCCTTCCGACTACGTCGATGGCTGGAAGACGCTCGATCGGAAGATTCGCCGGTATCGTCCGAAAGTCGTCGCGCTGGTCGGCGTGACGCTCTATCGCGCCATCGAGCCGCTGCTCCCAGGGGACGTCGATCGCAGAACGCGCGCGGCGATGAGGTCTCGACCGATCGCGCTCGGACTGCAGCCGGCCGTCATGCATGGCGCCCGGGTCTTCGTCCTGCCGAATCCCAGCGGTCGTAATGCGAATTTCAGCTACGCGGAGATGCTCGCCGCGTTCACGGCGCTGCGCACGATGCTCAATGCGCCACGGCGGGTGCGCGTCCGCGAGGACGGCGCATCAACAGGACGAGCGGCAGGAGTAGCAAAAAGATGATGCCAAGCAGGCGGAATACGTCGACGAACGCCACCATCGATGCCTGACGTTGGACGGCGCCGAACACGGCGCCGTATGCGCGTTGGGTCGCTGTGAACGGATCCGAGCCGGATGCGATGAATCCGGCACGCGCGGATTCGAGCGAGCTCCGCGCCGCCTGGGAGTAGGGGGTGACATGCGCCCCCATGATGTTGAGGAATTCCTGCTGCTTGCGCGCCAGCAGCGTGCCGGTCGTCGCGATGCCGATGCTGCCGCCGAGATTCCGCATCAGATTGAATAGACTCGTCGCGTTTCCCATCCGTTCACGTGGAATCGGGTCCATGCTGATCGTCGTCAATGGCACGAAGAGCGCCGACAGTCCAAGCCCCTGAAAGAACTGGGGCCAGAAAATATCCCAGTACCCGGCCTCGAGGTTGAGCTGCGCGAGCCAGAACAGCGTGACGGCGCCGGCGATGAGCCCTGCCGCCACCATTTTGCGCGGATCGATGCGACCAATCATCAGCCCCACCATCGGCATGCCGATGAGCGAACCGAGGCCCCGGGGCGCCATCGCGATCCCCGCCTGCAGCGAGGGATAGCCCAGCAGTGTCTGAAGCATGATCGGCAGCAGCACGAGGCTGCCGTACAAGACGAAGCCCAACGTGGTCATCAGAAACACGCCGGTGCTATATGTGCGCACCTTGAAGACACGCAGATCCACAACCGGTTCCCGCGCGACCCACTCACGCACCAAAAACGCGATCAGGCCACCAACCGCCAGCACGACGAGCGTCGTGATGAACAGCGACGAGAACCAGTCCCGTTCCTGCCCGAGATCGAGCGCGAGTTGCAATGACCCGACCCACAATGCGAGCAGACCGATGCCCCAGTAATCAATCCGGTTCGTCTCCTTGCGAAGGTACGCCGGATCGAACACGTACAGCTTCGTCATCACGAGCGAGGCGATCCCGACCGGCAGATTGATATAGAAGACCCAGCGCCAGCTGTAGGTGTCGGTGAGCCAGCCGCCGAGCACCGGCCCGAGGATAGGCGCGACGACGATCCCCAGGCCCCAGAAGCCCATCGCCTTGCCGCGTTCGTGGGGTGGGAAGGCTTCGAGCAGCACGGCCTGCGAGAGCGGCTGCATCGCGCCTCCGGTCGCGCCCTGCAGCAGGCGGAACGCGACCAGCATCGGAAGATTGGGCGCCAGGCCGCACAGCAGCGACGAAATCGTGAAACCCGTCACCGACGTCATCAGCAGTCGTTTTCGACCGAACGTGCTTGCGAGCCATCCCGTCAGCGGCAGCACAATCGCGTTTGCGACGAGGTACGACGTGAGCACCCACGTCGACTCGTCGATCGTCGCCGACAGGTTGCCCGCAATATGGGGCAGCGAAACGTTGACGACCGTGGTGTCGAGCACCTCCATGAACGTGGCGAACATGACCGCGATCGCCACGATCCACGGGTTCACCACACGATGTTCCGCCGCGGCTGTCATTGCTTCGATTTCGTGAACACCGTTGGCACGACCGACATGCCGGGCCGCAGGCGATGGTCGGGATCCTGGCCGGACTCGAGGACAATCTTGACCGGGATGCGCTGGACGACTTTCACGTAGTTGCCTGACGCATTCTCGGGCGGCAGAAGGCTGAACTTGGCGCCGGTTGCCGCCGAGATGCTGTCGACGTGCCCCTTGAACTCACGCCCGAGCGCGTCGACTTTCACGACCGCGCGCTGTCCGGGCTGCATGTGCCTCAACTGCGTTTCCTTGAAATTCGACGTCACCCACACGTCGCCTTGCGACACGAGCGCGAACAGCGGCTGCCCCGGCTGAATCACCTGGCCCACTTCCACCGCTTTGCGGCTGACGGTGCCGGCCGACGGCGCGGTGATCGAGGTGCGCTGGAGATTCAACTCGGCCTGAGCGAGCGCCGCGGCTGCCTGCCGGACACGCGCAGTGGCGACGTCGGCCCGCGCCTTGGTCACCCGCAGCTGCTGGGGACCGGTCTGCGACGCCTGGAGCGCTGCCTGTGCCTGCGACGCCGTGCCGCGCGCCTGACGACTCCGCTGCTCCGCGACCGCGATCGCCGCCTGGGCCGCCGCCACGTCGGAGACCGCCGCATCGGCGGCCGCCCGCGCGGAGTCTGCGGCTCCAACGGCGGCGTCGTACTGCTGCTGTGCGATCTCCTCCTTGGCGGCGAGGCCTTTGAAGCGCTCGACGTCCCGCGCCGTTTTCACGGCGGTGGCTTCTTTCTCGCGCTGGCGTGCCTGCGCCGCGACGAGCTGTGCGCGGGCGCCTTCGACCTGGCGGTCGGCGATCCCGATTCCCGCCTGTGCTTCTTCGACGCCCCCGGTCGCCGTGCGGACGCCCGTCATGGTTGACACCTCGGTCAGCGGAATGCCCGTCATCGCTCCGGAGGCATTGGCCTCTGCGTCGGCAAGGTCGGCGCGCGCACGCTCGACGGCGACCTGGTAGTCGCGCGGATCGAGCTCGATCAGCACGGCGCCGGCCTCGACGTGATCGTTTTCTTTCACGTTCACTTTCGTGACCGTGCCGCCGACGCGCGCCGACACCTGCGTAATATGTCCGTCAACCTGCGCATCATCCGTCGACTCCTGGCCGAAGGTGCGCCAGATGTAGACGGCGACCACTGCAACGGCCACCAGCGCGGCGACCGCGAGCCATCGGCCTCGTCCGGCCATGCGGCCCTGTTGAGTCTGCCTGGCCTGTTCGAGCGTTTGATCCTCAGCCACGGTTTCGACCTTCGGTCCCATCTACTTCGATCCTCCGAGAAACGCCATCACAGACTGTTCCGCCGTGCCGACCGCGCGCGCGAGCGATGCCTTGGCGAGGTTGTGCGCGTAAAGCGCGCTAATGAAGTTCTCTGACGCAGCGGCCACCGCCTCCTGCGCCTGCGCGACCTCGAGATTCCCCGCGACGCCCGCGGCGAAGCGGTCTCGCGCCTGCTCGAGCTCCTGGCCAGCCAGCGTGACGTTGGCTTGCGCTGCCTCGAGCTGCTGACCGGCGGCTCGCAAATCCAGCAGCGATGCGCGGACGTCGTATTCGACACGGCCGCGGAAGTCTTCGAGCTCGGCCTGGCGGCGCTTCAGCTCCGCATCGGAGTCGAGCCGCCGGGCCGTCGCGCGGCCGGCATCGAAGATCGGCACGCGCACCGTGGCCGCCACGCGAAACGTGGCGTGCGCCTCCGCAGGCGTCTGGCCGATTGCGCCGTAGTCCGCGTCGAGGTGGACGCTCGGCACGTGATCGGCCGACGCCGCGCGCCGGCCGGCCTCGGCCGCGGCTACCCGCTCGCGTGCCGCCAGGTAATCCGCGCGCGATTCGAACGCGGTCTTGAGGGCGCTCTCGAGCGTGACGTCGGCGAGCGGTGCATAGGGAATGCGATCGGTCAGCGTGAAGATCTGTCCGGGAGGCAGCCCGATCGCGCGCGCGAGTTGCAGCTTCGATTTCTCGAAGTCGTTCTCCGCCCGGATGGTGCGCTGGCGCTGGTTCTGCTGCTGGACCTGCGCGCGCAGCACGTCAATCCCGGCGACGACGCCGGCCTGTTTCATATCGCTGGCCTGCTTGAAGAGCGTGTCGGCGGTGACCTGTTGCGCGTGGGCAGCCTCGATGCGGCTCGCCGCCGCCACCGACTCCAGATACAGGTTGACCGCGACGAGCGTCACGAGATCGCGGGCCGTCCGCACGCCCAGCGTTTCGGCGCGTTCGGTTGCCGAGGCTGCACGCGCCTCGTTCACGGCGCGCAGGTCGAAGATCGGCTGCGAGACGTAGACGCGCGCATCGAAGACGCTGAACGGCCCGATGATCGACGGATCGCCGGGGAATCCGTAGGCATCGAGGTTGATGATCTGGCGGGAGCTGCTGGCTCCCGCCGAGATGTCCGGCAGCAGGTTCTCGAGCGCGCGCCACCGTGCACCATGGGCTGTCCTGACGGCTTCTTCCTGGAGGAGCAGGCCGAGGTTGAACTGCAGCGCCCGCTGAACCGCGTCCTTGACCGAGAGCGCCATCGACTCTGTGGTGGCCGTACCGCGCGGCGCGCTGCCAAGGAAGGGATTGGCAGGCTCGCCGATCTGGGCGCCGGCCGGCGCTGCCACGGCCAGGGCGACTCCGAACATCAGTCCGCATATCTTTTTCACGTGTCTCTATCCCTTATTCCTTTGCGTTGTCCCTTTTCCCTTTTCCCTATTGTCTTGTCCCCTGGATCCTGAGCCTTGAGTCCTGGGCCCTTTCTAAGTCCCCGCCACACGAGCTCAGACAGGAACGCGACGTCTTCGGCCAGGTCGAACTCCCCGGTGGAGACCATTCGCCGGGCGACCAGTCCCCGCGTGAGATCGAAGATCGCGACCGCCGTCGCGGCCGAATCGACCCGGCGGATCTCGCGCCGCGCGGCCGCGCGGGCCACCGCCTGCTCGAGCCGGCGCGTCTGCCGGTCAACCACCGCCTGAAATTCCGAGGCCCGCGGCCTGCTGCTCGTGATCTGGCGGGCGATCGCCGCGACATACATACGAAAGAAGTCGCGATGTTCGAAGAAATACTCCGCGCGGGCGGTCATGAATGCCGAGATCGCCTCGCGAAAATTCGGCGCGCGGTCGATCGCCTCGCGGGTCCGCTCGTCCAGCTCGGCAAAGCCGCTGCTGAGGGCCGCATCGTAGATGCTCTGCTTGGAGTCGTAGTAGAGGTAGGTGGTGCCTTTCGCGACATCCGCTTCCTCGGCGATCCGCTCCATCGTGGCGCAGTCGAACCCGCGCTCGCCGAAGACACGGATCGCGGCCCCGAGCAGGGCGTTGCGGCGGTAGGCGGAGAGCACGTCTTCTTTCGTGGGGCGGCGGGTCGTCGGCATGACTATGCGTTCAGCAGAATGACCAAGCGGTCATTATATCGCACACACACAGGTGCCTGTGGGCTGCGAAAGTCCCGCACGTGGAGCGGAAACGCGGTAAGCTCATGAGTCGGACTTGAGGCGAGGAGGCCTGTATGTCGGCTCGAAACGGGGACAAGTCGCGGTATCAGATCAACCGGAAGCGCGCGGTCCAGCGGCGGACGAAGATCCGCGAGCTCGTGAAGGCCGCGAAAGGCGGCCCGGCGCAGCCGGCGAAAGCGCAGACGAAGTAATCACTATTCGCTATTCGCGGGTCGCAGGTCGAGTGAGACCGTTAAGCGGCATCTTCGAGAATTTTGTACTCGTTGCCGGCGAGCCGCATAACGGGCTAGTCGCGCCACGGGCGCGCCCCGCCGGAGCGGGGCACGGGCCCCCGCGAGCGACGGCGCAAGGGGGTCCGGGGAACGAAGTCCCCCGGTCCAGTCAGAGGTGGACGCCCGGCGCCTCGTGGCCCGTCCGTTCGACGTATTCGACGTACGAACCGGGGTAGGCATGGGGCTGAGCGTCGGTGCCGCTCTCGCCACCCAGCTCCAGCACGCGGTTGCTCAGCCCGCGCAGGAACGTCCGATCGTGCGACACGAACACCATCGTCCCCTCGTAGTCCTTGAGGGCGTGGATCAGCATTTCTTTCGTCGCCAGATCGAGGTGGTTGGTCGGCTCGTCGAGCACCAGGAAGTTCGGCGGGTTGAGCAGCATCCGCGCCATCACGAGCCGTGTTTTCTCTCCCCCCGACAGCGCGCGGATCTTCTTGTCCACGTCGTCGCCTGAAAACTGAAACGCGCCCAGCAGGTTCCGCAGCACGCCGATGGATTCCTGCGGGAAATCTTTTTCAATCTGTTCCCAGACGGTGAGGTCGGGATTCAGCAGGTCGAGCGCCTGCTGCGCGAAATACTCCATCTGCAGGCTCGCGCCGAGTCTGACTGACCCGGAATCCGGCGGCAGCGCACCCGCGATCATCTTGAGCAGCGTCGTCTTTCCGGCGCCGTTGCGGCCCATGACCGACCAGCGCTCGCCCCGGCGGATTGTGAAGGTCAGGCCGTCGTAGATGACCCGGCGGCCGTAGGCTTTGTGCAGATTTTCGATCACCACGACCTGCTCGCCTGAGCGGGGCGGCTGACGGAAGTCGAAGTTCACGACGCGGCGTTTCCTGGGCGGCTCGACCTTCTCGATCTTGTCGAGCGCCTTCACGCGGCTCTGGACCTGAGCGGCCTTCGCCGCATGCGCGGCGAACCGGTCGATGAACCGCTGCTCCTTCGCGAACATGGCCTGCTGGCGGGCGTACGCCGCCTCCTTGTTCGTGTCGCGAATCGCGCGTTCGCGTTCGTAGAAATCGTAATTGCCCGAGTACGCGGTGATTTCGCCGTCGTCGATTTCGGCGATCCGCGTGACCGTGCGGTTCATGAATTCGCGATCGTGCGACGTCATCAGCAGCGCGCCCGGTTGCGCCTTCAGAAACGCCTCGAGCCAGATGATCGATTCGATGTCCAGGTGATTCGTCGGCTCGTCCATCAGGAGCACGTCAGGGCGTCCGAGCAGTACGCGGGCCATCGCGACGCGCATCTTCCATCCGCCTGACAGCGCGCCGACGTCGCCGTCGATGCGATCGTCGTCGAACCCGAGACCGTGCAGGACTTCGCGGGCCTGGCTCTCGAGCGCGTAGCCGCCCTGATGCTCGTATTCCTCCTGCACTCCGCCAAAGCGCGCGAGAATGCGATCCATGCCATCCACGCGGGCCGGGTCCGCCATCGCGAGGTTGAGCGCTTCGAGCTCGTGATGCAGATCGCCGACGCGGCCGCTGCCGGCAATCGCCTCATCGATCACCGATCGTCCCGACATTTCCTCGACGTCCTGCCGGAAGTAGCCAATCGTCAACTTCCTGGGCACGGAGACGTCGCCTTCGTCGGGTGATTCCTCGCCGACAATCATCCGGAAGAGCGTCGTCTTGCCCGCGCCGTTCGGGCCGACGAGGCCGACCTTCTCGCCTGGATTGAGCTGGAAGGACGCGTCGACGAAGAGCACCTGCCGGCCGTACTGCTTGCTGATACGAGAAAAGGAGATCATGAGGGGGACAAGAAGGTCATGAGAATCTTCTAGCGTAACACGCGCTCTGAGGGCCCACCCGCGTTAGACTTGCGGGGATGTCGCTCTGGAAATGGCTCGGGTTTGAACGCAACGCGACCGACGAGGAGTTCGACAGCCTTGCGGAGGCCGAGACCGCGCTCACCGGGCTCGATGCACAGACCCGCCGCTATGTCGCCTGTTTTGCGTACATCCTGACGCGGAGCGCCCGGGCCGACCAGCAGGTGACCGATGCCGAGGCTCGGGTAATGGACCGGATCCTCGCCGCCCATGCCGGGATCCCCGAGGCCCAGGCGGCGGCGGTCGTCAAGCTGGCCGCCCAGCAGGCGCGCCGCTCGGGCGGCACCGACGACTTCGTGATCGCGAGAGAGTTCGATCGTGTCGCGACACACGAGCAGAAGGTCGCGCTCATCGACGCGCTCTTCACCGTGTCGTCGGTGGACGCGTCGATTGTCACCGTCGAGGACAATGAAATCCGCCGAATCGCAAAGGAGCTGAAGATCGAGCACGGCGAATACATTGCCGTCCGCGCGCGGCACCTCAAGGACCTCGAGGTTCTCAAACACCACGATCCCAAATGATGTCCAGGCCTCTCCACGCCTTCACCATCGCCGCCGTCATCGCCGGTTCGGCGATCGTCGTCTCCGCGCAATCGCCAAAGCCCCGCGCCGCTGCGGCGGCCGAGGCGCGAACGTTCCTTGACAGCGTCAACCGTGAGCTGCTTCGGCTGACCAACGCCGGCAACCGCGCGAGCTGGGTGCAGTCTACTTACATCACGCCCGATACCGAGGTGCTCGCCGCACAGGCGAACGAGCAGCTGGTCAACGCGGTCACGAAGTACGCCAAAGAGGCACGGCGCTTCGACAAGGTGATGTTGCCTGCGTCCGAGCGCCGGCAACTGACAGTCCTGAAGAACTCGCTGACGATATCGGCGCCGCCCGATCCGAAGGAAGCAGAAGAGCTGACGCGCCTGGTGGCGTCGATGGAAGGCGCGTACGGGAGCGCGAAGTATTGTCCGAAGGGTGCGAGTGGCGGCGAGTGTCTCGACATCGAGAAGGTCACGGAGATCCTCGCCGAAAACCGCGATCCCGCACGGCTGAAGGACGCATGGGAGGGCTGGCACACGATCTCGATCCCGATGCGCAAGGACTACGCGCGCTTCGTCGAGCTGTCGAACAAGGGCGCGGCCGCGCTGGACTATGCCGATACGGGCGCCATGTGGCGCGGCAAATACGACATGCCCGCCGACGCCTTCGCGCAGGAGCTCGATCGCTTATGGGAACAGCTCCGGCCCTTGTACCTGTCGCTGCATGCCTACGTGCGGAGCCGTCTGCACGACAAGTACGGCGCCATCGTACCGGAGAAAGGACCAATCCCGGCGCACCTGCTGGGCAACCTGTGGCAGCAGGACTGGTCGAACGTCTACGACCTCGTGGCCCCGCCGGGCGGGAAGCCGGTGTTTTCTCTGACCGACAATCTCAAGGTGAAGAAGATCGATCCGCTCGAGATGGTCCGCATTGGGGAGCGCTTTTTCACGTCTCTCGGCTTCGAGCCGCTGCCGAAGACATTCTGGGAGCGGTCACTTTTTCTGAAACCGCGCGACCGCGAGGTGGTCTGCCACGCGAGCGCGTGGGACATCGACAGCGTCAACGACGTGCGCATCAAGATGTGCATCGACGTCAACGCGGAAGATTTCACGACGATTCACCACGAGCTCGGTCACAACTTCTATCAGCGCGCGTATAGCACGCTGCCGATCATTCTTCGCGACAGCGCGAACGACGGCTTCCACGAAGCGGTCGGGGATACGCTGGCGCTCTCGGTCACACCCGAATACCTGGTGAAAATCGGACTGCTCGATCAGGCTCCTGACGCGTCCGCCGATACGGGTCTCCTGCTCAAGGCCGCGCTCGAACGTCTCGCGTTCCTGCCGTTCGGGTTGCTGGTCGACCAGTGGCGATGGCAGGTTTTCGCGGGCACGATCACCCCGGCAAACTACAACCGCGCCTGGTGGGATCTCAAGCGGCGTTACCAGGGCGTCGCGCCGCCGGCTGCCCGCGGCGAGGAGTTTTTCGATCCCGGCGCGAAGTACCATGTGCCGGCCAACACCCCCTACACCCGATACTTCCTGGCGCAGATTCTCCAGTTCCAGTTCCATCGCGCGCTCGCGAAGACCGCGGGCTGCACGGCGCCGCTCCATCGCTGCTCGATCTACGGCAGCAAGGCTGCCGGGGCCCGGCTGAAAGCGATGCTCGAGATGGGGGCGTCCAAGCCGTGGCCTGACGCCCTCGAAGCCTTGACAGGTCAGCGCCAGATGGACGCGAGCGCGATGGCCGAGTACTTTGCGCCGCTCAGGACCTGGCTCGACGAGCAGAACAGAGGAAAGACCGTCGGCTGGTAATAGTGCGAGCGGCTCTCGGGGTGTGCCGTCGGGATCCCATTCCTGCCGCGGAGCTAGCGACTGAAGCCAGACCCGCCATCCGAACTATTCCCTGTATGATGCGGACGTGAAAAAGATCGACCGGGGCGTTCTCGACTCCCAGGAATTCCGCAACCTCGTGGTCGGACGGTGGCGGATCTCTCTCCTGCTCACGGCGTTGCTGTTCATCCTGTATTACGGCTACATCATCCTGAT
>JBBQEJ010000126.1:0-15356 GCA_038320555.1 Vicinamibacterales bacterium | reverse complement strand
TCGGCCATCTACCTGATGCATCGATTCCATCAGAAAGTTATGCGCGACACGCGGGGGTGCGATTTTCTATCATGCAAAGCATGATCAACGGCGAGTCAAACCCCACACGCACCCTGACGCTCGTGCTTCCCGAAGCGGATTGGAAGGCTCTTCGTGCGGCCGAGCCCGATGCCATCGGCTGGTTGAGAGCGCAGATCCAGAATCGCCTCTCAGTACCGTCGGCGCCATGGTCCTCGAGGTCGAACCCCACGTCGTCGACGACGGCCGAGTCGTGGTGGGGGAACGAGGACGAGTACTAACGAGCCTGCGCCTCAGACCGTCGAGGCTTCGCCTCGCCCGGCTGCATTCCTCGATAACCCCCGCTGATAATTCCTCAGCAAAAACGGAGGTCTCCGTTAACCCTGCTGCCTCTGTGGTGAAATCCTCCGTTATCTCTGGATACACGACTATTCTTTGACACTGTCGTCAGCCCGCAGGTACGCTTGACCCGATGGGCACCGCGACCTCCCCGCCGCCGCTTTCGCTTGAAACGTCGCCCGATCGCTATCACCACTGGAAACTGAGCTTCGATGGCCCGATCGCGACGCTATCCATGGATGTTCAGGAGGACGCCGGACTCTCGCCCGACTATCGTCTAAAGCTGAATTCATACGATCTCGGCGTGGACATCGAGCTGGCTGACGCAGTGCAGCGGCTCAGGTTCGAGCATCCCGAAGTACACGCGGTCGTCATCACGAGTCTGAAGGAGCGCATCTTCTGCGCCGGCGCCAATATCTTCATGCTCCGTGGATCGACGCATGCGTGGAAGATCAACTTCTGCAAGTTCACGAATGAAACCAGGCTGGCGATTGAGGACGCGAGCCAGTATTCGGGCCTCAAGTTTCTGGCGGCGGTGAACGGGATCTGCGCGGGCGGTGGATACGAGCTGGCGCTCGCGTGCGATGAAATCATTCTGGTGGACGACGGAAATTCCGCGGTCAGCCTTCCGGAAACCCCGCTGCTTGGAGTCTTGCCAGGGACCGGCGGTCTCACGCGTGTTGTGGACAAACGCAAGGTCCGCCGCGATCTGGCCGACGTCTTCGGCACAGTGGCGGAGGGCATCAAGGGAAAGCGCGCGGTCGAGTGGCGGCTTGTGGATGCAATCTACCCGACCAGCCAGTTCAAGGAGCGCGTGTCCACGCGCGCGCAGGAGCTCGCGCGCCAGTCGGATCGACCCGCCTCTGGTCCCGGCATCACGCTGGGGCCACTCAGGGCCGAGGCCCGCGACGACGGGGTCAGTTACTCGAGCGTTACGCTCGACATCGATCGTGTCAAGCGTGTCGCAACGCTCACGGTCCACGGACCGGAAACCGATGAGCCTGCCACACCTGAGGCCATCGCGGCCGCCGGCGATCGATTCTGGCCGCTCCGCGCGTTTCGAGAGCTGGACGACGCGCTACTGCGGCTCCGGATCAACGAGCCGCTCATCGGCACTGTCGTCGTCAAGACCGACGGAGATGCGGCACGGGTGCTGTCTGTCGATGACACGCTCACGCGCTATGCGGACCACTGGCTCGTGCGCGAGATCGTGCTGTTCATGAAACGCACCCTGAAGCGCATGGACCTGACGTCGCGAAGCTTCTTCGCGCTCGTCGAGCCGGGCAGCTGCTATGCGGGCACCCTCTTCGAATTGGCGCTGGCGGCGGATCGGTCCTACATGCTGGACGATCCCGATCGGCCGAACACCATCGCACTGTCCGGCATGAATGGCGGGCCGATGCGGATGAGCAACGGCCTGACCCGGCTGGAGACGCGGTTCCTCGGACAGCCGGAGCGGGTTGGGGAGCTCCTTGCCGACCGCGCCCCGCTCGACGCGCGCGGGGCCTACGAAGCGGGGCTCGTCTCCTTCGCACCCGACGAGCTCGACTGGGACGACGAGGTGCGCCTCGCTGTCGAAAGCCGCGCGGCGTTTTCACCGGATGCCCTCACCGGGATGGAGGCGAACCTGCGTTTCGCGGGACCAGAGACGATGGAGACCAAGATCTTCGGCCGGCTGACCGCGTGGCAAAACTGGATCTTCCAGCGGCCGAACGCCGTTGGTGAGAATGGCGCGCTGACCGCATATGGTTCGCAGGCGCGGCCGGAGTTTGATTTCAAGAGGACGTAGTTGCCGGTTGCCAGTTACCAGTTACCAGTTACCAGTATTGAAAGGCGAACTGGAAACTGGAAACCGGAAACTGGAAACTGATAGCGAGGCGCTCCGATGATTTCCGCCGAGAAGATTCCCAATAACGTCGGCCTTTCGAGCAACAAGCGGCTCCAGCGCGCGCTCGAGCACTGGCAGCCGCAGTACATCCAATGGTGGAAAGACATGGGGCCCCAGGGCTTCCAGGATTATCACCAGGTGTACGTGCGGACGGCGGTCAGCGTCGATCCCGCTGGCTGGGCGCACTTCGAATACGTGAAGCTGCCGGAGTACCGCTGGGGCATTTTTCTCGCGGATCCGGTCCACGATCGTCGCATCGGGTTCGGCGATTTTCTCGGGCGGCCGGTGTGGCAGGAAGTGCCGGGCGAGTTCAGGAACCAGCTGCGACGCCTTATCGTGACGCAGGGAGACACCGAGCCGGCCAGCGTCGAGCAGCAGCGATGGCTGGGCCAGCGGTGTCCCAGCATGTACGACCTCCGGAACCTGTTCCAGGTGAACGTCGAGGAAGGACGGCACCTGTGGGCGATGGTGTACCTGCTGCATTCGTATTTCGGCCGTGACGGACGGGATGAAGCCGAGGAACTGCTCGCGCGGCAGAGCGGGAACCGCGACAAGCCGCGAATCCTCGACGCGTTCAATGAACCCATCGAGAACTGGCTCGACTTCTTCATGTTCACGATGTTCACCGATCGGGACGGCAAATCACAGCTCCTCTCGCTGTCGGAAAGCTCGCTCGATCCGCTGTCGCGGACGACGCGTTTCATGCTGACTGAGGAAGCGCATCACATGTTCGTCGGCGAGACCGGGATCGCGCGGATTATCGAACGGACCTGCCAACTGTTGAACAGTGCCGGCTTTTCCGAAGACGTGAGGAAGCTCGGGGGGATCGATTTGCCGACGATCCAGAAATTCATCAACCTGTGGTTCAGCCTGAGCCTGGATCTCCACGGCAACGAAATCTCAACGAATGCCGCGTCCTATTTCGGAAATGGACTGAAAGGGCGGGCGCAGGAAGAGAAGTGGAACGATCATCATGTGACCGAAGCGTTTTACGAGCTCGACGTTCCCGCCGACGGCGGCCTCGAACGCAAGGCGATTCCGATGCGCACGGCCATGAACGAGGTGCTTCGCGACTGGTACGTCGGCGACTGCGAAGCGGGCGTGCAGCGGTGGAACAAGATCTTCGAGCGCCATGGCATGTCGGATCGGCTGCGCCTGCCGGATCGAAAGTTCAACCGCGGCATCGGGATGTTTTCGTCGCTGCATTTCGACCCGTCTGGAGCGCCGCTGTCGGCCACCGAATGGGAGCGCCGGAAAATGGAGTGGCTGCCGGCTCCTTCCGACCGCGAGTACCTCCTCAGCATCATGGCGACCCCGGTCTATGAACCCGGCAAGTTCGCCAATTACATCGCGCCGCCCATCCGTGGCGTCAACCGGCAGCCGATCAATTTTGAATACGTACGGACGGAACTGTGAGGATTCTGAACTTCAATTGCCAGCGTGTTTCCTTCTTGGATTTCATTCTCGCGTTCCTCTCGTTCCTCATGTTCAACCGCTAAATGATGCTTACCGAGAATACGATGCCAATCGCGCCACCCGATAGGAAGCAGCTTCTCATCAACAACGAATGGCGGGCTGCGGCATCGGGGGCGACGATGGACGTCGTCAACCCGGCGACCGAGGAGGTCATTGCGCAGGTGCCGTCCGCGGGTGGAGAAGACCTGGACGCCGCGGTCAACGCGGCCCGCGCCGCGCTCGGCGGACCGTGGAGCGGGATGTCCGCGCGCGAGCGTGGGCGCCTCGTGCGCAAGCTTGGCGAGCGGTTGCTCGAGCGCGCCAACGAAGTGGCCCGGCTCGAAACGCTGCACAACGGAAAGCCCATCAGCGAATCGCGGAACATCGAGATCCCGGCGGCTGCCGAGTGCTTCGAGTACTACGGCGGCTGGGCCGACAAGGTGATGGGGGAGACGATTCCCGTCAAGGGGAATTACCTGACCTACACGCTGCGCGAGCCCATCGGCGTCGTGGCCGCCATCGTCCCATGGAACTTTCCGCTGCTGCTGGCGGCGTGGAAGCTGGCGCCAGCGTTGGCCTGCGGGAACACGGTCATCCTGAAGCCGGCAAGCCAGACGCCGCTCACGGCTCTGGCGCTGGGCGAGATCGCGATCGAAGCGGGGCTGCCGCCAGGCGTGCTCAACGTGCTGACGGGCCCCGGCTCAACGCTGGGGCAGGCCATCGTCGAACATCCCGGCATCGACAAGATTGCCTTCACTGGAGATACCAGCACCGGCAAAGGCATCATGCGCGGAGCCGCCGGCACGCTCAAGAAAATCACGCTGGAGCTCGGCGGCAAATCGCCAAACATCGTCCTGCCCGACGCCGACATGGAAGCGGCGATCCGTGGCGCGACCGTCGGGATCTTCTACGGCAAGGGTGAAGTGTGCGCCGCCGGATCGCGGTTGCTCGTCGATAAGGCGATCAAGGAGGAGTTCATCGAGAAGCTCGCCGCGCGCGCGAAGAAAATGACGCCGGGTGATCCCATGGATCCGCGGACGCGCTTCGGCGCGCTCTCGTCGAAAAAACAGCTCGACACGGTGCTGCGATACATCGAATCGGGAAAGAAGGAAGGCGCGACGCTGGTTGCGGGCGGCGGACGCGCCGACATCGGCACGGGTAAAGGCTACTTCGTGCAGCCGACAGTGTTTGCGGACGTGCAGCCCGGGATGACCATCGCGCGAGAATAGATCTTCGGTCCGGTGCTCGCCGCGATCGAGTTCACGGATATCGACGAAGCAATTGCCCGCGCAAACGACACACCCTACGGCCTTGCCGCCGGCGTCTGGACGCGCGATATCAAGAAGGCTCACTACATCGCGCGGAAACTCCAGGCCGGGACCGTCTGGATCAACACCTATAACGTGTACGATACCGCCGCCCCGTTCGGCGGCTACAAACAGAGCGGCTTCGGCCGCGAGATGAGCGCCCACGCCCTCGAGCACTATACGCAGATCAAGACTGTCTGGGTTGATCTGAACATGTAGCCTCTTTGGCGGCTGGCGAACCGCGAATCGCGACTCGCGAATCGCGACCCTTCGACTGCGCTCAGGGTCGTCCCGAGCAGCGTCGAGGGACGAATCGCGAATTTTATGTCCGACCCTCTTACTGCCTGGCGGCGCGAATTCCCTATCGTCGACACCTGCACGTACCTGGTGAGCCATTCGCTCGGTGCGATGCCGCGGCGGGCGGCGGGGTACCTGCAGCAGTTCGCCGACGAATGGTCGTCGCGGGGAGTCCGCGCGTGGCACGAGGGCTGGTGGGAGGCGGGCCGGACCACGGGGGATTTGCTCGCGCCGATTCTCGGGGTGCAGACCGGGACGATTTCCATGCACCAGAACGTCACCGTCGCGCAGGCGATCGTCGCATCCTGTCATCGATTCGACGGTGCGCGCCGCCGCATCGTCATGGCGGATCTCGAGTTTCCCTCGAATATGTACCTCTTCGAAGGATTCCGCCGGTACGGGGCGGAGATCGTCTACGTGAAGTCGGACGACGCGATCCGGACGAATCTGGAACGCCTGCTCGATGCGATCGACGAACGGACGGTGCTCGTCCCCGTCTCGCTCGTGCTGTTCAAGAGCGCGTTCATCCAGGATGCGGCCGCGATCGTGGAAAAGGCGCACCGTGTGGGCGCGCGCGTCGTTCTCGACGTCTACCAGGCGGCCGGGACGGTGCCGATGCATCTCGAGGCGCTGGGGGTGGATTTCGCGGTCGGCGGATCGGTCAAATGGCTGTGCGGGGGGCCCGGCGCCGGTTATCTCTACGTCCGTCCCGACCTTGCCCGCGGGCTCGAGCCTGGCATCGTTGGCTGGGCGGCGCACGAGCAGCCGTTCGAGTTTGCGACGGGCGCCATCCGTTATGCTGACGCGCCAGAGCGGTTCCAGAGCGGCACGCCGAACGTGCCGGCCCTCTATTCGTGCCGGGCGGGCTACGAGATCGTTCGCGAGATCGGCGTCGAAGCAATCCGCGCGAAGTCGTTGAGGCTTACGCGACGGCTGATCGAACTCGCGCGCGCGCGGGGCTTGAGAATTAATACGCCCGAGCCGGACGCTGAGCGCGGCGGGTCCGTCATCATCGACGTGGCGGACGGCGCGGCGGTCGCTGATGCGCTGATCCGGCGCGAGATCATCGTGGACTACCGCCCGGGCGCGGGCATTCGCATAGCGCCCCATTTCTACAACACCATCGGGGAAATCGACCACGCGATGGCGACCCTCGCCGACATTGCCGCCGCGTCGCCTGTCTCATGATTCGCCGCATCGCGGTTCTGGGCGCGGGCACGATGGGGCATGGGATCGCGCACGCAGCGATCGCCGGCGGGTACGACACCCGACTGTACGACCTGTCGCCGGATGCGATCGGTAAGGGACGTGCGGCGATTGAAACGATCGTCCGCAAAGGCGTGGACCTCGGAAAAGTCACGGCCGCTGACGGCGATGCCATGCTGCGCAGGCTTGTCACGACCTCCGATCTCCAGTCCGCGGTCGATGGTTGCGACTTCATCATCGAGGCGGTGCCCGAGCGAATCGATCTCAAGATCGCGCTTCTGGCCGATGTCGATCGCCTGGCGCCCGCCCATGCGATCATCGCCACCAACACGTCCGCGCTGAGCATCACGGAGCTCGCGGCCTCGACGCGCACGCCCGGACGGGTGGCCGGCATGCACTTTTTCAACCCTGTGCACAAGATGAAGCTCGTCGAGATCGTGTGGGCGCTCGACAGCGAACCGGCCACGCTCGACGCGATCGACGTCGTGTCGAAGCGAATGGGGAAGGAAACCGTCCTCGTACGTGAGTCCCCTGGTTTCATCACGACGCGCGTCAACGCCAGCATCGGCAACGAGGCGTTTTTCATGCTGATGGAAGGTGTCGCCTCCGCACGCGACATCGACAAGGCCCTGAAGCTCGGCCTGAATCACCCGATGGGGCCGTTCGAACTGGTCGATCTCGTGGGGCTCGACACCCGGCTCAGCATTCTCGAGTATCTGCACCGCTGCATGGGGGAGAAGTACCGTCCATGCCCATTGGTCGCCCAATATGTAAAGGCGGGAAGGCTCGGCCGGAAGGTCGGCAAGGGGGTGTTCGAATACTGACCGGCCTCCGTTAATAGGTATAGAAAGGTGTCAGAATCCTGGCCAGCTCTAAAGCTAACGGCAGAGCTAAAGCTTGGTAAGCACGGCATTTGGCTGCATAATGCAAGCTCCGCCGATGCGCTGCACACGCTGCGGAAACAACACTCTCGCGGCAAGCGGATTCTGCTCAAACTGTGACCCCGTCGGAGTGACCGGGGACACCGGTTTTCCACAGAGCGGACCTCCGCGGACGGGCTTCCCGCAATCAGAAGGCCCGACCTCAGCCGGTTTCGGCGGGTCCGCCTCGGACGCGCCGACTTTCCTTGCTCCAAATGCCGCCGCCGCGTTCTCGGATTCGAGCGCGGCGACAGCCCTCGGGACCCCTCCCACCGCGTTCAAGCCGATAGGGTCTGGCGCAGGTCCGCTTGCGGTGGGGCAGGCATTCGGTCCGCGCTACCACATTATTCGTGTTCTCGGCGCTGGCGGCATGGGTGTGGTCTATCAGGCCTGGGACGCCGAGCTCGGCGTTGCGGTGGCCCTGAAGGTCATCCGCACGGAGGTGCTCAGGGAGCCGGGCACGGCCGGCGAAGTGGAACGCCGTTTCAAGCGCGAACTGTTACTGGCGCGTCAGGTCACTCACAAACATGTTGTCCGCATTCACGACCTCGGGGAGCTCGACGGAATCAAGTACCTCACGATGCCCTTTGTCGAGGGGGAGAATCTTGCCGACCTCCTGAAGACGCAAGGCAAGCTGCCCGTCCCGCAAGTGCTGGCGATTGCGAAGGAAGTCGCGTCGGGACTGGCGGCGGCGCACGAAGTGGGTGTCGTGCACTGCGATCTCAAGCCGGAAAACATCATGATTGCGGCCGAAGGCGGCGCGCTCATCATGGATTTCGGCATCTCCCGCTCGACCATCGGCCCCGGCACCGCGACCGCAATGGGGACCGTGATGGGCACCCTCGAATACATGGCGCCCGAGCAGGCGCAGGGCGCGGCGGTCGATCAACGCGCGGACATGTACTCGTTCGGACTTGTCGTCTACGACATGCTTCTGGGTCGTCAGCGTCTGGCGCGGCGCGATAACCCGATGACCGAGATGATGAGCAGGATGCAGCACCCGCCGCCCGCAGTGCGGACGCTGGACGAGACGGTGCCCGAAGCGTTCGAGGCGATCGTCACGCGCTGCCTCCTGCCCCTGCCGGAAGACCGATACGCCACGACCGCCGAGCTCGTCGCCGCCCTCGACCAGTTGACCCCGGACGGCCATCAGATGGAGCTGCCGAAGCCGCCTTCGCGCGTGCTGACGATGGCCCTCGCAGCCGTGCTTGTGCTGGTCCTCGCGGCCGGCGGTACGTGGTTCTGGAAGTATGGCGCCGGCTACGCTCCGCCCACCGACCCCGTCTCGGTCCTGATCGCCAACTTCGACAACCGTGCGAAGGACCCAGTGTTCGACGGGCTTGTGGAGCAGGCGCTCGGCGTCGGCATTGAAGGTGCGTCGTTCGTGACAGCCTATCCGCGCCCGCAGGCGCTCCGGCTCGTCAACAACCTGAAACTAGGCCCTACGCTCGATGAGGACAACGCCCGCAAGATTGCGCAACGCGAAGGCATCAAACGTGTGGTCAGCGGATCGATCGAGAGCTCCGGTGACCAACGATACAAGCTGTCCGTCAAGATTCTGGACCCGATGGACGGGAAAGCGCTGCTGACCTGGGACACTACTGCCAACGGCAAGGATAAGGTGCTCGATGCCGTTGGCCGCCTTGCTGCGAAGGTCCGTAACGGCCTTGGAGACCGTACCGCAAGTACTCGACAGGTCAAGGATGGGGAAACGTTCACCGCCGCGACGCTCGAGGCAGCCCACGAGTACGTGAACGCCCAGGAGCTCCAGTCCGAGGGAAAGTACGAACTGGCGCTGGCGGGATACGAGAAAGCTGTTCAGGCTGATCCGAAGCTCGGCCGCGCGTATGCGGGGCTCGGCGCCGTGTCCGCCAGTCTCGGCAAACCGGACGAAGCACAGACGTTCTACGAGCAGGCGCTCGGCTTGCTCGACCGCATGACCGACCGCGAGAAATACCGAACCCAAGCGGGCTATTACCTGCTGATGAAGGATTCGGATAGGGCCAAGGAGCAGCTCGAGTCGCTCGTCAAGAACTTCCCGGCCGACAGCACGGCGCTGACCAACCTGGCCTATGTGTTTTTCCTGCGGCGTGACATGCCCAAGGCGATGGACCTCGGGGCGAAGGCGTCAGCCATCTATCCCAACAACGTGCTGCGCCGCAACAACCTGGCGCTCTACGCCATGTATGCCGGCCAGTTCGAGGTGGCGGAGAAGGAAGCGGCCAAGGTCATTGGCTTGAACAAGGAGTTCGCGAAGGCCTATCTGGTCATGGCCATCTCGCAGCTTGGCCTTTTCCGTCCGGCGGATGCTGAGGCGACGTGGCAGCTCCTCCACGCCGTGTCGGCGACGGGAAGTGATTTCGCGGCGCATGGCCGCGCCGACATGGCGGTGTACGAGGGACGTTTGTCCGACGCGTCCCGGATCCTTGAAGAAGCCATCGCCAGTACGCCGGACGGACGTTCGGCCATCACCACGGCGCGGTTCATCGTCTCCCTTGCGGAGGTCCGCCACATGCAGGGTCGTGAAGCCGACGCGGTGAAGCTCGCCGAAGAGGCGCTAGCCAAAAGCACCGATCAGACGATCGCACTGTTCGCGGGCCGCGTCTTCGTGTCGGCCGGCCGTTCCGCGCGTGCGCTGGCGCTCGCAGCAGGCCTCGGAAAAGGACTGGATCGGGAAGCGCAGATGGTCGGCAAGGTACTCGAAGGCGAAGTCGACCTGAAACGTGACGATGTCAGGTCGGCGATCCAGCATTTCAAGGAGGCGAAGGAACTTGGCGACAGCTGGCTGACCCGCGACGGCCTCGGCCGCGCGTACCTCGCGGCGGCCGCGTACCCCGACGCGCAGACCGAGTTCGATCTCTGCCTGGAGCGGAATGGGGAAGCGACCGCCGTGATGCTGGATGACATCCCGACCTATCGTCTGGCGGCAACCAGCCGTTACTACATGGGGCGCGCGCAGGAGGGGCTCAAGAGCGCCTCTGCGATCGAGTCGTACAGGACGTTTCTCGCCATCAAACAAAAAGGCGACGAGCAGGGCCTGGTGGCCGATGCCCGTCGCCGTGTTGCAGCGCTGACTTCTCGCTGACCGCCCGGCGGCCGACTCGCCTCACAGGATGATCGGCCCGAACGGTACGTCGTACTCCACCACATAGCCCAGATTCAGGACCTCCCCGTTGGTGGTGTCATTCCACACTCCTCCCGCGAAAATCTCGATAAAGTCCTCGTTGAACGTGCCGGTGATGGCCCCGTTGTTGGGTTCGCCGCTGCTCCATGAGGTAAACCCGAACGGCTCTCCGGTTACCCACTGATACGCTCCTTCGAAAGTCTGGTCGGTCAAACCGATCCAGCCCCGAAGCTGGTTGTTGTTTCTCAGGGTGTCCACGATGCCATTCTCGAACGAGCTCGTGATCGTCGCGAGATGTCCAGTGACGCCCCGGAAGGTGCGACCAGCCGCGGCGCTGTTGGCTGCCGTCCACGTACCCGGCGTTGGCACGTATTCGTAAACGTGGCCATTACCCCTCTGGCTTGGGGCCGAGAAGACAAAGAGCGGCGGCACCGCCATCTGACAGTTGGAGAACTGCGACGTGCTCGCGGTCGTGTTCGGATTGGTGATCTGATCGCCGGGTGTCGCCAGCGCCGTGACCAGCTGGCCGGCCGCGACCGGGCTCCCGCCGAACGCGATGTTGAACGAGGCCACCCCGTTAACCGTAGTCACGACGAATGCGCCAAACCACTGATTGCCTTCGCCGTACCCGCTCGGGTCGCACGTGCCGCTCTTGTACAGGTCGATCGTGTAGGTGCCGGCGCCGCTCAGCGTGCCCGCAACCGTCACCACTCCGGCGTTGAGGATTGCGCCGGTGAGTATCGGTCCATTGGCCAACCCCTCGCCTCCGCTGATCCCAAGTCCTCCGTTGGAGTCGATTCGATTGATTCGGAACTCAGGTGTCCCTCCAGTAACCTCAATGCCAAATCCGGTGTTGAACATAATCGTGTTGGGGGCCGTGCGATTGAGCTCGTTGCCGCTGACGACGTTGTTCAGGCCGTCCGCAAGGAGAACGCCCGGGCCGTTGTTGCCAAGGGGGGCTGCGCCCGTATTGTCCGTGCCGATGTAGTTGCCGCGGATCAGATTGGCGTCCACGCCAGGGTTGAACAACACAATGCCAGGGCCAGCAAGCGTGGCAGAGATGACGTTCCGGTCTCCACCGAGCGGTCCACCCACGAGAGTATTGGGTGCTCCGTCGATGCTGACGCCCTTGCTGCTGTTGCCGAGCGCTCCGGTGCCCGCCGCATTCGTGCCGATGAAGTTCCCCTGGACGATGTTGCCGGACGCGTTGCTCGTCTGCGTGCCAGTGATACCTCCTCCGCATTGGAGGACGCCCCCATTAGGGCTCCCGCAGATCGCGAGGCCCGCGAACCCGTCGTTACCGGAAATGAGGTTCTGGATCACGGAATTACCCGGCGCCTTCCGGATATAGACGCCGCTCGCGCTGTTGCCCAGGTCCGCGTTGCCGGATGCGCTCGTGCCAATGTAGTTGCCGCGGATCATGTTCACGGTCGAAGGCTCTCCGTCGATCCGGATGCCTTCGCCGCTGTTTCCGGAGATCACGTTGCGGTCGGCGGGCCCAATTCCACCGACGGTATTGTTGGCGCCGTCGGTGATTTGGATCCCGTTGCCGCTGTTTCCAAGGTCCACCGTGCCCAACGGATTCGTGCCGATGTAATTACCTGCGATGACGTTCGCATTACCAAGCACGAGAATGCCGTTGCTGCCGAACCTGTTGATGGCAAGCCCGCGCACCGTGCTGCCGCTGGCGGCCGACGCGAGAGACAGACCCGGGGAAGCCCCGGCCCCGGTGCCGTTGAGTTCGATCACAGGCGAACCGGCATAGCCTGGCTGCGACGTTCCGTCGATCACAATCGGATCGGTGATCTGCGGCAAGGGGGAGAGCGGAGCAATCGTGTGCACTCCCGTTCCAGGAATCTTGAACGTAATGGTGTCGGTGAAGCCGGAGTGGCTGTTGGCGTTGGTGATCTGTTGCCGCAGCGATCCCGGTCCGCTGTCGTTCGTGTTCGTCACGATGAACGCGAACGGCACGTTCGGGCTGGTTTCGACCGTGTCTGGCGGCGGCGGTGTGTTGCTGCCGGTATTTGCTGAAACCGCGCCCACTGTGATGGTGACCGATGACGTGACCGACGGGCATGCCGCCGACAGCATCGGACAGAACGGCTGGATGCCGTCGTTTACCGGCGAGATGAGACCGGTCAGCACGTCCTTGTCCCACGCGCGCAATGTGACCTTTACCATTTCGCCCGGAGCGACGAGGAGCGTCGCGTTGTTTGCCGACGAGTTCAGCGGAGGGAGCAACGGGCCGGGCGAGAGATCGGGATTGGTGATGTTGAAAAGCACCTGTTGCTGTGCGGTCTGCTTCAGAACGCAGCCTGCCGCAGTCGGTGTCCGGTATTCGCGGCGTCCAATCAACTGGAAGAGGTACGGGCTCTTATCGCCGTTGACCGACATCTTCACTTGATAGGTGGCCGTCGTGTTCCCATTATTCGTGACGTTGAACGACACGTCCGTAATCGAACCGTTCTCGATGTCCGGATTCTCGATGTCCGGATTCTCGATGTCCGGGTTCTCGATGTCCGGGTTCTCGATATCCGGGTTCTCGATATCCGGGTTCTCGATGTCGGGATTTTCGATGTCGGGATTCTCGATGTCGGGATTCTCGATGTCAGGATTTTCGATGTCGGGATTTTCGATGTCCGGATTTTCGATGTCCGGGTTGTAAATCTCGGCACTTACGAGGCCCGCGTTCTCGATGTCAGGGTTTTCAATGTCGGGGTTCAGGATCGTGGCGCCGGCCAAAGGCGTCTGACCTTGCGGGACGTTCAACTCATCGACGTTGACCCTGATTTGCGGATACTTTACGGTCGAAACCACGTAGACCGCGCGGCTGATCGATGATTTCCCAGGCACTATCACATCCGTGGTTACCTGAGGATTCGGCAATGGCGACGGGAAGTCCGGTACTTGTGGTATCTGCACGAACGACGCGACACCCGCCGGGGCGCTAGCCGCGTCCTTGGGCTGGTTCGCGATCGTCAACCTGAACGTGCGCGTCTGTCCTGTGTTGTTCTTCACGAGGACCGAGAAGGCGCGCTGGATTCTCGCGCCGTTCGACAGCAACGGCTTCGCGTTCGAAGGAGCTGCCACGAACAGACCTGGAGAGATGCGCGACAGGTACACGTTCGCGTTACGGGTGGCCGTCAGGTTCGAGTTTACAGGCGTGCAAGAGGCTGTACCCGGCGCCGCATAGTCCAGCGTGGGACCGTCAAGCGCACCGTCCGGCTCCAGTTCGGGTACCGTGGGCGGCGTCAGCGCGTCGCGGTTGTCCGTCCAGGCGGCATAGAATGTCTGTGCGGCGGTCAACGCGCTGAGAGTGGTACCGTCGTTCGGTATCCAGGCCTGCGGCGAATTCTGTTGCGCGAGAAAGCCCAGCCCGGCGACGTCGATGAAATCGCCGATGAAGGGGCGTGTGCCACCAGCGTACAACTTCAGGCCCGAGAGATTGAATTGGGCCTGCTTGAACTTGTTGATCGGCTGGGGAATCGTTTTGTCGAGGGGATTCTTGAAGTTTCCGAGCTTGTACTGAGAGATCCGGCTGGCTTGCGCCGTCGGGACGACATCGGGGTTAAGAAGGCCGTACGTGTTCCACGCGAGCATGCCATTCAGTGGCACAGCCGCCTGCGCCACCATCTGCGCGCCGCGAACGTCCATGGAATGGCGCTTCGAATAGATCTCTTTGATGAAATCGTGGTTTTTCTCTCCCGAGACGTCGTCACGAAAATCAAGCCAGATGGCGTTGATCCGGCCGTTTACGGACGTTAAGGACGGCATGATCTGGTGACCAAGGGTTGTGGGAAGGTCTTCGATCGGCTGCGGCGTCGTCCAGGTGACGCCGTCGAGCGTGCTGGTCACGACAATCCGTGCCTGATTCGGATAAGCGCTGGCAAATCCCCGAGCGGCGACGGCGAGGTATACGCGGCCGAACTGGTCGGCCGCCATCGTCGAAAACGCGTTGGTCCGGAAAGTCTTCGACGACGTGCCCTGGTCGAACGGCTGAAATGAACTGAGCGTCGGGATCGGCGCGCCTTTCGTGAAGGTTTTTCCGCCGTCGACGGACTTCGCGAACAGGATCTGGTCCAGATCTCCCTTCGTGGTTCCAAACTGACGCCAGGAGACGAAGACGTTGCCGTTTGGCGTCACGGCAATCGTCGCACCCTGATTGACGGGAAACCCTTCGCTCAGCTTCGTAGCGGGAGCATCGAGCGTCGCTCCGCAGTTGCTCGACCGCGCATAGTAGACCTTCGTCCGGATGACCTGGTCGCTATTTCCGACAAAAACCGTCCAGACGAGATGGACGATGCTTGCGGGAACCGTCACCCCGCCAACCGAACAGGTTCCTGTGCCCTTGGTTACCGCCAGGTATGGCTTGTCGAGGAACTGGCCCGAGCTGCCAGAGTCCCACACTTTCGTGTCGATGTACGAGATGGACTCTCCCGCTTCCTTGTTGTTCTTGTCGAGGAAGCGCGCCACGGCGACCTTGCCGACATTCGAGCCGCGGTTGAACGCAATGAAGCTGTAGGCAAAGAAACCACCGGGCCCCGAGCGGACCGTCGCGTCTGCGGCCGTCGTCAATCCCTTGACCGGAGACGCATTTCCTGCTGGACTCGAGTCCTGCAGGAATCCTGGCACCAGCTTGTTGGTCCAGGTGTCGCCGCAGTTGTTGGATTCATACCAGCCGACCCAGGCATCGCCCGTTTCCTTGTCGGCCGGCAGTCCCGGGACATTGACCGCGATGTAGTCGTTCAGTCCGACCAGGAGACGACACGGGTTCCGCGTCGACACGGCGATCGAAGGCTCGT
>JBBQEJ010000125.1:0-15381 GCA_038320555.1 Vicinamibacterales bacterium | reverse complement strand
CCGGGTCCCCTTCGACCATCAACTCGTGGCCATTCGTGCGAATCCGCACGGTGAAGAGCCCTTCAAGATGTTTGAGGTTCTCGTCGTAGGTACCAAAGAGCGATTCGGCCCCTTCGTCCGGGACCGTAATCTTGCGCATGACGGTGGCGGGAGGTATGGGTATCTCCTTTAGGGCTCAGTTCGCAGGCTACAGGGTACAGGTCGCAGCTGACAGACGCAAGGTACTCACCTGACTGTGCTGGAAGGACCCTGACACTACCTTGCCTTCGCCTGAGCCCCAAGGCCTAAGCCGTCCGCTACTTCAGCTTCAGTTCCCGTAGTTGCCGCTCGCTGACGGTCGAGGGCGCGCCCGCCATCAGATCCACGGCTTGCGCGGTCTTGGGAAACGCGATGACGTCCCGAATGGACGGCTCCGCGCACAGGATCGCGACGAGGCGGTCGAGACCGAGCGCGATGCCGCCGTGGGGCGGCGTGCCGTACTCGAGGGCGTCGACGAAGAAGCCGAAGCGCAGCTTCGCTTCCTCGTCCGAGATTCCCAGAAGCTTGAAAATCAGACGCTGCAGGACCTGGTCGTGGATCCGGATGCTGCCGCCTGCGATCTCGCTTCCGTTCAAGACCAGATCGTAGGCGCGCGCGCGTGCGCGCCCCTGATCGGTCTCAAGCAGGAGGCGATCGCTCTCGAGGGGCGCGGTGAACGGATGGTGCATGAACTCGTAGCGCTGCTCCTCCTGGCTCCAGTCGAACATCGGGAAATCCACGACCCAGAGAAACGCAAACGCGTCGGGGTTGAGCAGGTTCGCTTTCCTGGCGACCTGCAGACGCAGCTGGCCGAGCATCTTCGACGTGGACTCGTGCGGACCGGCCGCCATCAACACCAGATCCGATGGAGCGGCGCCGGCCAGCTCCAGCGCGCGCCGGATCGCGTCTTCGCCCGCCGCCTTCAGCGCGGAGCTTTGAACCGATGCCTCTGCCGCTCGCGCCCACACGAGCCCGCTCGCGCCGAACTGCTTCGCCTGCTCGACGAGCTCGTCGAGCTCGCGCCGGGAATACGTCGCAGCACCGGGCACGGCGAAACCGCGCACTTCTCCGCCGGTCGCGATCACATTGCGGAACATGACAAACTCGGACGTCGCAAACGCGGCCGACAGATCCCTGATGTCCATGCCACAGCGCAGGTCCGGTTTGTCCGACCCGTACTTCGCGATCGCCTCCGCATACGGCATCCGCAGGAACGGACGCGGGGCATCTCGACCGATGAGCGCCATGATCCGCTCCATGAGCGGCTCGATCATGGCAAACACGAGTTCCTCGGTCGCGTACGAGATCTCGAGGTCCACCTGTGTGAATTCTGGTTGGCGATCCGCGCGCAAATCTTCGTCGCGGAAGCACTTGACGATCTGAAAATACCGATCCATGCCGGCAATCATCAGGATCTGCTTGAAGATCTGCGGCGACTGCGGCAACGCGTAGAATTCGCCTGGATGGACGCGGCTTGGCACGAGGTAGTCGCGCGCCCCTTCCGGCGTGGATTTCGTGAGCATCGGCGTCTCGATCTCGAGGAACCCCCGCTCGTCGAAGTACTGCCGTATCGCCATGGTCGCGCGATGGCGCATGATGATGTTGCGCTGCATGCGCGGCCGGCGCAGATCGATGTAGCGGTACTTCAGCCGCGTCTCCTCCGACACCTCCACGTCGTCGCCAATCATGAAGGGGGGCGTCTTCGCTTCGTTGAGCAGACGGATCTCGCTCGCGCTGACCTCGATCTGCCCCGTCGCAATCTTGGCATTTACTGTCTCCGGCGCCCGATGCTCGACACGGCCCATGACGGCAATCACGAACTCCGAGCGAAGGCTCTTGGCGTCGGCGACCAGGGCGTCGTTCTCTCGCGCCACGATTTGCGTGACGCCGTAGCGATCGCGCAGATCGATGAAGACGAGCGACCCGAGGTCCCGCACCCGGTGCACCCAGCCGAGGAGGACGACATCCCGGCCTACTTCGCTGACGCGCAGCGCGCCGCAGGTATGTGTGCGCGCCAGTTTTCCCAGTGGTTCTATCTGCATAAGCTGTCTGGATCCGCTTGGCCTTCCGCCTTTAGGCGGAAGAAATATTCTTGCGCCTGACGATCTCAGCAACGGATGCTCGCGTAACCGACTCCTGGGCACCGGTCTGCAGGTTCTTGACCGTCACCTCGCCGCGCGCGAGCTCGTCGCCACCCAGAATCGCGGCAAACGGAATCATCTTCGCAGCCGCGTACTTCATCTGTTTTCCCAGCTTGTCCGGCTCCGGGTAGACTTCGACGCGAACACCCCGGTCACGTAGCTCCGCTGCCAGCTTGAGGGCTTCGGGAACCGTCTGGTCGTCGAAGACGGTCACCAGGACGTCCGCGGACGCCTGTTGGACCTCCGCAGGGAACATGTTGCGCTCAGCCATCACGACAAGAATCCGCTCGAGGCCCAGCGAGAAGCCGCACGCGGGCACCTCTTCGCCGAGGAACATCCCGATCAAGCCGTCGTACCGCCCGCCGCCCCCGAGACTCCCGGCAAGATCCGGCACCGCGACCTCCATGATCGCGCCAGTGTAGTACGACAGCCCGCGGGCAAGACTGGGGTCGAAGCGCACGTAGTCCCCCGCACTCGTGACGGCGCTGAGCGTCAGGATGCAATCGAGCTCGTCCACGCCGGCCACCGCATCGGGAATTCCAGCGACCAGTTCCCGCGCGTCGGCGATACTGACAGACCCGTGAAACGTTTCCAGTACACGGGAGGCCGCCGTGCTCTCCACTCCGCGCCCGATAAGCTCCGCCTGCACACTGTCCTTGCCGATCTTGTCCAGCTTGTCGATCGCCACGAGCGCAGCACCCTGCAGGGTCGCATCGACGCCCGCTGACTGTAAGAGTCCGGACAACACCCGCCGGTGATTCAGCCTGATCGTTAAATCGCGAAACCCTAACGCGACCAGCACATCGCTGACCGCCGCGCACAGCTCGGTCTCGACGATCGGCGACCGCGATCCGATCGCATCCACGTCGCACTGGAAGAACTCGCGGAACCGGCCGCGCGCCGGCCGGTCGGCGCGCCACACCGGCTGAATCTGGTAGCGCTTGAAGAACTTCGGCAGCTTGCCGCGATACTCGGCGACGACGCGCGCGAGCGGCACGGTCAGGTCGTAGCGAAGCGCCAGGTCCGTTTCCCCGGATGATTCGTGCTCGCCGCGGCGAAGCACCTTGAAAATCAGCTTGTTGCCTTCTTCGCCGTACTTTCCCGTGAGCGTCTCGATGTTCTCGAGCGCCGGCGTCTCGAGCGGCTCGAAGCCATACCGCTCGTAGACGCTCGCGACGATCCCGATCACGTATTCACGTCTGCGGACATCTTCCGGAAGAAAGTCGCGCATGCCGCGCGCCGGCCGCGTCTGCTGCGACGCCATCAGCGTGCGGGACCGGCGGTCGCGCCCTTGTACAGTCGACGCATCTATAGATGATACAGGTTTAGCGGCTGGCGACTCGCGAATCGCCACCTGAAATCGCGAACCCCTAGCCACCAGCAGCTACTTCTTAATCGTCGGATACGCGATTCCCAACTGCTCGAGGTACGTCTTGTACTTCGTCGGGTCGTAGTAATACTTGCGCATCTCCGCGCGGTACTTGTCCATCGTGCCCTTGTTCAGCTCAATGGCCGGCTTATCCTGTTCGCGGATGAGCGGCTCGTACTTCGTGTCCTTCGTCTGCACGTTGCGGAAGTAATCCCACGCGGATTGCACCAGTGACGGTTTCGTGAGCAGATCGATCATCGTCATCGCCTGCACCTTGGCGCCGGCGGTCACACCCTTGTGCGCGATCGGCGTGGCCATCGAAATCGCGTTCGCCCAGTTGTGTCCGGGAAGTCCGGGGATGTTCGCGGGATAGCGCAGGGTGATGGTCGGCACGTTCCAGGACACGTCGCCGATATCATCGGACCCCCCGCCCGTGTTGGTCAGCGCGGGGCCCTGCAGTGCCGTCGGCAGGCGCATGATCAATCCGGACTCGCGCGATCCCAGCTCCTTCTGCAGCGCGTGCGCGAGCGTCTGATCCGCGTCGCTCCACTGCGGCAGGCCGGCGCGGTTGATGTTGTCGAATGCCGCCTCGGCGACCGCCTTGTTGAAGTGTTGCGGCCATGCAGATCCAAGCACTCTGGTGGGAAGGAGCTCGGTGCCGGTCATCATCGCGGCCCCCTTGGCAATCTGGTCGCCGATTGCCCACATCTCCTTGATCTTGGGATATGTCGTCTGGCGAAAGTAGTACCAGACCGAGGCCGAGCGCGGGACAACGTTGGGCTGATCGCCGCCATCGGTGATCACGTAGTGAGAGCGCTGCTCGAGGGGCAGATGCTCGCGGCGGAAGTTCCAGCCGATGTCCATCAGCTCCACGGCGTCGAGCGCGCTGCGCCCCCGCCACGGCGAGCCAGCGGCGTGCGCCGTTTCCCCCCTGAAGCTGTATTGCACCGACACGAGACCCGTCGAGGAGCCCTTCTCTCCCCAGGACACCGCCATCGTGTCGTCCACGTGTGCGAACAGCGCGACGTCAACGTCCTTGAACAACCCCGCGCGCACGAAATAGGCCTTCGTCCCGACGAGCTCCTCCGCCGTTCCCGACCAGATCCGGATCGTGCCAGGCAGCTTTTCTTTCTGCATGATCTTCTTCACCGCGAGCGCCGCGGTGATGTTCAGGGGCTCTCCGGAGTTATGTCCCTCTCCATGGCCGGGCGCGCCTTCAATGATCGGGTCGTGGTAAGCGACGCCCGGCTTCTGTGAGGCCTGGGGAACGGCGTCGATATCCGACCCCAGCGCAAGCACCGGCTTCCCCGAACCCCACGTCGCAATGAACGCGGTCGGGATGCCTGCAACACCTTCCTCAACGCTGAACCCGTTCTTTCTCAGGATGTCGATCAAGTAACGGTTCGTCTCGAATTCCTGGAAACCGAGCTCCCCGAAGCTGAAGACCGAATCAACCATCTGCTGGGTGAAGAGCTTCATGGCCTCAACGTCGGCGACCGCATCTTTCTTGAGCTGTGCCACGCGCGGCGGGTCCTGCGGGATCGAAGGGGGCGTCTGGGGCTGATTGCCGGGTTCCTGGGCCTGCGCGCTTGCCGCCATCGCCGCGGCAATCGCAAGAATCCAGAATCTCGAGTATCGGAATGTAGCGCTCACGTGTGGCTGCCTCACTGTTCGGGGATGCGAGAAGAATAGCAAACGATGTCATACTTGGGCGATCCCATGCCACTTCTCGATCGTTTTTCACGTCCGCTGCGGAGCCTGCGTCTGTCGGTCACCGATCGCTGCAATCTGCGGTGCCAGTACTGCATGCCGGAACAGGACTACGTGTGGCTGCCGCGCGAGAACCTTCTCACGTTCGAAGAGATCGGCGGAATCGTCGACGCATTCACGCCGCTTGGCGTGGACCGCGTCCGGCTGACGGGCGGTGAGCCGCTCCTGCGGCGCGACCTCTCGGGACTCATCGCGTCGCTCGCCGCGAGGCCGGCGATCGCAGACCTGGCTTTGACGACCAACGGTGTGCTCCTGCGCCCACAGGCCCAGGCCCTCCGGGCCGCCGGGCTTCATCGCGTTACTGTCAGCCTCGATACCCTCGACCGCGAGCGCTTCCGTGGACTGACGCGAACCGACGATCTCGCCAAAGTGCTCGACGGCATCGACGCGGCGGCGTCCGCGGGGTTCGCCTCGCTCAAGCTCGACACTGTCGTCATCCGCGGGATCAACGACGACGAGCTCGTGCCGCTGCTCGAATACGCGAAAAGCGTGGGGGCCGAGCTGCGGTTCATCGAGTACATGGACGTCGGCGGTGCCACACGATGGACGACAGACGCCGTCGTCTCCCGGCGCGAGATGCTCGGGCGCATCGAGGCGCATTACGGCCCGGTGCTCACGCTCGAGGAACAGTCTTCCGCTCCCGCGGATCGGTTCCTCCTGCCCGACGGGACGACCTTCGGGATTATTTCGTCGACCACCGAGCCGTTCTGCGCGTCATGCGATCGAAGCCGCCTGACCGCAGATGGTGTGTGGCTGCTTTGTCTTTACGCAGCGACCGGCACCGATCTCCGCCGCCCCCTGCGCGCCGGCGCCAGCCGCGAGGATCTGCAGCGGCTCATCGAGGCGGTCTGGTCCGTCCGGGCCGACCGGGGGGCCGAGGAGCGCCTCGGCATGGACCGTCAGACGACGCTCGTCCCCATTCGCAGCCTCAAGCGCGACGCTCACCTGGAGATGCACACCCGAGGCGGGTAGCTTCGGATTGGATCCGCTCTGAATCTCTCGTGCGATCGTCCGCGTGAGGTTTTCGCGATCCGCGTACGACCGCTTTCAGGACTCACAACGATGCGGCAGCGACTGGCGTCATTCGACACGACCGTCACGGTCATCTTTTTTGTCGTGATGTTTTCGTCCGCGTGCCTGATACCGGTTCAGAGCGATACCTGGTGGCATTTGCGCGCGGGACAAGAGATGTGGACCCGCCACGTCGTCATGCTGGCCGACGAGTTCTCGTACGTGGCCCGCGGCGCCTACTGGCCGAACCACGAATGGCTGAGCGAGGTGATCTTCTTCGGGGTCTTTCACATTGGCGGCCTGCCGGGACTGACATTGCTCGCCGCCATTCTCATTACAACGGCCGTCGGACTTTCGTGGCAACTGATGCGCGGACCCGCAACGAAGAAACTCCTGCTCATGGCTCTCGCGATGACCTCAATCGCGCCGGTGTGGACTGTACGTCCGCACGTCTTCAGCCTGGTCTTCACGATGACCGTCCTGCAGCTTGCCCTGCGCGACATTTACTGGCCGCTTCCCGTCCTGTTCGCTCTGTGGGCCAACCTGCACGGAGGGGTGGCCCTGGGCTTCGTTGTGCTCGGCGGTGTCGCCATTTCCCAGTTGTGGATCGGCCAGCGCTCCCGACTGCCCAGACTCGCATTGGTCATCGCCGGATGCTTTGCCGCCACGCTCGTGACACCACTCGGCATCCATCTGTGGACGACGATCCCGCAGTCGATCCAGAAGTCGATGGCCAATGGCATCATGGAATGGCGTCCGCCGGCTCTGTTCGGGTTGCAGTATCTTGCGTTTTGGATCGTCTTGCTGCTGTTTGCGGCGACCACGATCGTCAGACGCCGGACGATTGTGACGAACGAACACGCGGCCCTCACCGTCGTGTCGCTGGCGTTGCTTCCCCTTGCGCTGCGATATAACCGCAACGTCACGCCCTTCCTGCTGGTCGCGGTGCCGGCCTTGAGTCGGACGCTGTTCGGCGAACGGCTCGAACCGCGTGAACCGGCGCGCGAGCGCTACGGGCTCAATGTCGCCCTGATGGCGGGCTGCGCCGCGGCCTGCATCGGAGTCGTCTCGATTGCGTGGAGCCGGCCCTGGGCTCGTTTAAAGTGGCATCCGATATCGCAACCGATCGTTGACGGCATTCGCGCGTGCCCCGGACGGTTGTACAACCGGTTCGACGACGGCGGTTACCTCATCTGGTTCGCGCAGAGTGTTCCGGTGTTCGTCGACAACCGGCAGGATCCCTACGCGCTGTGGTTCCTGCAGGAGCATCTCCACCGGGAGCAGAGTGGCGAGTTCGAACCGGTCTTTGCGCGATACAACATTACCTGCGCGTTTTTGCCGCCCGGCTCGCCGACAGCCCAGCGCGTCCTTCAGAGCGGCTGGCGGGTAACGGCGAGCGATGCGGACTGGCTCGTGCTCCAGTCCCCGAATCCCTGACGCGAAACCAGGCTCACGACGCTCCCGGCGCAGAGCGGGCGTCGAGGTACACCCAGGCCCATTTTCCCGAGGCAAGCGTCACGGGTGTTCGCTTGTACGAGGCCCGTTGCTCGTACTGGTCGGCGGCGGCGAGTTCGTCGTCGGTGACTTCGAATACCGTCCCACTTACACGACTGTCGTTTCTGGCGTTGAACGTGACGTTCGCATGATGGGTCTTGCCGCTGGTTGCCACGACCTGCGGGTCATCGATCCTCACAGACGATTGTTCGAACTCGGGAAGCTCGTCCCGTTGCCCGTGGAGCACCCTTCCGAACGTAGACAGCTGCACCTCTTCTTGCTGGAGAGTGCCGTAGGAAAAGAGTAGCGGCATGGTGAAGGAAGGTTACCGCCGATCGTCGCCTCGGTCGACGGGTGTCACAAACGACCCGCCTGAGCGTTGTATAAGTGTGAGCACATCCGGGCTCGTGACGACTTACCCCTCGACCCCTACGGTCACGGCCGACGCCCTGGAGCAGAGCGGACTGACGGTTTCCACCCTCTTCGATCTTCATGGGAACGGCTTGTACCGCCTGGCGCTGGCGATGCTGCACGAAGCCGATGCCGCCCAGGACGTGGTCCAGGACACTTTCCTCCGGTTGATCGCCCATCTTGAGGGTGGCGGAACTCTGGCAAACGCACGCGGTTGGCTCTACACCGTCGCGGCACACGCATGCCGCGACCGGCAGCGGCGGCTTGGGCGATGGCTGCCGTGGATCGCCGAACGCGATACGCGCCGGGCGGCTGAGGCGGCGGACTTCCGGGATGGTAAGCAGGCCACACTCGACGCGATCCGGGCCTTGACGCCGCGAGACCGATTGCTCGTCGCCCTTCGCGCGCAGGGCTTGTCGTACCGGGAAATCGGCGACGCCGCCGGAATCCGTCCGAGTTCGGTAGGGCGCCTGTTGGCGCGCGCGCTCGATCGCTTGCAAGCACAGCTAGAACAGAAACGATGACCCCGACATCCACGGAGACATAGAACCATGTCACGCTGTTTGAACGAATACGAGCTCCAGGCGGTTGCCGACAACGAGGCTTCCCCCGAACACGCCGCGCACGCGGCACACTGCCGTGAATGCGCGGAGCGGCTCGCTGCCCGCATCCGCCTCACGGAGCGCGCGACGACCGCCGCCGGCAGCGGCGAGTTGCCGCCGGGCGTTCGGGATGCGATCCGGTCGCGTCTTCAGGGAAGTTCTGGCGCCGGAGCGACTACCTTGCGGCCGATCCGGACGGTGCCGCGGTGGGCGTGGGCCGCGCCGCTTATGGCTGCCGCGGCAGTCATCCTGCTCTTCGTGATCGTGCCCGGCATCGATCGCCGGACGACGGTGTCGGCCGCGGAGATTCTCGGCCGCTCACGAACGGCATTGGCCGCGCAGGCGTCAGGGATCGAGGTGCTCACGTACGACCTCGAGCTGGCGGGCGTGCTCGCCGATCTCGTTCCCGAGGAGCAGTCGGGACGATTCACGGTCCAGGAACTCGTCGATCACGATCACGAGGGCCGTTACCGCATCGTCAAGCTCGCGGCAGACGGACAGATGGTGGGCGGGGCCGCTGACGACCCGCTGCGTGGCACCCGTGCCAGATACATGCGGGCCGACGGCCGCGGGTTCCTGCTGCGGTTCGAGGGCGCGACTCCCACTTTCCTGTCACTGCCGGCGCTGAAGCGGACCGCGCTTCAGACATTTATCGGGTTGATGCAGGCCGGGCGTGCACAGACGATGCGCAAAGTGCAGCGCGACGGCGAGGCCTGCTACGAGATCGACGTGCCAGGCAACGGTGTGACAACCGGAATGCTGGTCACGCTCGATCGAGCGCGCGCGGTCGTGACTGCCGCCGATGCACGGCTGGTCGAGTTTTCGGCGGCGGGAACCGCTGCCGATCGGCCCTTCACCATCGATTTCGCGTTGCGTTCGCGGGAGCTCCGTCTTCCCGCCACGGCACAGGACAGTGATTTTGACATCGCGGCGCAGCCTGGAGACATAGTGCTCGAGGGAGACGCGTCGAACAACCCGATCTGGGACGTGCTGGCGCGCGCGCTCGGAGCAATTCCAGCCGAACCAGCGAAGGCTGGCAGCCCGGGCGGCAATCCGCCGTCGAGGCCTTAGTGGCGACAGCGATTCGGACGGAGTCGCTGACAAAATACTACGGCCCGGTCGTCGCGCTCGAAGCGCTGGACCTGACCGTCGGGCACGGCGAGGTCTACGGTTTCCTTGGGCCGAACGGCGCAGGCAAGACCACCACGATCAGGATCCTCCTCGACCTGGTGCGGGCGACCAGCGGGCGCGCCCTGGTGGACGGCCTCGATTCCCGCCTGGAGAGCGTGCGCGTACGGGCACGAATCGGATACCTGCCTGCGGAAATGCCGCTGTACCGGGAAATGAGCGGCCGCGCCTATCTCGACTTCCTCGGCGCGCTGCAGCGGGGACCGATCGACTCCGCGTGGCTGCGGCGCCTGCTCACACGATTCGATATCAGTGATGTCGATCTGCGGCGCCGTCTCGACGATCTCTCGCACGGAATGAAACGCAAGTTCGGGATCGTCCAGGCGCTGATGGGACACCCACCGCTGCTCATCCTCGACGAGCCGACATCAGGACTCGACCCGCTGATGATCGAAGCATTCGCAGAGACCGTTCACGAGTTGAAGACCGAAGGACAGACGACAATCTTCCTGTCGTCGCACGTGTTGTCTGAGGTCGAGCGGCTGTGCGATCGGGTGGGGATCATCAGGCGGGGCCGTCTGGTTCGCGAGACGTCGATCGCGGATCTTCGACGCGACACGCCGCGACGGGTCCGCGTGTTGTTCGATGGCCCGGCGCCCACACCGCCTGCGAGGCTGGCGACGGCGCTCCGCCGCCGGGACACCCACCGATGGGATCTCGAGTGGCGCGGGCCGCTGGGCGATGCGCTCGAGGCCCTGCGCGGCCTCGACGTCGCGGATATCGAAATCGAACCCTTCAGGCTCGAAGACTATGTGTTGAAGATCTATTCGGACGCTCGCGGAGCGCGCGAGTGATCTTCCTCACGCTCGTTCGCCGCTCGCTCGCGCGCCACCGGGCGCTCGTCGCCGGCCTCGCGGTGCTGTTGTCAGGTTTTCAATTTCTGCTCGTCACCATCGCCGTGAATCTTCAGCGGGACGGACTCTATTCCCAGCTCGCGGCGCTCATGCCTCCGTTCATTCAGGAAGCGATGGGAGGCGCATTTTCCGCGACGTTTGGCGGGACGATCGCGCTCGGCTTCTTTCATCCGGTTGTGATGCTGTCGCTTTCCTGCGCGGCGATCTACATGGCGAGCGAGCCGGCCGGAGAAGTTGAGGACGGCCTCGTGGATCTCGTCGTCGCGCGACCCGTGCCGCGGCATCTCATGGTCACGCGCTCGGTGGTTGTCTATTCGAGCGTGACCGCCTTTATCGTGGTGCTGATGTTTCTCGCCAACCGCAGCGCGCTGAGGTGGCTGGCGCCCGCCGGCGCGGAGGTGCCGGCCGCACGCTTGTGGTGGGTCGCGCTGAACCTGCTTGCGGTGGTCTGGTGCTTTGGCGCCGCGGCGCTCGCGCTCGGGGCGCGCATGCGGCGACGGGCTGCGGCGGCAGGCGCGGTAGCTCTGGCCGCAGTGTTTCTGTACCTGCTGCAGTTTGCTGCTGCCGCCTGGGCTCCCCTTCGCCCAATCGGACGCATTTCACCATTTCATTATTACGAGGCGCTGCGCACACTCCTGGGCCTCGGAACACCCTCCAAGGACATCGCGCTCCTGCTGAGCGTCACCATGGCGTTTCTCGGCGCCGCCTACGCCTCCTATATGCATCGCGATCTCTGATGGCCGAGACGAGCCCCGTTGCAAAGGCGCCTTACCGTTCCACACGAAACGCGAGATACATCAGCGTGCTTTCGCGCTCGATCAGGATTACCGCCGCGGCACTCGGCTTTAACGTGGCCGCCGCGTTTTTGAGATCCTCGACATTCGCGATCGTCTTGCCATTCAGCTCGTAAATCACATCACCCGGCTGCAGACGGCCCTGCTGTGAATAGGGCGTTTCCGGCGTCACCCGCGCGACGACCGCACCGGTATTGCGCCGAACCGGCGGCAGCATCTCGGCAATCGGCCCGGTCAAGTCGAGCGCAATGACGCCAAGGGTCCGCATGGCCTGCTGCGAGCCGATGAGCGCCTCGAGCTGTCCCGTGTCATTCTCGCGCTCGGCAACCGGTACTCGGACGGTGAGCGTGCGCGCGCCCCGACGCACCTCGACGGCTACGTGTTCGCCCACGCCGCGCGTGTAGACATTGATCCGGAACTGGCGCCCGTTTTCCATCGGCTTCCCGTCGAGCGTGAGCACGACGTCGCCGGGTTCGAGGCCTGCCTTCGCCGCGGACCTCCCCGGCGTCACGTCCGACAGCACGACTCCCGCGTCGAACGTGAGCCCCAGCGCTTCGGCCATCAGCGGCGTAATCGTCTGGGTCGTGACGCCGATCTCGCCGCGGCGGACCCGGCAATACTTGCGAATCTGCGTGAAGACGTTGCGGACGATGTTGCTGGGCGCGGCAAAGCCGATCCCTTCGCTTCCACCCGATTGGGTGTAGATCAAAGTGCTGATGCCGACCAGACGACCCTCGGTATCGACAAGCGCGCCACCGCTGTTACCCGGGTTGATCGTCGCGTCGGTCTGGATGTAGATCATCGGGTCCTCAGGGGTCAGCTGCCGCGCGACCGCGCTGACGACACCCATGGAGACCGATGACTCCAGACCGAGCGGGCTTCCAAAAGCCAGCACGAGTTGACCGGACCGCAGTGAATCGGAGTCGCCAAACGTGAGGGCCGACAACCCACGCGCCTCCACTTTGACGACCGCGATGTCCGTCTCGTCGTCGATCGCGACAATCTGCGCGCCGACCGTGCGCCCACGTCGCTTCAGGATCGATCGGCCGCGCGGGCCGCTGGGCGCGTCGAGCGGCAGCTCGACCTCAATCCGCGTCGCGTTTTCCACGACGTGCGCATTGGTCACGATGTAGCCGTCGGGGTCGACGATCACGCCCGAGCCGCTGCTGCGCTCGAGCTGCGGCTCGCCGGTCGCGGCTCGATCCTCCTCGTCGGGGGATGCGTACCCCGTAACGAAGATCTGCACCACGCTCGGACTGACCTTCCCAGCCAGATCCTGCAGCGCCCGCGACAAGTCGGCGAGCGCAGGCGTCGCGGATGCCGGGGTCTGCGCCGTCGCACCAGTGACCGGCAACAGGCACAGCACAGCGATGCAGATGTATCGAGTTTTCACCGGTGTGGATCGTAGCATTCCTAATCGATTATCCAATCCTTCATTTCGAATCGCGAATCGCGAACCGCGAATCACGCCTCCTCCTTGACAGCGCCGCGAAGATCCGGTGCAATCCGCCGCATGCGCCTGCTTCTTGGTGTCACGATCCTGGGATTCGCTTTTGCCGCCGGCGCTTCCCAAGGTACGCGTCCCGGCAGCCCCGAGGACAATCTCCCTGACAACATCATCCGTCTGACGCACTTCGGCGAACGCGCATCCTGGTCCCCGGATGGGAAACGCGTCGCATTCATGGAGAAACGCTTCGGTGACGCGTACGAGGTGGACGTGTCCAGCAGGGCCATCCGGCTGCTGACACACTACCCGCATCCCGGTTTCCTGCGGGTGCAATACCTTCCCAACGGCGACTACTTTTTGATTGGCGCACGCACGTTTACCGACATCGGCACGACGCGATCGCGGGATCAGGAAATGTGGATCCTGAAGGCCGACGCGAAACCAGGCGATCGCGCGGTTCCGCTCGAGCACAAGATTTCCGAAGGCGTGGCCATTTCACGGAACGCGATGAAAATCGCGTGGTCGAACACGCGCGGCCAGTACCCGGATCGCTTCCAGGAGGGAGAATCCGCAATGTACACCGCCGACATCGTCTCCGAGGGCGGCCGCGCGACGCTGACGAACGAGAAGGAAATCATCCGCGCGAAGGCGCCGGAATGCACGCTCGAGGCGCAGGACTTCCGGAAGAAGGATACCGAGCTGATCTACACGTGCTATCGCTCGCCATTTGCCGACGTCCTCGGCATCGACCTGAATACCGGAAAGACGACGGTGTATCGAAAGCTGGCGGGAGAATACAACGAGGTCGAAGGCATCTTTCCCGATGGCGAGTACACGCTGGTCGAATCGAGCCGCGATCAGCTCGAGCAGAATTCCAACTACATCGACATCTGGAAGCTGAAGCTCGAGTCCAACAGCCAGGACTTCACCCGTGTCACGCATTGGGGTGAATATCGCGGCTTCAAAGCCTCGAACCCTGTCGTCAGTTCCAATGGGCGAATCGCGTTCCAGTCGGCCAGGAGCAAGGATCCCGCAGGGGTCGGCTACGGCATTTTCGTGCTTGATACGAAGTAGCAGGAGAGCGGCCGGAACGGCGCCAGCGGCGAAGCGCTGGCGGAGTGGAGGCCGCCAGTCGGGGTGCAGGGGTCCCCGACGATTCAAAAGAGGAGTGCAATGAGCCCGAAGCAGGTCATCCGCAGTTTCGTCTTCGTCGCCGTGTCCGCGTGTGCGCTCGCGATGTCGGCATCACCCACGGCATTTTCATCGCCCGAGCGGCACTTTCTCTACGTCGCAGAGCCAGGCATCCGCAACTACGTCGAATACGGCGGCGTCGGGGTCCTCGTCTACGACATGGACGCCGGTCACAAATTCGTGAAGCGGATTCCGACCTTCCCCGAGGTCGCCGGCGAACAGCCGGAAAACGTCAAGGGCGTTGCGGCCAGCGCGGCAACCGGACGATTGTTCGTGTCCACGATCAAGCGCGTGGCGGCCATCGATCTCAAGACCGAACAGATCCTCTGGAATCGCACGTATGAGGGCGGCGCGGACCGGCTGGCCGTCTCCCCGGACGGCAGAATTTTGTACGTGCCGTCCCTCGAGGGTCCCCACTGGCACGCGGTGGACGCGGCAACGGGCGACGTGCTCGCGAAAATCGTGACCGACTCGGGCGCGCACAACACGATCTACGGACCTGACGGCCGCTACGTCTATCTCGCGGGTTTGAAGATGCCCAAGCTCCTCATCGCGGACGCGGCGAGCCACAAGGTCGTCAAGGAAGTCGGGCCATTCGGCAACGTGGTGCGTCCCTTCACGATTAACGGCGCACAAACGCTGTGCTTCGTGAACGTGAACGACCTTCTCGGATTCGAAGTGGGGGACATGAAGACCGGGAAAATGCTGCACCGCGTCGAGGTCGCCGGGTACGCCAAGGGTCCCGTGAAGCGGCATGGCTGCCCCAGCCACGGCATCGCGCTCACACCGGACGAAAAGGAACTGTGGCTTGCCGACGGCGCCAACGAGCGCGTGCATATCTTTGACGCGACTGTGATGCCGCCCAGACAGGTGGCGACGATCAAGCTGCGCGATCAGCCCGGCTGGATCACGTTCAGCCTCGATGGCCGATACGGCTATCCTTCGACCGGTGAAGTGATCGACACGCGGACCCGCAAGATCGTAACGGCGCTCGCGGATGAGAAGGGACGCGCGGTCCAGAGCGAGAAGGTCGTCGAGGTGGTCATGTCCGACGGACGACCTACCCGAACCGGGGATCAGTTCGGCATCGG
>JBBQEJ010000124.1:0-15426 GCA_038320555.1 Vicinamibacterales bacterium | reverse complement strand
GGATCGTCTCGCCCGCGCCAAGCGCGACATTTCGTGGAGGCCCGGCGATCTCACGTGGTCGGTGCTGGGACTGTCGAGCAACATCGTGACGATCGTCCTGATGGCGACGATTCTCGCAAGCCTTCACTACGTCCTGGTGATCCTTGCGCTGGCCGCGGCGTACGAGAACGAGTGGCAACGGCTCGCCCTGGCTCGCATCATGTACCGGGACGCCGATATCTGGATTCTCGACGAACCCACATCGTCGCTCGATCCGGAGGCGGAGGCCGGAATCTTCGCCGAGCTGAAGGAGAACCTCAAAGGACGCATCGGCATCGTGATCTCGCACCGCTTTTCCACCGTGCGCATCGCCGACCGGATCGCGGTTATTGTCGATGGGCGCGTCACCGAACTGGGTACGCACGAGGAGTTGCTTCGCGCAGACGGTCGCTACGCCCAGCTCTTCGAGTTGCAGGCGGCGGGCTATCGCTGAGAGTCGCTGCTGGCTCGCTCAGTACGTCCGGTACTTCGCAACGTCGACCCATTTCCCGCCGACCATCACCCGCTCGACCGTCCGGATCGCGGAGATATCGCGACTCACGTCTCTGCGCAGGATCACCAGATCCGCCTGGAGCCCCGGCCGCTGGGTGCCGAACTGATCGCCGCGATACAGGAAGCCGGCTGCTGTGCCGGTGGCGGCGGTAATGGCCTCGAGTGGTGACAGCCCGCTCTCCACCAGGAGCTCCAGCTCGCGCCAGGGCGCCTCTCCTCGCTCGGCAAACGGCACCGTCGAATGGCCGCCCATGACCAGACGCCCCCCTTCGAGCCCCGATCGTCGCGTGAGCTCCTTCATCTTCGCGAAGCCGGCCGCCATTACCCTTACCATCTCTGGTTTTGTACCCGGCGGAGCACCTGTCCCGCCCAAGCCGCTACGCGGCGAAGGCGGACGGCGCTCGAACACCGCAAGGGTGGGATCGATCCAGGGCTTGCGCTCGCGGAGGACCGCGTAAAGAGCCTGAGCCTGCGGGCCGTCGAGATCGGCTCGCGCGAACACCTCGTACCGTCCGTCGCGCCGCGCGTCGTTGTTGGCCAGCACCGCCTGCCGATACGCTTCCGCTTCCACCTGCGGGATGACGCTCGTGCCGAGAGACGTGATGTGCTCGAGGCCATGCAGCCCGGCCGCGATCAGCTCCCGGGCATCGAGTATTTCAAGGTGCGCCGTACAGGGAATACCGCGTGCCTGACAGACATCAATCACCGCCTTCGCGCTCGCGAATGGAAGCCGGAAATAGATCTTCAGGGCGGACGCGCCCTGCTGGACGTTGCGTTCAGCCAGACGTCGTGCCTCTTCAGGATCGCGAGCCACGACCGAATCGGCCGGATATGCCGGGTGTTCTCCGTCGACGTGAGGACCTGTTGTGAAGATCCGCGGTCCGGGAATCTGCTCGGAGGCAATCAGGCGTCGCAGCCCGTCGAATTTTTCGTTCCACTGCCCGGGGTCGCGAAACGCGGTCACGCCGTGGCTGAGCTGACGCAGCGCCAGCTTCGGATCGTTCTCGATGTGGAAGTGCAGATCGATGAGTCCCGGCACGATCGTCTGTCCCGTCAGGTCCAGTCTCTCGGCATTCGCAGGCAACGTCACCGTGTCCGCCGCACCGATTCGGGCAATCCGGTCACCCTCGATGATCACGCGGGCGCGCTCCATTGGCGCGGCGCCGGTGCCGTCGATGACGCGGACGTTATCGAGCACCACCGATCGAGCCTGCGGAGAGGGCAGCGCAACGGCCACGGGCACGGCAGCTGCCGACAACGAGAAGATGAACCATCGACGCAGACTGCGCATGAAGCCTCCTCAGGCTGCTAGTCGCAGTTTAGCGGAGGATCACCGGCTGCGTAGCATGTGGACCTTCAAGGGACTGGCAAGGATGACCGTCATGCGCTCATCGGCCGGGACGCGGACGTCGCGGAACTTCTCCTTGGGACCGAGCGCGGCGTCGACTGTCACCGCGCGCGTCTCGATCGTGGCAAGGCTGCGCGTTTGGACGTGCTCGATGACCTGAAACGCAAAGACGAGTCATGACCGCCTGACGTGGAGGCTCTGAGGGTGGGACCGCAGGCGGCGACAACGGGTCCTGGTCGCGCGGATCGCACTGGTTGACCGGGCGAACAGACTGCGGCTCGCCAGTCGCGTCGGGCAGCGCGTCAGCGTAGCAGGCACACTCGCTGACGGTCAGCTGCAAGCACGGTCGCTGCGGCGCGTCGCGGGCTCCTGCAAATAGCACTCGGAGACGCAACCAGCGACGACACGGCACGGAGAAGCGGCCTCCCGCTCCGGGCCTGCGCTATCGCTTCGCGAGATCGCGGTAGGTCGTAAGCTTGATCCCGCGTCGGGTGATGACTTCTCTGACCTTGGGGCTCGTCCATGCCGCGAGCACCGCGCTGCGATCGGCGGCCACCCACTCGTATCCACGGTGGCCGTACGCGCGCATCTCCGGGTCGTCCGTCGCGGCGTGGTCGATGTGCTCCCACAATCCGGGACCGAGCGTCTCCAGCCTGGCTGCCAGCTTCTCTGCCTTCACCGCGCCCGTGTCCCGGCTCTCGTAGACGCTGCCCAACCACTTGATGCCCAGGTCGGAGGGGACTGCGAGCCCGTACTCCTTGCTGAGACGCGCGACCAGATTGGCCACGTCCGGCGACAGCGAGGTGAAGCCCATGTGATTCCACGTGTAGGTGACCTGCGGCAGATGCCGTTTGGCGGTCACCAACTGCGCGCGCAACTCACGCTCGATGTCATCGATCTTCCAGTTGTTGTCCTTGACGCTGCTCTTCGCGGGGAATTCGGCGCGCGGTTGCACCATCGGAAAAAAGTAGCCATCCGCGTCGACGATCGACGGAGCGTACGTGAGCGGACGCCACTTGACGTTCTCCCATTCACTCGTGATCGCGAGGTGCACGCCCACGTCCAGCCCCGGGTTCTCGTTCACAAGGCGGACAGCTTCCGGAAACCACGGTCCGGCGACGATGATGTCGGTCGTCGTGAGGACACCACGCGTGTAGGCATCGATCGTGGCGACATTGATCCCGTGCGCGGCCCCCAGGTCGTCACCTTTGACGATAAGGCGAATCTCGGTGGGCGCAGGTTGAAGAGCCAGGACGCCGAGCAGCAAGGCAAGACTGATTCGCATCTCGGGAGTGTAACCTCCGCCGCGTCAACTGTGTCGCCTAGCAGCGCGGGGGTTCACCCTCGCGTCAGAAGGTTCCACGTCCCGGCGCGCGATGTGTCACCTCTGACACACGAGGGCGGTTGGGGTGGACGGCGACGCCGCGTTCAGCGTCACGGTCCATGCAGAACTGGGAAATTCCTGACACATACCAATCACGGGTGCGTCCGACCCGTGCTATCATCAATTCCTCCCCACAAGTCGTTGCGGTTCGGCTCCCGAGTTGGCGAAGCTGTCGGTTCGCGCGTCTGCAGCCAGCGCGAGCTTCCGGTCGCAACTACGAGACACAACATGAAGATATTCCTCAATCGATTGGCGACCGTGCTGATGGCACTGGGTGTTCTCGGAAGCGTGTCCATCCGGGCACAAGATCCAATCGAGCAGCCCCGGCCGACGTTTCGAAGCTCCGCTGACCTCGTGAGCATCCAGGCGTCCGTTCGCGACAAACGCGGCCGGCCGATGGGGGGACTCACGACCGCCGACTTCGAAGTCCGCGACAACGGACAGCCGCGGTCGATTCTCTCGCTCCGTTCGGACAGGCAGTCGCCGGTGAGCCTCGCGATCCTCGTCGACATGAGCGGCAGTATGCGCGTCGGTTCGAAAATCGCGATGGCGCGACTGGCGTTCGACTCAATCCTGTCGCAACTGCACGATGGCCAGGATGAGCTGGCCGTATTCACGTTCGACTCGCGGCTTCACGAGCGGAAGTCCTTCACCACCGACATCCAACGCCTCAAGGGTTCGCTGGACGACTTCGAGGCGTTCGGCGCAACGTCGTTGTACGACGCGACGGCTGCCACCGCCCGGCGGCTGGCCGGTCGGTCGGCCGCCCACAAGGCCGTCATCATTCTTACCGACGGGATCGACACGAGCAGTTCGCTCACCCCGGCGGAGGTCTCCGGACTGGCGAGCTCGATAGACGTCCCCGTGTACATCGTCGCGACCGTGGCGCCTCCCGATAAGGTGGCGCTGTCGGAAGGCGCGGAGCGATCGGTGCCTTCGGAAGGGGCCGACCTGCGCGACCTCTCGGAATGGACCGGCGGCCACCTGGCCTTTGCCGGCAACCTTGCGGAGACCGTTATCGTGGCGTCCAACCTGCTCGATGAGCTGCGGCAACAGTACGTCCTTGCCATCGAGGCCGCGAGTACCCCGGAATGGCGCCGGTTGGAAGTGCGTGTCAAGCGCTCCTCTGCCAGCGTCAAGGCGCGAAGCGGCTACTTCGGCGGCTAGACCTGTCTCGGTGTCGCCTCCCCGACCCCACACGATGACATTCGGGAAATCGATGTGTAGCCGAAGAGCGTAGCCGGCCTTGCGCGCGCATGCGCCTTGCTTTGATTGCCAAAGTGAGGTGGCAAATGCCCGCCGGCTTCTCAAAGCACCCGCTGATGGACGCGTCGAGAGCCGGTACAAGTGGCTTGCCGTACGGATGAAGAACGAGCCGGAAGCGACCGCCATCGACGCGAGTGCCGGACCGTCGAGAGTATTGGTCGCGATGCGCTGAAACGTCGCGCCCGGACTGACGACCGTCGTCCTCCCCTCTTCGTCGAGAAAATAGATGCGTCCATCCGCCAGCACGGGCGATGCCGAGATGCTGCCGCCGAGACGCTGCTGCCAGTGAACCATGCCGGTCCGCGCATCAACGCTCGATGCGATCCCGGCGTCCGTCACCACATACAGGTCGTCGCCAACGAGTAACGGAGACGGGGTCAACGGTGCGCCGCGCGCGAGCGTCCAGGCGATGTGGGTGCGGGTCACGTCTCCTTTCCCGTCGGGCCGCACGGCGAGGATCGCCGGCTGCTGGAAACCGGTTGTGATGAAGACGAGGCCGTCTCCGTAGACCGGGCGAGGCACATTCGAAAAACCATCCGGATAGCTGACGCGCCAGATCTCCTTGCCGGAGTCTGGATCGTATGCCGCGGCGTGGAATGCGCCGACGCTGACGATCTGATCGCGATCGGCAACGCGGATGGTGAGCGGTGTGGAATACGCCTGCGACCACGGCTGCGGCCGCATCGTCTGCCAGCGCGTCTTGCCGGTGCGTTTGTCCAGCGCGACAACGAAGGCTTCGTCGAAGCCGTCGCAGTTGAGAATCAACAGATCGCCGTGCAGCAGCGGCGACCCTCCGGTGCCGTGTTGAGATTGATAAGGGAGACGCACTTTCCAAATGATCTCGCCGAGCGTGGAGAGCGCTGCCGTGCCTTCTGCGCCGAAGTGGACGTACACCCGATCTCCTTCGACCACAGGCGTCGGCGACGCGTGGCTGTTCTTCGCATTGAGCAGCTGAGAGCCTCTGAGCCGAAAGACTTCGACGTCGAGCGCCTGGTGGCCCGTGCCGGTATCGAACGACAGCAGGCGAAGAGACGTGTCGCGGCCCGCAGGCGTCGCTGTCGTGAGCCACACGCGTCCGGCCGCAACCACGGGTGAGGACCAGCCGCGGCCCGGTACGGGGACCTTCCACGCGACATTCTGCGTTTCGCTCCACTCGATCGGCAAACCGCGTTCGCCCGAGTGTCCCTGGCCGTCCGGGCCACGGAACTGCGGCCACTCTTGAGCGATCGCCATGCCCGCGTGGCAGGCAAGAAGCAGCGGCACCAACAGCATGGAGTTCCGTGGTCGCATGTGCATGTCACGTTAGAGACGGTCACTCATTGGTATCGCAATACCCTGCCGCTGACCTCAAGTCAGTCCGCCCGCAGCAACTCGCGAAGGGCCGGTTCGATACGGTCGGCGATCATCTCGTGTCCCTGATCGTTGGGGTGAATGGCGTCGGACATCCGGTCAGCATGGCCGATGATGCCATGCAGGATGTCGGGGACGAGGCCGGCCGACGTCCGCCGCGCCAGGGCCTCGTACTCCTCGCCGAACGAGTCGCTGAAAAGCCCGGCATTGACGCCGACGAGCACCACCGCCGCGCCGCGCTGGCGGATGCGTTCCACGATCGTGGCGAGGTGGCCGAAAGTCTCTTCCCTGGGCACGCGGCGAAGAAAATCGTTGCCGCCGAGCAGCACGACCACGACGCGGGGGTTTCGTGTCAACACCGCGTTATCGAGCCGCAGGAGCGCGGCTCCGGCGGTGTCGCCGCTCCGCCCGGCGTTGATAATGGGTATTCCCAGACGTCTGGAGAGGATGGAGACGAAATCGTGGCCGGGTGTCGCACCGCGGCCTTCGACCAGACTGTCACCAAAGACGACGATGGTTTGGCCTGCGGTCGGCCTGGCTGCACGAGGACCGCCCGACCGGAACAGCCAGAAAACGGCGGGAACCGCAAGGACGACCGCAATGAGGAACGAGCGCCTGGGTAGTCCCATCTGATTAATCACTGATCACTAATCATCAGTGATCAGTGATTCAATCGCCTACGGCGCGGAGCAATGTTCTCCGGCTTTGATTGAGAGGAGTACGAGCGGGCTGCGCGTCACCGCCACGATGATGTGCGGCACGCCTCTCGGCACCATCATGAACACTCCGGCGTGCAGCGGCTGATCGCGGCCGGCCGCGCGAACGCTGCCTTGACCCGCGACGGTGTAGAGAAACTCATCCGCATCGGCGTGCGTGTGTTCAACGAGCGGATCTTTCACCTGGATCAGGGTCGCAGCGCCACCAGCCGCGCACGCCATCGGTGACATCTTCCCCGCGCCGCGGCCGATGTAGTTCTTTTCGATGAATGACGTCATGTCGATGGCGACCGGGTCCCCGCCGGGGGCCGAAGCCGGCGGCTTCGATGGAAGCACGGGCACGGGGGGCGGCGGTGGCGGCGGCTCAGGCGTGAGAATGACCTTCACGTCAATCGGCGCGCCTCCACGCGCGACCACTTCCCGTTCGAGACTGAAGAAACCCTCGCGCTCGAAACGGAAGACATAACTGCCGTTCGGCAGGTTCTCGAACGCGATGCGTCCGCGCTCCGTCCGGGCGTCGCCCGACACAGGCCCGGTCATCGTGACCTTGACGTCGCCAAGCGGCGCGCCGGAAGGATCGGTCACCACGATCGCGAATGCGGCATTGCCGACCGAGCGTCTCTGTGGCCGTGGCGTGGCCGCCTGACCTACGGCGAGAACGAGCGCAAGGATCGTCATGAATTGCATCGTCTTATCTCCACGCAATGAACACGCCGGTGCGGAAGACGAGGAGTGTCACGACAGCCGTGACACGGCAAGCCCGAGGGCCAAAGTTCCGAAAATCCATTGTAGTCCGGCTGGCTGGCATCAGGCCGCACGGCCCGGGACGAAATCTCGTCAGGGAGTGAAGAAGCCAGCTATGATTCTCGGCCACGTGGTGTCGGTCCCCGACAACCCGGTTCGAGGAATCCGCGTATGAAGCGCCTCATCGCCGTCGCAGCGACCCTGCTGGTGCCACTTGTCGTTATCGTGGGCCAGGCGCAGAGCACCGCGCCCATCGACCGCGAATACACGCTGGAGTCGAACATGCTCGGGTATCGGGGCGTCGGGGGCCAGATCGACGGCATCCGGAATCCGACCCTGTGGGCGCGGACCGGCGAGACCGTTCGCATCACAATCGTCAACGGCGAGCTGATGGTGCACGACGTCACACTCGAGAAGCTCAACGTCCGGAGCGCCCAGATTCTCGACAAGGGCGCGACCTCCAGCGTCACGTTCAAGGCCAAGGACACCGACATCTATTACTGCTCGCTTCCAGGCCACAGAGCCGCAGGAATGGAAGGACGCCTCGAGGTCTCGGACCAACCCCCCGTGCAGTCGGCGGGCGCGACGCCTTTGGCCAACGGGCGCGCACTCAATCTGGATTTCGAGACCGGCACGCTCCAGGACTGGACGGCGACAGGCGATGCATTCGCGCTCGTGAAAGAAGACACGGCGAGGAAGGACCAGCGGGCCGCGATTGCGGGCGTGTACTGGGTCAGCAGCGGCGTGGCGGGCAATGCCCGTAAGGGCACGCTCTCGTCCGCGCCGTTTCGCGTGAGTCATCCCTATGCCAGCTTTCTCGTGTCCGGCGGAGCCTTCGCCAGCACGCGCGTGGAACTGGTGCTCGCTGAGGACAACACCGTCTTCTACTCCATCTCGGGCGCCGATCAGGCTGCCTTCCGGCCGGCAGTGGTCGATCTGAGACCCTATGCCGGCAAGGACATCTTCATTCGACTCGTCGACGAGGAGACCGGCGCGCCGACCGCGACATACCTGCGGGAGAGTCCGTGGGCCCATATCAACTTCGACGATTTCCGCTTTCACCAGTCGCGGCCCTTCTTTTCCGACGAGCTTGTGGCATCGGACCTCAGCACGCTCCCGCCGATGGACGTTGTCCCGTTCGCGGGTCTTTCCGGTGCCGAGGCGGCCAAAGCGATGAGCCTTCCGGAAGGATTCAGGGTCACGCTCGCCGCGTCGGAGCCGGACATCGAGAAGCCCATCGCCTTCACGCTTGACGACCGGGGCCGGCTCTGGGTCGCGGAAGCTCACACGTATCCCGTGCGCGCATCCGAAGGCCAGGGCAGGGATCGCATTCTGATCTTCGAGGACACCGACGGCGATGGACGTCTCGACAGCCGGAAAGTGTTCATCGAGAATCTGAATCTCATCAGCGGGATCGAGGTCGGGTTCGGCGGGGTCTGGGTCGGGGCCGCCCCGTATCTGCTGTTCATCCCTGTCGCCGAGGGGACCGATCATCCCGCCGGGCCGCCGCAGGTCATGCTCGATGGCTGGGGGGACCAGGACACGCACGAGATGCTCAACACGTTTTCGTGGGGTCCCGATGGCTGGCTCTACGGCACGCACGGCGTCTTCACAGAATCGAACGTCGGGAAGCCGGGCGCGCCCGATTCTGAACGGACACGGCTCAATGGCGCGGTGTGGCGCTTTCATCCGACCACGCACGTGTTCGAGGTGTTCGCGGAAGGCACCAGCAATCCGTGGGGCCTCGACTTCAACGACTACGGCCACGCCTTCGTCACCGCATGCGTCATCGAGCACCTCTACCATGTCGTACAGGGCGCGAGATACAAACGGCAGGCCGGCAATCATTTCAATCCGAACATCTACGACGACATCAAGACCATTGCCGACCACGTGCACTGGGTCGGCAGGAAGGGCCCTCATGCCGGGAACAGCCGGTCGGATACGGCCGGCGGCGGTCATGCGCACGCGGGGGCGATGATCTACCTGGGCGGTGACAACTGGCCACGTGAGTACCGCGACGCGATCTTCATGAACAACATTCACGGCGCGCGCACCAACATGGATCGGCTCCTGCGGCACGGATCGGGCTACGCCGCGTCGCACGGCCCGGACTTCCTGAAGGCCAACGACTCCTGGAGCCAGATGTTGAACTTCCGTTACGGTCCGGACGGTTCAGTGCACGTGATCGACTGGTATGACAAGAATCAGTGTCATAGCAGCAACCCTGAGGTGCACGACAAGACGCTCGGGCGGATTTTCAAGATCAGCCACGTCAACGACACGTGGGTCCAGGTTGATCTGGCAAAGCTGTCATCGGAGCAACTCGTCGACCTGCAGCTGCACCGCAACGATTGGTACGTGCGCCACGCGCGGCGCCTTCTGCAGGAGCGCGGTCCCGATCCGACCGTACACGCGCGCCTCAAAGGGATCCTGCGGGACAACCCCGACGTCACGCGCAAGTTGCGGGCGATCTGGGCGCTGCACGTCACGCACGGGTTGAGCGAGGGGGACCTGCAGGAGCTGCTCGGCCACGAGAGCGAATACGTCCGCAGCTGGGCGGTATACCTGCTCGTGGAGAACAAGCACCCCTCAGACGGCACCCTGCGGCGTTTCGCAAGGATGGCGCGTACGGAGAAATCGGCGCTGGTACGGCTGTACCTGGCCAGCGCGCTACAGCGCGCCCCTGTGGAGAAACGCTGGGACGTTCTGGCTGGCCTCCTGACGCACGCCGAGGACGCGGCGGATCAGAATCAACCGTTGATGGTCTGGTATGCGACCGAGCCGATCGTGGAGCTGAACATGCCGCGGGCGTTGACACTCGCGGCAGGAACGAAGCTGCCAGGGCTGTTCCCGTTCACGGTACGTCGCATCGCCGCGTCCGGAACGCAGGCCGCGCTCCGGACATTGACCGATCGCCTGGGCCGCACCGGGAATACCGCCGAGCGACGAGAGCTCGTGAAGGGCATCAACCAGATCGTCGGGATCAACCAGATCGTCGCGAAACAGTGAGCGTGGCTATGTTGATGAGGATGCCGATCAAGGCAGCCCTGAAGGGCTGCGCTACATGTCTGAGACCAAGTCGCCGACGCGCGTTTGTAGCGCAGCCCTTCAGGGCTGCCTCCGCGGCGCTGCTGGTCTCGACCGTCATGGCGGGGGCGAGCCTGACTCCCGCCGGCGAGACCCACACCTTCAAGCGCATCCAGTTGAGCGACCAGTTCTGGAGCGAGGGAGCCAACTTCGCCGACTTGAACAACGACGGCGCCAACGACGTCATCTCCGGTCCGTGGTGGTGGGAAGGGCCCGGCTTCACGACCCGCCACGAATACTACCCGGCCCGGACGACCTTCAAGTTGAAGCTCGGGCCGATGACGACGGTGGACGTGCCGGGCTTCGAGGGAACGCTCGGCAAGGAGAACAAGTATTCCGACAACTTCTTCGTCTGGCCGTACGATTTCAACAAGGACGGCTGGAAGGACATCCTCATCATCGGGTTCCCGGGCACGGACACATCGTGGTTCGAGAACCCGAAGGGCAAAGACGGCCACTGGGCGCGCCACAAGATCTTCGATCAGACCGACAACGAGTCCCCGACGTTTGCCGATCTGACCGGCGACGGCAAGCCAGAGCTGGTCTGCATCACCAAGGGTCAGTATGGGTATGCCGAGCCCGATTGGGCCGATCCCGCGATGCCGTGGACGTTCCATCCGCTCTCGCCGAACAACAAGTACGGCAACTTTACCCACGGCCTCGGCCTGGGGGATGTGAATGGGGATCGACGCCTCGACCTGCTGGAGAAGAACGGCTGGTGGGAACAGCCGGCGTCGCTTGCGGGTGACCCCGTCTGGAAGTTTCACGATCAGCCGCTGGGGGAAGGCGGGGCCCAGATGTACGCCTATGACGTCAACGGCGACGGCCTGAACGATATCATCACGTCGCTTGCCGCGCACGAGTTCGGCCTCGCATGGTATGAGCAGTATCGCGAGGGCAGCGACATCAGGTTCCGGGAGCACGTCTTCATGAACAAGGAGCCGAAGGACAACAAGTACGGCGTGAAATTCTCCGAAATCCACGCCATCGACCTCGTCGACATGGACGGCGACGGCCTCAAGGACATCGTCACGGGCAAGCGTTTCTGGTCGCACGGGCGCACGGGCGATCCTGACCGCAACGACGCGGCTGTCCTGTATTGGTTCAAGCTCGTGCGCAACGTCGACAGGAGCGTCGACTTCGTCCCGTTTCTCGTCGACAATGACTCCGGTGTCGGCACCCAGGTCGTCGCCGGCGACATCAACGGCGACGGCCTGCCCGATATCGTCGTCGGCAACAAGAAAGGCACGTTCGTCCACCTGCACGACAGGAAGACCGTGGCGCGCGAAGAATGAAAGAGGGTTGATGTACGGGCGGAAATATCACCGGGGCCTGAACGCGATCACGACGATCGCGATGACCGGCTTCCACGCAGGCGCAATCTCGGCGTTTTTCTTCATTGATTCCGGTGCGATACTCGCCGCGATGATCCTGTATGTCGTCGCTGGCATGCTGGGCATCGGCATGTGCTATCACCGCCTGCTGACCCACAGGGGCTACAAGACCTGGAAATGGCTCGAGTACCTCCTCACATGGTGCGGTACCCTGGCGCTCGAGGGTGGGCCGATCTTCTGGGTCGCGACGCATCGTATCCACCATCAGAACTCGGATCGCGAAGGCGATCCACACACCCCGCGCGAGGGTACGTGGTGGGCGCACGCCGGCTGGATCCTGAGTGGTGAAGGTCTGCACCATGATGCGTCCGTGCTCGCGCGGTACGCGCCTGACCTGGCCCGCGACCGGGTACACATGGCGCTTTCAAGGTGGCACTGGACGTCGAACGTGATGGTGGGCCTCGCGCTGCTGGCGTACGGCGGCGTACCGTACGTGCTCTGGGGGATCTTCTTCCGCACGACCGCCGGCCTGCATGCCACCTGGCTCGTCAACTCGGCGACGCACAAATGGGGCTCGCGCCGCTTCCCGACGCGCGATGATTCCACGAACAACTGGTGGGTGGCGCTTCTGACCTTCGGCGAGGGATGGCACAACAACCATCACGCGCATCCCACGAGTGCCCGCCACGGCCTTGCGTGGTACGAGCTGGATCTCAACTGGGTTGGCATCCGCACGCTTCAGGCGGTCGGCCTGACGTGGGACGTCAAGCTGCCGCGCGACAGGCAAACGATGTCGCACGACGAACTGATCGCTGACAGCTGACACTAACGCCAATTCAACAATGCGCCACAGGGTCCCTCTCGCCTGGCTCCTCGCCGTGACGGTCAGCTTACCGGCCACTACGGTCCTCAGGGGCTCTGCTGCGAGTTGGCCCTCATCTCCTGGTGCTCAGGCGCCGCCTGCGCCGATACGCGTGGTTCTCGTCGGCGATTCGACTGCGACCGACGACTCGGGCTGGGGCGCTGGCTTCCGGCAACTCGTGAGCGGTGCGGTGGACGTCGTCAACATGGCAGCGAACGGCCGCAGTTCCAAGAGCTTCATTGATGAAGGGTTGTGGACCGAGGCGCTCGCGAAACGCGGACAGTACTATCTCATTCAGTTCGGCCACAACGACGAACCCGGGAAAGGTCCGGAGCGCGAGACCGATCCAAAGACAACGTACCGGTCGCATATGGCGCGCTACGTGGACGAGGCGCGTGCCATCGGCGCGAAGCCCGTGCTGATCACATCCCTGGTTCGACGGATCTACAACGAGAACGGTACGATCCGTACGACGCAGACGCCCTATGTCGAAGCGGTACGGGCGCTGGCGCTCGAGAAGCAGGTCCCGCTCGTCGACCTCCACGCGATCACCGCTGCCGACGCCGAGCACGCGGGCGAAGAGGTCTGGGCCGATCTCAGTCCTCGGGATGAGAAGGGAGCGGTCGATCGTACGCACCTGAACGCGAAGGGCAGCGAAGTCGTCGCGCGCCTGCTGGTCGAGGCGCTACGTAAGGTCGTGCCCGAGCTGTCGGTCTATCTGACCGGCAAGCCGTGATTCTCGAGGCCTGTTCACAGACCGCGCGGCAATCACATCCTCGTTCCGTCCGGTTCCTCTGAGCGCGCAAACCAGCGTCGCAACAGGTCTGGAAAGATGGTCTTTGTGTCGTAGCGGGTCATGATGCCGCTCCATTTTACGGCCGCCTGCTTGAATCGAGGTTCTCCGAGCAATCGCTCCAATCCGTCCTGCAACCTCTCGGGCGAGGCGCGCTCCACTCTGATCGTGATTCCCGCGCCGGCCGCCTCCAGGAGCGACGCCGACAAATGCATGTCGATGTTGCTCGGGATCGCAAGCATCGGTGTTCCGGCGCTCAGCGCAGGATAGACCCCACCAGTCCCGCCATGTGAGACGACCACCGTCGAGCTCCTCGCTGTTTCCTCGTACGGAAGCAGATCCGCGAGGGAGACGTTTGAAGGCGTCCCCCCGACAGGGCGGCCCGATGTCGACAGAATGACCCTGACTGGCAATCGCGACAGTGCTTCGAGGACCGCCGGAAGGGCCTTGAGGGGCCCGGAACTTCCGAGGCTCACGAAAACCTTCGGTTGCGACGAGGCCATCACATCCTCCCACCAGGGTGGCTTCGGCGTGTGCACGGACCAGGCACACGGCCCGATGAAATGATGGTGTTCGGGAGTGCCTGTCAGTCTCACGAACTCGGGGACGTCTGGATACAACACGAGATCACCTGCCGTGTAGATCTGCCGGAGGTCGCGCGAGAGCGGGGATAACCCGAAGGCGCGGCGCACCTCGTTGACCGGCTTCGCATGCAGCGCGAAGAACGCCGGCCGCAGCGCGGCATAGAGCGGGTTCAGGATTCGCGGAGAGATCCAGCGCGTGATCGGCAGTTCCGGAACGACGGCAGGCTGTCTATAGAACGGGCTCCAGTGAGCGTTGAAGATGGACGCGAAGGGCAATCCGCTCAAGGGTGCGCTGACGCACAGAGAGAGACGGTAATCGCCAATCACCAAATCCGGCTGGATCTGTTTGAAGATCGCCAGATCGTCCTGGACGTACTCCCGAAGAACGTCCGAGGTGTATAAGACGCCGCCGTTGGCGAGCGAATGCAGGAACGCGTCGGGATCGAGCGTTCGAAGATCGCCGAGACCAGCAACGGTGTCACCGAGAAGAACATGAAATCGTTTCGGGGTCCAGAAAAAAACATCCCACTCCGCTGGATTCAGTGCCGCAGCCAACGCGGCGGGCCGCGCGAAATGCGTCATCGTGATTCCCTCTGCCACAAAGAGAATCCGGTGTCGGTGAGTTCGCATTTTTTTGTGTAATTCTTACCCCGACGCTGTCTGACGCGCGCCGAAGATCATGCCATTTCGAGCCGCTCCAGGCCGCGCGAGCATCGCCTGGGACACGTTCGGCCGATGCCGTCCGGCATTTTGCGTGGCTGTACGCCATGCCGACCGGGGAATAGTCTCTATTCTCAACGTTTTAGCGGTTCTGCGGTCCAAGTCTTTCTGCGCTCGAAACGTCCGGTAATCGGCGAGGCGGCGAACGGAAAAAAGGCCAAAAAAATGCTTCCCTGCCGCCTCCGCTGCCTGTAAAGTCCCCGCTCCTGAAATTCTTACAAAGCTGTGAACGGTTCGCGTAAACCGTCAGGGCTGGGAGCGGAAGCGGCTCCTCACGTGGTGTGCGCTGGCGCAAAGATTCACGCTGCATTGGCATTCTCACCCTATGTAGCGCCTGGCACAGAATTGGCTAGGTCCGGAGCGGTTCCCTTTCTATAAATCGCAATTCGTGACGTTCCGACGTCCCCTGTGTCTCCCCAGGGCTGTCCGGGCGCTGCTTCGTCGGGAGGATTATGCTCCGTTTACTCGAGAGGAACATCGCGTCAATCGGTGAGCGGCTCGTGCTGCTTGCTCCGCCAGACACCGAGCTCCCTAAGTATTTCAGAAACGTCACGATCGATTCCGGCCGCCGTCGCGAGCTTGTCACGGAAATGCAGCGGCTGCGCGGAAGCATCTATTTGCACGACGGCGCGCTCCAGAGCGAACAGTTGTCGCCCGATGGCGCGCACCAGACCCCCGAAGATCAACGAAGCTGGCATCTTCTG
>JBBQEJ010000123.1:0-15455 GCA_038320555.1 Vicinamibacterales bacterium | reverse complement strand
GTTCTCGTCCTCCTGGTGATCGGCAGCGGGCCGGTCCGGATACAACAGCCGGCCGGCGCGATCCCGCTCACGCTTCCCAACAAGGCGGATTCGGTCAAATTCGCGGTGCTCGGCGATTTCGGCACTGGCGGTAAAGAGCAGTACGACCTCGCGGTCCAGATGAAACGCGTGCACGACATCTTTCCGTATGAGTTCGTGACACTCGTCGGCGACAATCTCTACGGTTCCGAACGGCCGCAGGATTTCCAGAAGAAGTTCGAGGAGCCGTACAAGCCGCTGCTCGATGCCGGCGTGAAGTTCTACGCGTCACTCGGCAACCACGACGCGCGTGAACAGCGGTACTACAAGCTGTTCAACATGGACGGCAAGCTCTATTACTCGTTCAAACCGTCGAAACAAAGCGTCCGGTTCTTCGCGCTCGAAAGCACGTACCTGGACCCCGAGCAGGTCGCCTGGCTTGAGAAGGAATTGAAGGATTCGAACTCCGACTGGAAAATCCCGTACTTCCACCATCCCCCGTACTCCTCTGGTGACCGTCATGGCTCGGACACACGGCTTCGCGAAGTGCTCGAGCCGCTGTTCGTCCGGTACAACGTCAGCGTCGTCCTCTCTGGGCACGACCATTTCTACGAGCGCATCAAACCGCAGAATGGGATCGTCTACTTCGTCGTGGGGTCGGGCGGGCAGCTGCGAAAGGGGAATATCGACAAAGGGTCGGGGCTGACGGCAGCGGGCAACGACCAGGATCAGAGCTTCATGGTGGCGGAGATCAACGGGGACGAGATGTGGTTCAACGCCGTGTCCCGCACAGGACAGGTGTTCGACAGCGGGGTGATCACGCGCCGGAAGTAGTTTTTTCCCTGTCCTTGTCCTTGTCTTTCTCCTTATCCTTCTCGGCTGCCGCCGCAGCCTGCTTCGACTCCGCCGTTTGCCCCCAGTCCGCCTCGAAGATGTCGCGCATCTTCTTGACGATCTTCTCGTCGGACACGACGACACCGACTTCGCGGCGTCCGTCGAGCTCGAGCTTTCGGAGGCTCTGGCTGCCGATGAACGCGGCGGAGCCGTCGCGGATGATCGCGCGCACGTGCAATCGCAGATCGGGCAGCTTACGCGCCTCGATGCCGCTGGCCCCTCTGCCCAGCTTTCCGAACATCCGGATGTTCACGCCCGCCTTCGCCCGCGCGGCGAGCAGGCGCAGCATCAGGCGATCGCTCACCTTGGGGTCGTAGATCAGCAGCTCTTTCCTGGCCTTCTTGATGAAGAGGCTGAGAATGTCGCGCGAGGTTTCCGGACTGACGACGAGGTCGTCGCAGCCGGGTGAATAGGCTTGCCGTGTGCTGTCCATTTCGAAGAGCGCGCAGGCTTCCTTCACGAGCCGCGGCTCGTCGGTCACGATCCCGAAGCTCCGGCACTTCTCGATGTCGAGCTTGGTGTAATTGAACCCGAACACGTGCAGGGTGTCGTCGACGAGCATCATCTTCCCGTGGTACCGCGGGAGATCGTCGGCGGTGCGCGCGACCGTTACACCGCAGTCGAGCAGGCGTAGCTCGAGTTTCCGGAGGATCTTTTCCCCGCCGCGATTCGTGTGCGCGATGAGGGCGCGGACGACGACGCCGCGGGAAACGGCCGCCTCGAGCGCTTTCTCGAGCTCGGCGCGATCGAACCGGAAGATGACGATGTCGATGGTCTTCTTGGCGCTACGGACTGCCTGCACCAGAGGCGTCAGGCCGTCGTCCGGCTGAATAATGAGCTTCACTTCGTCTTGTTCTTTTTCTCGGACCATTCGACGGCCGCGTGGCCTTCGCGGTCGAGACGCAGGATGGTATTGGAGATGCGATCGGTCTGGACCTCGTACGGCACCTGCACATCGTAGCAGACCTCTTCGTCCGACGACGTGCGGAGCTCGAACTGGAGCTGGTAGCGCTGCAGTATCGCTTCGATCTTCGGCCTCAGGGAGTCGGTGTCCTCGGCCGCCTTGATCTTCAGGTCGAAATGCCGCGTCCGCGGTTCGAACGATTCAATGACCCAGAGGGCGCACACGATAAACCCCGTCGATACCGCGGCGAGCACGTAGAGCCCGACGCCCGAGGCGAGGCCGACCGCGAGCGTGCACAGCATCACGACCGCGTCTTTCGGGTCATCGATCTTCGATCGATAGCGGATGAGATTGGCGGCGCCGACAATGCCGAACGCCCGTGCGAGGCTCGCGCCGACCACGAGCATGATGACCGCGCCGACGATCGACAGGATGATCTGGGTCTGAAGCACGGCCGGGGTGCGTGGCGGCGTGCCCCGTCGCCGGGGACGCAGCGCGAGCGCCGCGCCGAGGAGCGCCGCCAGCGGAAGCCGGATCAGCGCGACCTGCGCGTCGTGGATGGGATTGGGCTCGTGCAGGGGGGTCTGCTCGTCCAGTGTCTGCCCGCCGCCGTTCTTCCCCTGCGCCGCGTGCAGGGTCGAGGGCGGGGCAGCGAATCCGACGGCCACGAGCAGCAGGATCGGGAGGAGGATGAAAACGCGTAGGCTGAGTAATGTCATGAATCCTTCAGCGCCAGACCCTCATCGATCTTTTGTTTCATCCGGCGGATGAAACGATCAGCGATGGACGTGGAATACCCGCCGGCGCGGAAGGCGTCTGCCCACTGGTCGTCGGTCAACTGACGCAGTTGACCACAGACCCAGCGCACGTCAGCCGGGGAAATATTCCTGAAGAGCACGCGGTGCCGGCCGCGATAATCGAACTGCACGTGGCCACCGACCACGCCTTTGATGAACGGCGTCTGCTCGAACACCGCGGGATCGCCGCGAGGCGCCTCTAGTACGCCCGTGCGCCCGAACGACTGGCCGAGATCGCGCGCGACGTACCAGCGCTTCGCGCGTTCGAAGGGCTCCTTGAGCGTGTAAATGACGTTCTGCTGATCCTTCAGATCGGAGTTCCCGAGCATCGCCTGGAGCACCAGCAACCCGTTCATCTCTCGGGTACCGACGAACGGATTGTGATAATAGGACCAGGAATCCTTCGCCTTCAGACCGTGCAAATCGGGGTCCTTCTGGCGGAACCTTACCGGTAGTTGCGGATTCGGCGACGGCGCTCTGGCGGCGTTCCAGGCCGCCAGGTAGTAAATAGGCGGCTGGTGATATCCGACTCCCCAGAGGATGCGCGAGGCGGCCACCTCGGTGGCCGCCTCGGGCGGAAACTTGGCGCTCCATTCGCGATCTTTGGGATCCTTCACGGTGTAACCGCGGCTGAAGCCGGTCCGCTTGATTTCAATGACGGTATAGACCACCGCCGGATCGGGGGCCAGCTGTGAGCCCCCAACTCCATTGAAGAGGTCGCGGCCCGGTTCGGGCCGGGTCCAAAGCTCAGCCAGCTGATCCGGTGTCGGCGGGCCCGGGAGCGTGGATTTGATCTGAGTGGTACAGGCGACAAGCCCGACGGTGGCGCAGAGGAACCATACAGCCGGCCAGCTCCGCTCGCTCCTGAACCGTCCCGCGATCAAGTCGTGCAACTGACATTCCTCCCCCGACACGACGGCCGTGCCCGCCCCAGCAGTGTGGTTGTGCAATTGCCGCGCCATGGAGCTCAGCAGAACCTTTGGCGCCGGGCACTCATGGCATTCGTGGCACCTCTGGCACCTCTGGCACCCCTGGCACCCTGGCACCCCTGGCACCCAGTCATGGCGTGCACTATCGAAAGTCGTGCGATTGTGGCTCAGGACCGTGACCCGAGAGTCCGATGACGCGATCCGCTTTGATCGACGTCACGCCTTCCTGGATCTGCAACGAGCCTTCGACGAGGAGATAGGGCTCTCCCACGATGGTGCGCTTCTGTTCCGTGAAGAGATCCGGACGCACGATGATGTTGGCGATGCCCGTTTCGTCTTCGAGCGTCAGGAACACGAATCCTTTCGCGGTTCCCGGGCGTTGCCGCGTGATGACCGCCCCAGCGACCCGCACGCGCCGGCCGTGCCGCGCGCGCGGGAGATCGCTCGCGCGCAGGACGCCGCGGAGCGCGAGCTCGGCGCGCCGCAGCGCGAGCGGATGCGGACCGATCGTCAGGCTCGTGCCCGCATAATCGGCCATCAACCGTTCCGGCGGCGTCATAGGACGCAGCACCGGCGACTCGCGATTGGCTATTCGCGTTTCGTGGTTCGCGGTTCGTGCTTCGTGGGTCGCGGTTCGCGGTTCGCAGCTTGCGGCCTCGTTGAACAATTCCCCTGCCGGCCGCACCGCTTTTTCGATCTGCCACAACGCGCTGCGGCGATCGAAGCCGAATGCGTTGAGCGCACCGATTTCGGCAAGCGTCGCGAGCTCGTCGCGGCGGACGCCGGTGCGTACGATGAGTTCGTCGATGGATTGGTACCGTGGCTGGCGGCTCGCGACTGGTGGCTCGCGGCTGGCGGGTGGCGATTCGCGGTTCGCGATTGGCGGTTCGCGGTTCGTGGTGCCCAGGTCGTGGCACCCGTTGGTCCATTCGTGGGCACAGATGTTACAGAACACTCCCTGGGATGCGGTTTCTTCGAGCATCGACGCATCATCACAGCCGCATTTGGGACAGCAATCAGTGAAGGGCGCTTCGATGTTCAGCCCGTTGTGAATAGCAATGTCGCGAGTCGCGAGCCGCGACCCTTCGACAAGCTCAGGGTCGCCCTGAGCAACGTCGAATCGCGAATCGCGACCCGCGGCAATCTTCTTCCCCGTTTCTGCGCGCAACCCGTTCACATACATCAATCCAAGCCGGACGCGGCCGTCGGGTTCCACGCGGCAGGCCCAGTCGGATTCCTGCACATCGATCGGCGCGAAGCGCACGCCGTGGCGTTGCGCGTCCTTCACGAGCGTGGCGGGATGATAGAAGCCCATCGGCTGATTATTGAGGAGCGCCGTGTAAAATGCCGCCGGGTAATGCGCCTTCAGGTAGGCGCTGGCATAGACGAGCAACGCGAAACTCGCGGCGTGCGATTCGGGAAATCCGTACAACGCAAACGACGTAATCGATCGAATGATGTCTTCCACCGCGTCTCCGGTGATGCCCTGCTTCGCCATCCCCGCCCGCAGCTTCGCTTCGATCTGCTGCATCCGGTGTTCCGCCCGTTTGAACCCGAACGCACGGCGCAGTTCCTCCGCCTCACCTCCTGAAAATCCCGCCGCCACCATCGCCATCCGGAGCAACTGCTCCTGAAAGAGCGGCACGCCGAGCGTTCGCGCGAGGATCGGCTCGAGCGATGGATGGGGATACGTCACCGGCTCCTGTCCCTGGCGCCGCTTCAGATAGGGATGCACCATCTGCCCGACGATCGGTCCGGGCCGGATGATGGCCACTTCCACGACAATGTCGTAAAAGCATTCCGGACGAAGCCTCGGAAGCGTCGCCATCTGCGCGCGTGACTCGACCTGGAAGATGCCGATCGTGTCCGCTTCCTGCAGCATGCGATACACCGCCGGATCGCCGGGAGGCAGGTGCGCGAGATCGAGTACAGGCGATTCGCGGCTCGCGGCTCGCGGCTCGCTGTTCGCGATACGCTCTTCCGGGGCTTCCGAATCACGAATCGCGAACTGCGAAGCGCGGTTTGTATTCACCAACTCCAACGCATCCTGCAGCACCGACATCATTCCTAATCCCAGGAGATCAACTTTCACGATCCCCATGTCGGCGCAGTCGTCCTTGTCCCACTGCACGACGACCCGGTTGGGCATGCTCGCGTTCTCGAGCGGCACCACGTCGTCCAGCCGTCCGTGACAGATCACCATGCCGCCCGAATGTTGTCCGAGATGGCGCGGCAGATCCTGGATCTCGCTCCAGAGCCGGCCGAAGGTCTGGATCACGGGATGGCGAAAATCGAGCCCAACCTCGCGGAGGTTGCGTTCGAGCGTGTCCTTCGGATCCACCCATTCGAAATGGTTCATCACCTTTGCAAGCCGATCGACCTGCGCAGCTTCGAGCGACAAGGCCTTGCCGACTTCACGCGCGGCGCTGCGGCCGCGATAGGTGATGACATTGGCGGTCATTGCAATACGCGGCCCTTCGGGGGCAATACGCGGCCCTTCGGGGGCAATACGTGGCTCTTCGGAGGCTATCCGCGCTGCGCTGGAACCGGCTGCCGGACTGAGGGGGCGATTCCCATATTTTTCATACAGGTGCTGGATTGCGCGCTCACGGCGGTCGCCGCTCGGAAGATCGAGATCGATGTCGGGCCACTCGCCGCGCTCTTCTGACAGGAATCGCTCGAAGAGCAGATCCATCCCGACGGGATCGACGGCCGTGATCCCGAGGCTGTAGCACACGGCGCTGTTAGCGGCCGAGCCGCGCCCCTGCACCAGAATGTCCTGCTGCCGGCAGTAATTGACGATGTCCCAGACGATCAGGAAATATCCCGAGAGCTCGAGCTTCTCGATGAGATCGAGCTCGCGCTCGACCTGGCGGCGCGCGCGATCGGCGTAGGGCCGGTAACGCTCACGCGCGCCTGCCCGTGCGATCTTTCTGAGAAACGACGGCATCGTTTCGCCAGCTGGCACCGGATAATCCGGAAATCGGTAGCCGAGATCGGCCATCGTGTACCCGAGACGATCCGCCAGGTCGCGCGTTGCCGCGACGGCGCCTGGCATGTCTGAGAAGAGCCGCGCCATGGCGTCGGGCGACTTCAGGTATCGCTCCGCGTTCCAGGTCAGGCGCCGCCCTGCGCGCTCGAGCGTCGTCTTGTGCCGGATGCAAGTCAGCACGTCGTAGAGCGGCCGGTTCGCCGGCGCCGCGAAGCGCACGCCGTTGGTGGCCACGACAGGGACGTGAAAGGCCGACGCGAGATCCACGAGCGCCTGGTTATCGGCTTCCTCCTCGCGCAACAGGTGTCGCTGGACCTCGATGCACACGTTCCCTGCGCCAAACGTGCCGACGATGCGATCGACGAGGCCGCCGACGCCGAAGCGCGGCCCGCTGAGCGCGGCGCGTCCCACGAGCGCCACCAGTCCAGCCACGTGGCCGTCGAGCTCCTCAATCGCCAGCGCGCCCTCCCCTTTCGGCGAACGCAGCTTCATCCGCGTCACCAGCCGGCACAGGTTGCGGTAGCCCTCGCGCGATTCGACGAGCACGGGCAGACGAAATACCGAGGCCGCGGTCCCGATCGCCATCGTCAACTCGGCACCGATAATCGCCTTGATCCCGGCGCGTTTGGCCGCGAGATGGAAGCGCGGGGCGCCGTACACGCCGTCGCGATCGAGCAGCGCGAGCGCCGGATACCCGAGCGCCGCCGCGCGCTCGACGAGGGCTTCGGGCAGCGATGCGCCATCGAGAAAAGAAAAGGCGGATGCCGCGTGCAGTTCGACGTACATGACGGATCAGTCGAGGATGCCGTCGAGGAACCAGCGATCGATGATCCGATCGTGGAAGAGGCGGCAGACCGAGCCGTCGCTCAGAGCGGCGTCCCACTCGTCGCGATCCCATGCCGTCGACGAGTGGCCTGTCTCGGCTGAATCGGTAGTGGATTCCGGAGCGCGGCGCCCGGCTGGCAAGGCGCGACCCGCCTCCGCCAAGGCTTCGGGGAGGTCTCGCCGAAGTTCGCGGGTACGAAGAGTGCCCGCGAACGAAGCCGGACGACCGAGCATACCGGGAGTATTTGAGGGAGGAGCAACGCCGCCAGCCCGGGGCCCCCGCCGCGCGTTTTGTGCGCCATGGGGTGGAGGCGGGATGCCCCGCCCGGAAGGCACTACTGATTCAGTCGAGACAGGCCACCAGGCGTCCCACCAGGCCCCAGACGAGCGCCATGGGCCCGCGGCTTGTTCGACGTGGCCGCCCGGCATCCCCCGGCGATCGATGGCGACCCGCACGGGACGGCCATGCTCCATGGTCACGCGGACGGCGACAGGGGGACGGAAGCGGCGCACGATCAAATCCTCGCGGTTCGCGGTTCGCGATTCGCGGTTCGCGGGTCGCGGTTCGCGTGAGTCCGGCGAAAAGCGCTTCATCTCGAAACCGTCGGGACGCCAGGTGTCGGCGAGCGCCGGCGATCCGCAGCGGCGTTCTCCCACGAGCGCGCCGAGGCGCGCGGTCAGCGTGGCCAGCGTTTCCGGCGAGGGCGTCGCGCGCTGGAGAAGCGAGTACTGGACGATGCGAGCGGGCGCGGGATCGATTTCGATGGTGACGATATCGATGGCGGCCGCCGGCGGATGCGATTCGAGATCGAGGAGCAGCAGCGTGCGGAGCACCTTCGCGTCGCGGATTGCGGCCGGCAGCGGCAGCACGCGTCCATGGGTAGTCCGATCGACGAGGCGCAGGTCGAGCCGCAGCGCCGCGGCGCCGCGGTCCGCGCGTTCGAGCGCCGACGACAACGGATCGAGCAGGCGCGCGAGCACGAACGACAGCGGCTCGAGCGAATCGATCGGCCACTCGAGCTCCATCGATTGCACGAACCGCCGAACGCCGGGATCGGGCACGAGCGGGGCGCGATCGACCCCGCGTGCGAGCTGTTGCAGCGCGAGCCCCTCCTGCCCCATCCGCTCGGACAGATCGGCGGCCGGCAGCGACGCGATGTCTCCGAGCGCCGTCAGTCCCCACCGCCGGAACGTATCGAGGCGGGCGGTGGTCGCCTTGACGCGCGCGGCGACTTTCCCGCCGTGACTCTCCGCCTCGTTGTCGTCCATGAACGCGCGAAGCGCATCGATGGGCAACGGAGCAATCGCGGCGGCGACCTCGCCAGGCGCGACGCGCAGACCGGGACATCCGATGGCGAGGAGCCGCGCGGCAGTCTGCGTCCGCGCAATCGCGATCCGCAGGCTGGTCGAGGATCCGGCCGCCACCCGATCGAGCGCGGTGCCGATCGCCTGCGGATCGCCGAGCAGCCGACCCAGGCCGCCCACGTCCAGGACGACCGACGACCCGCCATGGCGCTCGACGCGCGGCGAAAAATCACGCGCGATGACGAACTGGGGAGATGGAATCTTTGGATCGGAATGTGGGGACGGGTCCGCACGAAGACACGCATACAACGAGGCCGATGAGGCGAACGCGTCTGCCCCCGGATGCGACGCCGGCGCCGGCGCGTGTGCGCGCGGCAGGAAGCGCTTCACCTGCGAGAACGTTTCGCCCGGGGTGATGTCCGGAATGGAAGGCGTGAGATCGTCGTAGGACGGTATGCGCATGATGATCGTCACGGCACGGAGAGTACAGAGGGAACGAAGTTCACAACGGAGGAGCGGAGAGAACGGAGAAGAGCTGCTGTTTGGCGTGCCGGGTCGCACGCCGGCCCTGCAGGCCGGCGTCACGATCGCGAGCCGAATCAGAAACCACAAGCAATCTAAATCTCTGCACTGCTTGTGGTTTCTGATTCGGTCCGCGATCGACCGCGCGAAGCGCGGTGCGACCCTCACAGCCTGCTATGCTTTCTTCGTTCGTCTTCGTGTCTTCGTTGCTTCGTTTGTGATCTGGGTCCGTTCCCCCCGTCCACTCCGTAATACCGTTATCTCCCACCCACCACTCTCGATTGCACGTCGATCGCGCGTAAGAACCGCGCGCGATCCGATGTCCCCGACCACCGCGCGCGCGGGACGTCCGTCGGGAGATCGAGCGCGATCGTCACGCCGCCAGGGCTCCGCGCCAGCCGCTCCGCCGCCACAATCACCGCGACGGTCTGGCCGCCTTCGATGACGCGCGACATCCGCATCCATGTCGTATAAGGAAACTGGCGCAGGGCCATCGCGTGCACATCCGCGACATCGAATGCGACGACGCCGAACCCGCCGGCCTGGAGCACGAGGTTCATCGCCTTCAAGGCGCGCGACGCATCGCCGGTGTCTCGCACCCACAACAGCTTTGACAGATCCACTCCCGCGGCTTCCGCGGAGGCGGGGTCGAATCGATCGCAGGCATCAATCAACGCCACCACTTCGCCGCGATCCGCCGCGGCCGCGAGGATCCGGCACAACACGGTCGTCCGGCCTGACGATCGCGGCCCCACGACTTCTGACAGATGGCCGCGCGCGAGACCACCGCCGAGCGCGACATCGAGCGCCGCCATGCCGGTCGGCGCGATCTCGCGCGATCGATCCGGATCAGCCCAGGGGGCCGATGACGTCAGCGTCACATCGAGCTTGCGTGCTCGGAGCAGCGATTCGAGTTCGGCGCGGGCGGCTGAAGACATGGTGTTTCGCTTTTTGTTCGCCTTGTGCGGCGAGTATAGTGCGCCCGCTTTCCGCGATCAAGAGGAAGACACTCGGTCCGTGTAAAGTGCGGATTGATCGGCTGTTATAAGATAAGAGCCTCGTGGCCACCCAGTTCGAACCGAAGGCACCCGCCGGGCCGCCGGCGGACTACTCAGCGCCTCCGGCGCCGCCGCATCCGTTCCTGCAGCGCACGCTTGCCGCGTTCACTTACCGGGATTTTCGCGTCCTGTGGTTCGGGGCGTTCACCTCGACCGTCGGCACGTGGATGCAGAAAGTCGCTCAAAGCTGGCTCGTCTTCGATCTCACCAAGAACCCTTTTTTCCTGGGACTCGATGATTTCCTGGGACAGTTGCCGATCCTGCTGTTCACGCTCGTCGGCGGCGTGGTTGCCGATCGCCACGATCGGCGGCGCCTGCTCCTCGGCTCGCAGTACATACAGATGGCCGCGGCCTTCACGCTGGCGGCGCTCGTCTTCTTCGGCCAGGTGCGCATCTGGCACATCCTGTCGCTGTCGTTCGTAACCGGAATGGCGCAGGCGTTCGGCGGCCCGGCGTACCAATCGCTGATTCCATCGCTCGTGGAAAAGAAGCACCTGACGAATGCGATCGCGCTCAACTCGATCCAGTTCAACCTCGCACGCGTGTTCGGACCGCTGCTCGCCGGCGCGGCGCTGTTCTTCGGAACGGCCGCATGTTTCGCGTTGAACGGCCTCTCCTTCCTCGTCGTGATCGTCGCGTTGATGTCGCTGCACATCAAACACATCCGTCAGGCAGACCCGAAGCCGATGCTGCAGGAAATGAAAGGAGGCATCGCGTACGCGCGGAGCCAGCCGTCGATCATCGCGCTGACCGTGCTCGCGTTCCTCACGACGTTCCTGGGATTACCGCTGTTGACGTTCCTGCCGGTGTTCGCGCGCGAGATCTTTCACGGCGAGGTCAGGCTGTACACGTACATGATGGCGTGTTCAGGCGCGGGAGCGGTCATCGGCGCGCTTGTCGTCGCCTGGCTCGGACGGTTCAAGCACATGGGATTCACGCTGCTCGCCGTGCAGGCGATGTTCGGCGTGTTGATCGCCGGCTTCGCGCTGTCGCATGTCTGGTGGTTGAGCTGCGTGCTGCTGTTCTTCGCGGGGGCCGCCCTGATCGTCGTCTTCTCCATGACGGCATCGCTCGTGCAACTGATCGTGCCCGATCACCTGCGCGGCCGCGTCGTCAGCATCTACATGGTGGCATTCCGCGGCGGGATGCCGCTCGGAAGCCTGGCGGGCGGGTACGCGGCGAGCCTGACGACCGCGCCGCACGTGCTCGCGGTCAACGGCGCGCTCGTCACGTTCGTGGCGCTCTATTTCCTCGTGCGGAGCCACGGCGTGCGGGAGCTCTAGCAATTCAACAGACTAGCGCGACTTTGTCAGATCAGCCAATTCGCTCAGGCGACGGTCCGGTGACTTGTCACGGCGGGTTCACGCGAGAGAGCGCCAAGCGCGCGGAGAAGACCAGTAAGGAAGCGGCTGCGCATACCCTTCCGGCCACTTGCGCTTCGCGCGAGCAGGAGGATCACGAGATCCCGGAAACACACAGCGGTTGCTTCGAGGACGCTGCGTGTTTCTGGGATCTCGTGACCCTCCTGGCGCCGGTCCGCAGGCCGGCGCTGCCGGAAGGGCCGTTAGGCAGCCTTTCTCGGTGATCTGTGCGTCTCGGCGTGCTCCGCGTGAGATCGTCTTCTCCGCGCACGGTGAAGCTGCGGCAACGTCGAGCGAAACCACGCAGGGAGTACGACGAGCTAGAAAGCAGCACCCGCGACTTCCCACGGGAATTCGTCAATCTGACAAAGTCGTACTAGTGGCCGGTCTCAGCTGAATCGGTATTGGATTCCGGAGCGCGGCGCCCGCATGGCAAGGCGCGACGACCGAGAATACCGGGAGTATTTGAGCGAGGAGCAACGCCGCCAGGCGGGGCCCCCCGCCGCGCGTTTTGTGCGCGGTGGGGTGGAGGCGGGACACCCCGCCCGGAAGGCACTACTGATTCAGGCTGAGACAGGCCGCTAGGTCCTGAAGATCCAGAACACGCCCAGCGCGATCGACGAGAGCGCCATCGCGGCGCCGGCGGCGCGGCCCAGGCGGGCGATGACGCGGGCGGTCATGAAGCCGGCAAAGGCGACGCCGAACAGGGACATCGACAACAGAATACCGGCGGCGAAAACCGTCACGAGGCCGAGCAGCATCGGCAGCGGCGCGGCGCCAATGCGATCGCCGAACGGCGCCAGCAGCGTCAGGGCGCGCAGGCTGCTGACGGCGAACCCGGCGCCGATGATCGTCGGCAGATGCGAGTGCGCGCCCGGCATCGGGTGTCGTTCGCGCCGCCCGATGTGCAGGTGCCAATGCGGGGCCTCTTCGTGCCCGTGCAGGTGCGTGTGCCCGTAGACGCGGCCCGCGCCGACGCTCCACAACGCGATGGCGCCAAGCACAATCAACAGCGATCCGCCGAGCAGCTCGCCGCCGCGCTCGACCACGACCGGAAGCGACCATCCGAGCAGGATGATCGCGCTTGCACCGAGCGCCAGCAGCACCGCATGCCCGATCGCGAAGCGTACCGCGACGCCGAAAGCGCGCGCGCGCGTGACGGCAGGCGGTTCCCCGCCCGGTCCAACCGACAGCGCCGCGATCGCCATCAGGTGATCGGCGCCAAGGCCGTGGAGAAATCCGAGGACGAGTGCAGAGGAAAGGAGAATCAGGGTGTCACCCGGTTACCGTTTTTTCACGCCGCCAGGGACCTCGCCCTGAAGCTGGAGCGCGAGCGTCCATGTGACCGGCACACTCACCGGGGCGTAGCAGATCGAGGTATCGCACGCCTGGTATTTCAGGGTGCCTTTCACCGTGATCGTGGAGCTCCGCCTGACGAGCGCGCTTTTCGCGATCGTGACGTCCTGCACGATTCGGAACGGCTTGGTGTAGACCAGGTGCGTCTCGCCCAGATCTTTCACTTCCAGTTTTTCCGCCACCGGAAACTGTGCGGTCTCCGCCTTGATCGCATCGCTGGCCGCGAGCGTCAGCGACACCGGAATGAAGTCTTTCTGTCCGGGCGCATAAACATGCATGGCCGGTTTCGGTGCCACCTCTACGACGAGCGACACACGCGCGCCCGGCGCGACCGCCGCGGGAATCGCCGACGTGGCCACGGTCAGATGCTTCGTGGCCGTCGGGTCGGCCGAAAAACCGGCGCGCCCGGACGCACCGGCCGCCATCATCCCGGCCGCGAGAATCCAGGTGAGGCCTCGGTTCTGCATGCGTCCTGTGATTCTACACTGCCCCGGAACACCGACACACGGACAAACACGGACAGACACAGACGGACGAGGGCTTCGTCCGTGGGAGCTCGCCGGGTCGCTGGCAAAAAAAGGAGGGCGCCGGATTGAACCGGCGCCCTCTACTATCCCCGAGCAGGTGAATACGCCCTAGTTTTTCCGCCGTGTCATCTGATCCCAGATGGCCGCGCCGCCGCCGCTGATGGCCGCGCCGATGAGCGCGCCCTTCTTGCCATGGATCGCGGCGCCGACTCCGGCGCCGATACCCGCAGACGAACCGATGATCACGGCGCTCTTGGTGACAGACCGTCCGCGCTTCACGACGCGCGCCGGAGGATCGTCATAGACGACCTGCTGCGCCCGCACCGGGCGTGCCGCGGTCACGGGATAGGAGGCCGCGGGAATGATCCGCGTGTCGCCGAGTTCTGCGTTGCGCCCCGAGACCGTCCGCGGCGCGGCGTAGTAACTGACCGGCACGGCTGTCGGCTGGGCCATCTGGCTCTGCGCGTAGATGGTCGCGTCCCCAGTCGAGACGCAGTCGACCTGCGAGACCGCGACGCCGTTGACGACCGTCGGGCGCACCAGCGTCCGCTGATTCGGCTCGCATCCGACGACCATGGACGCGCCCGGCTGCGCGGCAGCGGCAGACTGCGGAGCACCGGCCGCCCCGTTTTGCGATGCGCCGCATCCCACGGTAAAAAGGAGCGCGCCGAGTCCGGCGACCGCCGCGGCACGTGTCCCTAATCCATTCATTTGTCTGCCCCTCATGCGTCACCTCCCCAGTGGCGTTCGAGGGATGAGACTCCAAGCGCGGTGCCATCCGGACCGTCCGCTGCCAGGCCTGTTTCCTGCGGTTTTTGAAGAATCCGCCGGTGGTGTCAGAATCGCGTGTCCTCGTAATGGCTCAACTGTTCTCCGCGGACAGGACACGCACAGATCTGAGATCGGGATCCGAAATGCGGGGATCCGGAGTCCGACGTCGCAATTCCGCGGTTCGCGATTCGCGGTTCCATGATTCGATGAGTGATTAGGGATTAGGGATCAGGGATTCACACGTGTCTACTATCCTCATCGTCGAAGACGATCCGGACATCGCCAACCTCATTGCCCACTATCTCGAGAAAGCGGGCCATGAGGTCACACGGCTGACGTCGGGGACCCAGGTGATGGGCCAGCTCCGCGCGGCGCCAGCCGATCTCGTGATTCTCGATCTGATGCTGCCGGGAATGGACGGACTCCTTGTGTGCCAGGCGATGCGCGCGGACAAGGCGACCGCAGCCATCCCGATCATCATGCTCACCGCGCGCGGCGACGAAGCGGATCGGATCGCGGGCCTCGAGCTCGGAGCCGATGATTACGTCACGAAGCCGTTCAGCCCGAAGGAGCTCGTTGCGCGCGTGGCCGCACGGCTGCGGCGTCAGGCGGGCGGCGTCACGACCGGCGTGGTGCAGTACGGCGCCATCTCGATCGACGCCGATCGCCACATTGTGACCCTCGCCGGCGCCGAGGTGAAGTTGACCGCGAAAGAATTCCTGCTGCTCCAGTATCTGATCCAGCATCGCGGCCGGGTGCTCTCGCGCGATCTCCTGCTCACCGACGTCTGGGGCTATCAATACACCGGCGGCACACGGACCGTCGACGTGCACATCCGGCGGCTGCGCGAAAAACTGCCCGTCCTCAACCAGGCAATCGAAACGGTCAAGCAGTTTGGGTACAAACTCACATAGATAGAAGTGCATGAGTGCCAGGGGTGCCAGAGGTGCCACGGGGTGCCAGGGTGCCTTGTGTGCCACGGGTGCCAGGAGTGTCACGAGTGCCAAGTGACTGGAGTGCGGCACCCTTGGCACTCGTGGCACCCATGGCACTCTGGATCCGTCCCGAGTCTTGTGGAAATTGCCTTGAGGGCGTAACGCGCCTGCTGAACGGTTGATCACTCTACGTCCTTACGCGACTTTCTGCCACTCTTTCGCAAGGAACGACGGCAGGTACTTGTAGCCGTCAATCTTGCG
>JBBQEJ010000122.1:0-15507 GCA_038320555.1 Vicinamibacterales bacterium | reverse complement strand
ACGGCCTGCAGCTGCCCGCCCGGTCGGTGTCCGGTGAGATCACGTGGCGCCGTCCGTCCTTTGGCGTCCTCTACCGCATGCTCAGTAATCCGATTTATGGTGGCGCGTACACGTACGGGAAGACCGAGCACACGGTTCGCTACGAGCACGGGGAACCGCGCGCGTGTGCTCGCCGCCGCCCGCGCGAGGAGTGGCTCGCCTTCATTCCGCAAGCGCACGAGGGCTACGTGAGCTGGGAGGAATTTGAGCGGATCCGTCACACGATGGCCGCCAATACGCGAGGGGGGGATCACGTCGGGCCGGCCACAAGAGGCCCTGCCCTCTTAACCGGTCTGCTCCGGTGTCGACGGTGTGGCCGGAAATTGGTCGTCTGCTACACTGGCAACGCGCACAATGTCCTTCGCTACGTCTGCGTCCGAGGCGCGCGCGACAATGGCGAACCCCGCTGCATCTCGTTCGGAGGATTAGTGGTCGACGACGCCATGGCGAAGGAGATCCTCCGCGTCGTGCAGCCCGCCGCGGTCGAGGCCGCGGTCGTCGCGAGTGAAGCGGCGGCCCATCAGCACGATGAAGTCCTGAACGCATGGACGCGAGACTTGGAAGCCGCGCGCTACGCCGCAAGGCGAGCGCAAAAACAGTACGACGCCACCGATCCGGACAATCGATTGGTCGCCGACGAATTGGAGCGGCGCTGGAATCAGGCGTTGCAGCGGGTCCGCGAGATCGAAGCGCGGATCGATCAGCACGTCCAGGGGCAACGTCAGGTCGTGGTCCCGACACGAGAGGAATTTGAAGACCTCGCGGCGGACCTGGCGACCGTCTGGAATGGTCCCCAGGCTGATGTGCGGCTGAAAAAACGCCTTGTCCGAACCTTAATCCACGAAATCGTCGTCGATACCGATGCCGAGGCCGGTGAAGTCATCCTGATCATTCACTGGAAAGGCGGGATGCATACCGAGCTGCGATTGCCGCGACGGCGGCGGGGCCAGAATCGCACGCAGACATCGAAGGACATCGTCGCCGCCGTGCGCACGCTAGCGCGGATCTGTTCGGATGATTTGCTGGCGAACGTGCTGAATCGGAATGGGCTCCTCACCGGGCGTGGGAATCGCTGGACTCGAGAACGAGTGGTCTCGCTTCGCACGCACCACGAGATCCCTTGTTACGATCGGGATCGACGGGCAGCTGAAGGATGGATGAATCTGAACGAAGCGGCTCGCGTCCTCGGCATCAGTCCGAGAACACTCCGGCTCGCCGTCGAGCGCGGCGAGATCGAGGCCGTCCATCCGTTGCCGGATGGGCCCTGGCTATTTCAACGCGGCGCGCTCGAAGCACCGGCCGCTGCTGCGCTGGTCGCTCGTGCGCGGGACAGGTATCGCCACCCCGCAATACCAAAAGCTCAGCAAGAAAATCTCGGGTTTTCAGGCACATAGCGAGGTGGGGCAGTATGAAACGCCGTTGTAAAACACTTCGATGTAATCGAACAACTCCATTTTGGCTTCACCGCAACTGGCGAACCGATCGGCCGTCTCGCTCTTCACCGACGAAAAGAACGATTCCATGACGGCATGGTCGTAACAGTCGCCGCGTCGGCTCATCGAACACGTGAGGCGGTACGCGTCCAGCATCCGCTGGTAGTCTTCGCTCGCATACGTACAGCCCTGGTCGGAGTGATGCAGCAGGCCGGCGTCCGGACATCGCCGTTTGAGCGCCATGCCGAGCGCCTTCAGTGTCAGGTGCCGGTCGTTGACGGCGCTCACCGCCCACCCGACGATGAATCGCGAGAACAAATCGAGGATCGCGGCCAAGTACAACTTCCCGCTCTCACCGATGACGAACTCGGTCGTGTCGCCGACCCAGCGCCGATTCGGGGCTTCGGCGGTGAACTGCCGATCGAGCAAATTCGCCGCGACGGGCTGGTCGTGGTCGCTCATCGTCGTGCCCTTGAACCGTTTCCGCGGACGGGCTTTGAGCCCGTCTTCCTGCATCAGTCGGATGACGCGTTTGCGACTGACTCGCTCCTGCTGCTCGAGCAGGTCTTCATGAATCCGTGGACTCCCGTATCGGTGCTTGCTGGCTTCAAACGACGCGCGCACGAGCACTTTCAGCTGCCGATCGCGCTGGGCACGTGGCGACTCGGGCCGGCGGCACCACGCGTAATAGCCGCTCGCCGCGACACCCAGAACCCGGCACATCGTTGCAATGGGGATCATCGCCTTCCTCGCGTGAATCAGCGCGCACGTGTCGCTGGCTCTTTCGCAAAGAAGGCCGCGGCGTTTTTTAAGATCTCTCGCTCGATCCGCAACTCGCGATTCTCTTTGCGCAGCCGCGCGAGCTCCTCACGCTCGGCGGTCGTCAGCCCAGTGCGGCCGTGCGTGCGATCCGCGCGGGCGCGACGGACCCATTCGCGGAGCGCCGTTTCCGTCAGGTCGAGATCGCGGGCCGCAGCGCCGACGCTCTTGCCCTCGTCGAGCACGAGACGAACGGCCTGGGCGTTGAAGCCGTCATCGAACCGCCGGCGGTGGCGCCGGCTCCGTTTCGTTGTCTCTGCCATCGGTGTGGACATCGTATCCGCCTTTCGGAAAGTGTCCACGAAACCGGATCAAGCCCAGACCCGCTCGGTCTTCGAACGCTACAACATCGTTTCTGACGGCGATCTCAGAGAAGGAGCGCGGCGCCTCGAAGAGTTCACGACCGACGAGAACCTCACGCGCACGAAGGAAGGTCGGCGGTGACAATTCCAGTGACAGGACCGACCACCCGGAATGTGGTATGCCTACAGGCAGCTGTAAGAATCTGCAAGTATTGGTGCCGGAGGAGGGGGTCGAACCCTCACGACCCGAAGGTCACGGGATTTTGAGTCCCGCGCGTCTGCCAGTTTCACCACTCCGGCCTGGAGGGAGCATTCATTTTACGTCGACTTCTCGTTCCGGCGATCGGGCGCGGCCCCTAATTCCTCTGGAATCATCGGGAGCCGAACGTCCGCGGGAATGGACGATCAGCGAACCCTGAGCTCCGTTCGAGGGCGATCGCAAGCCCAACGGTCGATCGGGATAGACGTCTTGAAAGCACTGCCAGCCACTGATGGTTCGGACGTGAGAACAGAGGTCGATGCTGTGGTTCAGCTGCTTCGAAGCCCGGCAAAACCGGCGCACTTTTTTGTAAACTCATCCTGATTTTCCAATTTGATGACGGAACTAATTCCCCTTATCCTTGGATATGGCTCCGCAACAAACTGTCCTTATCGTCGAGGACGACGCGGACCTTCGTCGGATGTATAGCCAGGCACTCCTGATGGCCGGCTTCGTCGTGCGGGAGGCACGTGGCGGGTTCGAGGCGCTACAGAAAGTTGACTCTGACCCACCGGATATAGTCGTTCTGGATCTGACCCTGCCGGGTCTTGACGGCTTCACCGTGCAGGCTGAACTCGCGGCGCACGCACACACCCGCAGCATCCCCATCGTCGTGGTCACCGGCAGAACGGGGAACCTTGACGAGCTGGACGTCGCCTGTGTCATGAGAAAGCCCATCACGCCTGACAGCCTCGTCATCGCCGTGAATAAGTGCCTGGCATCGGGCGCCGGGTCCGTAGGCTTCTAGCGATCCGGTAGGCGTCCTCGATGAGCTATCTGCCGGTTTTCTGCGCGCTCGGTCCCGCCGCCTTGAAGGCTCGGCGCGAGGGTCTTCTGCCGATCTGCTGCGACGGGCGGACGATCACCAGGAACTGACGAACGGCCACAGGCTCCGATTTTGCCGCCGCCGACGGTACCCTTGAGCTCATTGCTCGCGCCATCGACGCCGAGCGGCGATGCTGTCGCTTTCTCCGATTCCGCGTGACGGTTGAACCAGACGAGCGGCGCGGGTATTGCGATTTTCGGAGCGCTCGTGATCGTGGGGTTTGCCGGCAGGACTCCCTAATCCGATGGTGCGGCGAATGCGCCCGAACCGTGAAAAGACGTCTAGGCCACAGTCCTCACGTTCGCTTCCTGAGGCGCGAGCGAGCGATCCGACGCGGCGCTTCGACGGGCGGCCGCGCGGACGACCGACAGGCAGCGGTTCAGTTCCTGAGTCGCGACGACTGGCGTGATCGATCCGCTACTCCGGAGTTTACTGACACAGATCAACGCTGCGGCAACAATGACGAACGCGCGACAAGAGAAACGTAGCACGCCGGCGGTAAGGCAAACGTGATACCGCAAAAAATCCGGGAAATCCGAGACACTCCGCTCGATGTTGCGTACAAATCTGGCACAGTGCGCACAATTTCGTGTGGCGTCGAAGGGATTGCGGCGGCCCTGGCGAGCGCGGATTCGACGTCCGCCGTGACGTCGACAACCGGGCCGTTGAAGACCGTTGCGATAGGTATCCGCTCCTCCCACGCCGCGCCTTTCGTCTACACCGCCACCAGATCCCACAACACCCCGGACCGCTCACAGCAGTCTTCTGCGGGCTGCGGCGCGCGGCGGTCGGCTGCGAGCCTTTTCGCAACGACGTGATCGGGGTCCCAATACTGCCGCGCCCGGCTGTCGGGAATTCGATTCATGGCAAACGTGGTCGGCGGCGCCCAGTCGGTCGGCAGTATCGGCTCCCAGACCACGAACACGCGCACGGGTTGCTCGGGATGGCGGCGAAGAAGCGCTGCGACTGCGGAAGACCCCCGCAGGCAGGTGGCTCACGTGGGTGAAAGCAGGACGATGATGCGCCACCCGCCCGCCGCGCGATTGAAGTCCGCGCGCAAGATGTCGAGCGACCCCGCATCGAGGTGGGCCAATGGTGGCTGGCCCGCCGGCGCGTGGTGCGTGCCGAGCTGGCGCTGGGCCAGCGCCAGCAGCACTACCGCGACGAGCCCGACCGCGATCCATCCTCCTCGGTTCACAGGCATGGACTATGGCAGCCAATCGGCGATCAGGCCGGCCAGGACCTGGGGAAACAGCCCCACGAGCAAGACGATTGTGCCCGACAGCGCCAGAACACCATCGAACTCTCCGTCCGCGTGGCGCACGTACGCCGGGCACGCGTCACTTGAACGATCCCCATGACCAGGAGAAGCGCTGACGCCCCGAGAAACCACGATCGGTAACCCGACACAATTGCGCCAAGGCTGGCCGTTGCCGCTGCCGCCGCGATACCGGCCGGCAGGCAGCACAGAAGCGTCGCGAGTGCGCTGACGGCCGCGGCCACCGGGGCGACCCTTTCTGCGTATTTCATGGACGTCTGGAGCCGGACGTCGAAACCTGGTTCACAGTCACACCACATCCCAACCAAAAACATACAAGAGGAGGCGAATCTCTCGAACACGATACTCGGTCGGGTCCCCGCTCTGCCAGTGTCCGGTCCGTGTGAGTCCGTGTTCGTCGGTGGCCTGGGAGCCGGGGTTTGGGCTGTGTTCGTCTGTGGCCCGTGAGTCCGTGTGAGTCCGTGGCATGGTACTGTGAAGGCCCGTGTTTGCGGCGCTGCAGCATCGTGACTTCCGGCTCCTCTGGGCCGGTCTGCTTCTGTCCTTCACCGGCACGTTCATGCAGGCCGCGGCCATGCTGTGGCACGTGTCCCTGCTGGTGCCCGACAACCGCCGGGCGCTGGCGCTCGGTTTTGTCGGCCTCGCCCGCATCGGCCCGATCCTGCTCTTCTCGCTCATCAGCGGCGTCGCGGCCGACGCCCTCAACCGCCGCATTCTGATGATCGTGACGCAGTCGATCATGGCGCTTCTGGCGGCGGTCCTTGCCGCGTTGACGCTGCACGGGTTGCACACGGTCTGGCCAATCTACGCGCTCGCGGCGTGCAGTTCCGCGGCCGGCGCCTTTGATCTGCCGGCCCGCCAGGCGCTCGTGCCCTCGTTGATTCCGCGGGAACATCTGCCGAATGCGATCAGCCTGAACACGATCGCGATGCAGACGGCGTCGGTGGTGGGCCCGGCGGTTGGCGGGCTGATGATTGCGCAGGGAAGCGTCGCCTGGGTCTACGCGGTCAACGCGGTGTCGTTCCTCTTCGTCATTGCCGCGCTCGTCGCGATGAAGGGGCGGGGCACCACGCACATCGACGGCGCCGGCGCGCGAGGTCGCGGAAACTTCAGCGTCGCGGCCGCTCTCGACGGATTGCGCTTCGTCTTTCGCGCACCGCTCATTCGATCGACGATGCTGCTCGACTTTTTCGCGACGTTCTTTTCGTCGGCCACCGCGCTGCTGCCGATTTTCGCGCAGGACGTGCTGCACGTCGGCGCGCGCGGGTACGGATGGTTGTACGCCGCGCCGGCGGCGGGGGCGGTGCTGACGAGCGCTGCGATGGTCGGTGGCGTGGACCGCCTCACGCATCGCGGGCGTGCGCTCGTCGTCTCTGTGCTCGTCTACGGGCTGGCGACCGTACTCTTCGGGCTGTCCACATCGTTCTGGCTCACCTTTGCCTGCCTGGCCGTCACCGGGGCGGCAGACACGGTCAGCATGATCTTTCGAAACCTGATTCGGCAGCTCGAAACGCCCGACTACATGCGCGGCCGCATGATCGGCGTGAACATGGTGTTCTTCATGGGGGGCCCGCAACTCGGCGAGCTCGAGGCGGGGCTGGTCGCGAACTGGATGGGACCGGTCGTCTCGGTCGTCAGCGGAGGACTCGGGTGCATCTTCGCGACGTCCTGGATTGCCGCGCGGACACCCGCGCTGCGGCGTTATGGAAAGGCTCAGGACTCGGGGCTCGGGCCTCAGGTGACGCAAGGGGCGCAGGACTCAGGGTCCAGGGCTCAGGAAGAGATCACGGGGCAGGGAGGCAGCGGCTCGCCGCTTCAAGATGTCCAACCTCCATCAACGCCAATACCTTGAGCCCTGAGCCCCGAGTCCTAGTCTCCCGCTGCCGGCAGGTCGCTGCTCCAGCTCGTATATTCGATTTTCCAATTGCCTCCCATGTTGCGGAAGACGAACAGGAACTTGCCGCGGTCGTGGGACGAGCCGTTCATCATCGAATACGACCCGCTCTCGTACGCGAGGGGGCCGTGTCCAGCGACGTCGTCTGGCGTCAGCGTCAGGTCCGTCGAGCCGCCGTTCAGCAGGCCCTCGTAAAATCCCTTGAGCGCCGCGCGTCCCCGCAGCAACGGCTTGTTCGGCGGCATGAACACGGAGTTGTCGGTGTACAGCGACAGAATCTTCTCCACGTCCTTCGCGTTGAAGGCGGTTCCGAGCGTCGCGGTTGCCTGCCGAATCGCCTGCGCGTCGGCGGTGCCGAACGTCTGTTCCTTCCCGCTGCATGCGCTCGCGCCGACACTGAGCGCCAACACGGCCACCGTGATTACCGTTCGCATGGTCCCCTCTTTCCTGTCCGTTCCGAGTGAGTGTGCGACCGAGATCTTCTGTCAGCGCGTACCGGCTGTCAATGACCTCGCTCACGCGAGGGAGAGCGCGGAGCTGCCTCTTGAGCGCCCGCGACGCGATCTGTTTTTGATTGCTTGGCGTTTTGGCCGTGCAGTCTTTATAATCCCGCTACACTGTGGGCAAACTGAACGTCCTCGTTCTCTACGACCGCTGGGAAGAGCCTGACGATCCGGATGCGCCGGCTGCTGACAAGGCGCCGCTGTCCCGCACGCTCGACAAGAAAGAAGTGGAAGACGAAGTCGCCGAAACGCTCGGCAAGCTGGGGCACGAGGCGACGCTCCACGTGCTCGACGGATCCTCGAAGAGTCTTCACGCGCTCGCCCGGATCGATTGCGATCTCGTGTTCAACCTCGCCGAGTCCTTCGGCGGCAACGATACCGCTGATTACTGCATTGCCGCGTACCTGGAGTTGGTCGACAAGCGATTCACAGGCGCCGGATCGCGCGGGCTGTTGTACGGGCAGGACAAGGCGGTGGCGAAAAAGATTCTCGAGTTCCACGGGATTCACACGCCTGTATTCGCGCGGTCGTACCGGGGCCGGCTCGATTTTTCGCACGATCTGGAGTTTCCGGTCATCGTAAAACCGGCGCGCGAGGACGGCTCGATCGGGATCGAGTTCAATGCGGTCGTGTCGTCGATCCGCGAGCTGATGGAGCGGATTGACTGGCTCCACGCGAACTTCGACTCGCCGGTGCTCATCGAGGAATACGTGGAAGGCCGCGAGATGTACGTCGGCGTGCTCGGGAACGACAACCCGGTGGCGCTTCCCGTCGTCGAGCTCGATCTGTCGAAGCTGCCGGAAGGCCGGCCGCGGATCGCGGGGTCGGAAGTGAAGTGGGGCAAAGGCACCCGCGCGTACCGCGACACGAAGTCCGCGGTGGCTGAAGACCTGCCGGAGGAAACGATCGGCCTGCTTCACCAGACCGCCGTGGCGGTGTTCCAGGCGCTCGAGTTGAGAGACTACGCACGTATCGATATGCGCCTGCGGCCCGACGGCAGGGTTGCCGTCATCGAGGCCAATCCGAACCCGTGGCTGGCGTCCAAAGCGGAATTCGCGATGGCGGCCCGGAAATCAGGGCGTAATTACACACAGCTCATAGAAGAGCTCGTGGAACTGGCGATGGCGCGGTACGGATTCGGGAGTTAACGCCAGAGCGGCGAGCCCACGGGACAAGAGTGCCGTGAAGGCTGTCTCAATTGCGCTCCACGTACACCGGTGTCGCCGCGTCTCCGACAATCTCCAGGGCTGACGGACGACCTCCCGGGAAGAAGCGGCCGTCGAGCATTCCGGTGTCGATGAGGAAGAGCGTCCCACCGAAGCGCGTCGTGATGTGGCCCGGTAGCTGGGGCGTGTGCGCGGTGACGAAGCGCTTGACGTGATATTTTTTCAGGAGCGCCGCGATGCGGCCGGCTCCTTCCTCATCGGTCCAGCTGCTGTAGCCGCGAAACCATAGCGGCCCCTCCCCACCGAGCAGGCTGGATGAGCCGATGTTCACAAGCGGCACGAGGGTCTTCGCGGCGGCGATGTCGCCGTCGCTCACCGAGTCTGTTTTCCGTTTCGTTTCGAACCGCATCAGCTCGGCTTGCGCGGCCCCGACGATCTCGGACAGCTTCGAGAAGGGCAGTACCAAGTCGTGCTGTTCCAGCCAACGGACGCCGTCGTCCCATTCGGTGAGCTCCCGGCGGACGCGACGGTTGATGTTGTCGAGCGAGTCCGTCGTGAAAGCCGGGTTGATGCCGGCGTGCATGAAGACGGTACCGTCGATCTCCGCGATTATCGGTTTCGAGCGGAGCCATTTGCCATACGGCGCGCTGGGCTTGAGCGCCTCGTGGTATTCGATGAAGCCCGGCGGGTGAGCGGCGAGCCACGCCGCCTTATCCACTGACTGGCCGCGGCTGATTTTGGCCTCTGCTTGAAACCCCTGTTCGCGGCGCGATTCCGAACGGTCGTCCGCGAAGCTCTGAAAGACCTCCGGCGCCACGTCCTTGTTCTCCCCGAGCAGATTCATCACTTCGTGATTGCCCAGCAGGGTCTGCACGCGGCCGCCCGACGCGGTGGCCTGGGTCTCGAGGGCCATCAACAGGTCCATGACGGCCCGGTCCCCCGTCCCCCGATCCATGAAGTCACCGGTCTGCACAAGCACCGCGGTTCCGCCGGTCCAGCGGCGCTGCGCGTCGATCAGACCCGCACGCTGCAGAATTGACACGAATGCGACGTCGGCGCCGTGCACGTCGCCGATGGCGACGATCCGCGGCGTGGGCGCGGCGCCAAGCGGGATGAACACGATGAACGCCGCGAGAAGAACGAGGGGAGCGAGGTGGCAGCGGCGCATACGGCTACTTGAGAAACACGGCCGCTTCGCCGTTGGCCGCCACGAGCTTGTCAATCGCGATTTTCATTTTCTCGCGACGAGCCAGGACGCTGCGGACAACTCCGCCTTCCACCCATTTGCCTATCGCTGCGGTCAGCGCCGGCTCGTCGACCGCCAGCATCCGATTCCACAGCTCGGGATCGATGTGCTCCATCTTGACCGCCATGTCCTTGTCGGTGATGAACGCCCTCGAGTGATCGATCAGGAACAGGTTCCAGTCGTCGTCCACCATCAGATTGCCGGCGTTCCGATCCTTGTTGCAGATGAAATTGTCGAACATTTTCATCCGGGCGACCTGGCGAACCCATTTCGCCGGCTTGGGCCGCGCCTCCATTTCCTTCCACGGGTGGATCGGCGTGAGCCACAGGATTGCCGCTGCGGTCAGTCCCTTCCAACGCTTCTCGACCGCGACGGGCACCATCCCCATGCCGAGGAGTTTGTCGAGCTCGTACGCCGCGATCTCCGACTTGTAGCTCTCCCAGTAGCCCGAGGGCCGCCCCGGTGGCAGAACCTTCCACGCGACGCTCGCGACGAGCCCGCCCGGTTTGAAGTAGGCGCGCTTGGGATGCGTGACGCCCAGGGCAATGTCGTCGAAACGATCGATCTCCCCAGTGCGGATGTACTCCTCGAATTCAGCGTTGCGTCCTTCCCAGATCTTGGCCGACTGCGCCGGCGTGGACGCGGGCGCCTGGAGGGATGACCGCCCCCGCGCGTCGGCGCTGACACGCGGTGAGAGCGTCAGGAGAAGCGAGGCGAGTGCCAGCAGCGCCACGAGTACACGATGTCGCATAGGTAGTCCTTGTTGTGTTCGACGGGAATCTAACGCGTCCGATCTGGCTGAAGTCTACACTCTACTGAATCTTCCACAAATACAACGTCACTTCGTCGCCGCGCGCGCTCACGAATTGATCGACCTTGTCGGCCGGCCAGTCTCTGCCCATGCTGAACGCGTGGGACACGATCCGGGCGCCCGGTTTCAGCTGCCGTATGAGCAGGGGACGAAGCCGTTCATTCGACGACGACAGGAGGTAAAGGGTAACGACGGAAGCGGCTGACACGTCCGCAGTCAGGACATTCTCCACCCGAAAATCAACGAGCGCGTCCACGCCAGCCGCTCGAGCGTTCGCCTGTGCCAACGCAATCAGCTTCGGATCGAGGTCGAGTCCCACGCCTCGCGCACCGTATTTTTTCGCCGCGGCAATCGGAATCCGCCCGTCTCCGCACCCGAGGTCGTAGACCACGTCTTCACCGGTGACCTGCGCCAGCGCCAGCATACGATCGACAACGTCGTCCGGGGTGGCAATGTAGGGGGCCAGGCTCTGGGTTGATGGCGCAACAGGAGGTCCCGCGAGCGCAAAAAACGCCCCGATCGAGACTACGCCTGCGAGCTTGAGCATGGGGGAATCATATGCCCCGTCGAAACGGCCGGTCTCTGGCATCTGGCCGCAACCCCTTTTCGGGTAGGCGCTTAGCCGGAATCGATGTAGGACGTCTTACATCGGCCGGGGTCCGCACGCCCCGGCCGCGGCGCGGCGATACGACGAAAATGTCAAAAAACGCCAGATTTTGGTGGGTTTTTCGTTGCCTGCCCGAATCGCTTCGGCTATACTGAAAGGGCTGCACATCGTCGTACCATCCAGCCCTTTCCATCTAACTCAGTGGGGGACACGTGACATTCCAGGTCGGTGACAAGGTCATTTACCCAAACCACGGACTCGGCGTCGTACAGGGAATCGAAACCAAAACCATCCTGGGAACTACCTGCGGTTTCTACCATCTGCGGATGGTGGCCAACGAAACGACGGTGTTGGTGCCGGTAGACAACGTTGATGGCGTCGGCCTCCGGCGCGCCATCAACGACGAAGAAATCGAGCGGTTGTTCTCACTCCTCGGCGACGGCAAAATCGACAATCATCAGAACTGGAAAGGGCGCTTCAAGGACAATTCGGACCGGATGCGGACCGGATCGATCTACGACGTGGTCGAAGTCCTCAAGAGCCTGACGTTCCTGGCCCGTTCCAAGAACCTCTCGTTCCGGGAAAAGCGGATGCTGGATCGCGCCAAGTTCCTGGTTGTGTCCGAGATCTCCGAGGTGTCGCACGAGATCACCGCGGCGATTGAAGAGAAAGTCGACCGTGCGCTCGATCGGTGCTTCACGACGAAGAATCGTTCGATCGCCCGCGCCAAGGCGGCGAAGGCCACCGCCACGACGCGCGTCACGGCGCGCCGCACTGCGAAAGCATCGTAGCCGGACCCGTGGCGTGTAGCGCTCGCGTTTGGTGACCTGTCGCGCAGGCGGTCAGGGCCGCCAGAGTCTGACAGAATACGGGACGGGGTTCTTTTCGTCAGTGGAAAGAATCCCGTCCTTTTCTTTTTTATGCTTGCAGCGTTCCGCTCGGTTGCCACGTACGTCTCGGTCGCGCTCTACGTCCTCCTCGTCGGACCTCCATTCCTCCTGATCGCGCTGATCTTCGGAAAACGCGCCCTGCTCTATCGCGTCGGGCACCTTGGCGTCCGCCTCGGTCTGCGTCTCAGCGGGATCACGGTGGTGGTCGAGGGGACCGAACACATCCAGCGGCACCGCGCAGCGGTGTACGCCGTCAATCACGCCAGCAGCGTGGAACCCCCGATCATCTTCGACCTGCTGCACGAGCTGTTTCCGCGGCTTCGGATCCTCTACAAGGCGGAGCTGCGGAAGCTGCCAATATTGGTGCGCGCCTTTGACCTGGCCGAGTTTATCCCGCTCGAGCGCGGAAACCCGGACCAGAGCCTGCCGGCCATCGACCGCGCCGCCAAGGCGCTGCAGGAGGGCAACTCATTCCTCATCTTCCCTGAAGGCACGCGGAGCCGGACCGGCGAGCTGCTTCCGTTCAAGAAGGGAGGTTTTATTCTCGCGATCAAGGGTCAGGCGCCCGTCGTGCCGATAGCCATCGCCGGGGCGCGTGACGCGTTGCGGAAGGGCAGCCTGCTCATTTATCCCGTTACGGTTCGCGTGCGCATCGGCGAGCCGGTTGAAACCGCGGGCATGACGCTCGACGATCGCGATGCGCTCGTGACTGGGGTACGGGAACGGGTTAAGGAATTGCTCGCATAGCTGGCTTCCAGCTTCCAGCTACTGACGACCCGCGACCCGCGACCCGCGACTCGTGAACAGCGAAAGATGTGATACACAGGAAGCGTGGATGTTCTGACGACGCTGGGGCGGACGATGGGGTTTTCGTTTGCCGCCGGCATCAACCTCTACGCGACCGTGGCAATCCTGGGGCTTGCCAGCCGGTTCGACTGGGTCTCGCTCCCGCCTCAGTTCAAAGTCTTCGACAACGACATCGTCATCGGCGCGGCGATCGTGATGTATGTCATCGAGTTCGTCGCCGACAAGATCCCCTGGGTCGACTCGATCTGGGACGCGGTCCACACCGTGATCAGGCCTATCGGCGGCGCGTTGATTGCGGTCGCGACGCTGGGTCACGCCAGCCCGGCCGTCGAGGGGCTTGCGGCGCTCCTCGGCGGCACGCTCGCCGCGGGTTCGCATTTCGGCAAGGCCGGTACGCGCGCCGTGGCGAACGCGAGCCCCGAGCCGGTCAGCAACTGGATCCTCAGCATCAGTGAAGATATCTTCGTTGTCGGCCTTGGCTTTCTGGCGCTGAAGCATCCCGCCGCGGCAGCGGCGGTCGTCGTGGCCGGCGTCGTCTTGCTATCGGTATTTGCGACCTGGATCATCCGCGCGGTCCGGCGGCGGTGGGCCAGAACGGGCGCTGTCTCGTAGGCATCACCTGTCCGGTTTCAGGTACCGATTCGGGACGTTGCCGAGCGGTGGAACGCTGAGACCCGACGCTTCAAGCAGACGCGTGATGTTGGCATAAATGTCGCGGTCGAGTCTGTGCATCTGTGGAAGGAGACCCAGTTGCGCATACGAGATCGGCGTGACGTCAAAACAGGTCGTCTCCCACTCGAATCCCTTGCCCCATGTGATGCCCTTCAGCTGGACGTCCGGTCTTGCCCCGGCGTCCAGCAGGAGCCGGAGAATTGGTTCCGCGCGGTTGTCATTTGAATTGACGGTGTGGAACAGAGGTGTATGCCCATTGAGTCCGTAGGCGTCGAAGGATGCCCTCGCGTCCACGTCGGCACCCATTTCAAGAAGGGCGCGGGTCGCCTTCTGGTTTCCGAACTCGGCGGCGACGTGGAGGAGCGAAGCGCCGAGCAGGGGAGTAAACGCCGACACCATCGACGTCCGGTGCTCGAGCAATGACGGATCATCCCGAACTGCGGCCGCGAGTCCATCTGCATCGTCAAGGAGAACAGGCGCGATTCGCGGATCATCAAGCACGGCCCCGCGCTCGAGCAGCAAGCGCAGGCAGTCTGGAAACCTGTCCGATCGTGTGTACATCTCCGTCAGAGACTCGGTCGCGGACTTGCCTTTGATCGGCGACCGGACATCAAACCCCGCGTCGAGGATCGCTCGGATCTCCTCAACTGAATGGACTTCAAACGCGCAGAGGAGGTCGAATTCAACGGTCGCCATGTTAGTCCGCAAGCTCGTACGCCCGGTGCAGCCAGTCTCGCACTTCTCGATCCACTTCTCGGGGAGTGGCCAACTCCACCTCGAGATGCCACCGATTCGCCGACGCGCGTTCTCGCTTCCGAATCCGCGGGCTGGCGATGTCGCTGGTAGACTTCAAAGTGAGAATCAACGCCGCGCGGCGGGTAGCGACCCCAGCGAACGCTGTCTTGCGCACGAGGTGGATCGACGTCTTCTTCGGCTCTTCGCGGACAGGGCCGAATCCTCGTGCGGCTTTGACAATGGCGGCGTAGGTGGTTCGCACGGTCGTGGCGCGATTGGCGAAATGCTGCGCCACTGTGAACGTCGTCTTCTCCGGCATAAGAGCTCGCGCAGGACGGGTAAGGTACCAGTGCCGTCTAACGATCGTGTTTCAGGCGTACGAGACCCACCGGATCCGAGTCTGTGTGCTTCTGTGGCTTATGATCGTATCGCCGCCGTCGGCCGTAAACGTTGTCACGCGCCCTCCTGGAGGTTCACCCGGTACCGAAGTCCGCGTTGGCCTCCGAGGGCAGGCGGCTTGAGGAACTCTTCGACAAGCACACCGCCATTGCGCTCGATGACGCGCTGTGAAGGCAGGGTGTCGGGATCCGTCGTGATCTCGACGTAGCGAAGGCCTTCTGCCCTGGCTCTCCCAGCACCTCGCGCAAGGCCCGCGTGGCGTACCCGCGCCCTTGCTTCCAGGGCACCACAGCATACCCGATGTGCCCCAGGCAGTACGGCGGGAGCGCCTCCGACCCGCGCTGCCAGCGCAGGCCGATCAAGAACGCATCCGGGTCGGCGGCGATCTGCTCCAGCTCCTCCCCCGAGGCAACTTGCCGCAGGTTGTCCGGCGACCAGCCTCGTTCAAGGGCTGCTACGTAGCTGGGCAGATACTGCCGTGACGGCCAGACCAGGTTCATTTCGGTATTCCTATCCTACATAGGGAACGGTCCCGGGCTAAACTCCGAGGAGAGGTGCAGCTCGTCCTGCCTCTCGGCGGCCGCGCGTCAGTGCAAATCGAAGGGCTTCTCACTCCCAAGGGAGGCAAGCTCCAACAACAGACCGACATCGTGAGCACCCTGATCCTCGACTACTTCGAGACCGCGAACCCCAGCCGCTAACCGCCAGCCGCTATTCGCTACGGTCCCGTCGTGAAACGCAGCGTCCACGGCTTGAGTGGCTGGCCGTCAATCGCCGTGATCCCCTCGTCGAGCTGGATCACCACCGCGTGCGCTGGAAG
>JBBQEJ010000121.1:0-15677 GCA_038320555.1 Vicinamibacterales bacterium | reverse complement strand
GTGAGGCACGAGGAAATCGCCGCCGTATCGCAGGACGTTCGGCGGCAGCGCCGATGACGGTGAATGCGCTGTCCTTGGTCGTGAGGGTCTTCCCCACGATGTTCGGGTCGGACGCGAGGCGGCGTCGCCAGTAAGCATGGGTGACGAGCACGACATGGTCGGAGCCTGGTCGCTCGTCGTCTGGTAACGAACGCGCGACCGAGAATCGGCTGGATACCAAGTGTCGATAGCCACGCGCCCGTCACCTGCGCGCCGTCGACTGATCGGCGGGATTCGCCGGGAAGCGAAAGACTGATGGGCGCCGGTCTTCGAAACATCGGTCATGACGCGCGAATGGCCGCGACCCTGATCGCCCGTGGCAGGTGATAGCGGCCGAAGCGGTGAAAGTCAGACGCTCGCCGAGCGGGCAGCGAGATAGTCCGCGATCTCCGCGAGAGACTCTAGTACTTGCACTTCAATGGATTCGATTTGACGAAGTAGGTCTTGTAGTTCGTGGCCTTCGGATCAGTACAGCCTTCAAGGTTCAACAGCTCCACTTTGCGAAAGTCGATCGGCGCGGTCTCTGCCTGAAGCGAAATGTATCCGCCCGGCAGCGGCGTGCCGTCCACTTTCACGGCGGGATCGGTCGGGCTCGCGGCGCCGCCGCCGATCTGCGGCTTCGTGTACTCGAGCACCGTCTCGCCTTCGACAATGTGCTTGATGACCTCGTCGCCGTGCGCGACGACTTCGACACGGACCCACTGATCGCCGTCGTACGTCTTCGACTTCGAGTTCGTGCAATGCGCTGTGTGCAACGTGCCGTTCATCACGATGTTCGTGCCCGGCGTGCACACGTTCGCCGTGCTTCGCGGCTTTCCGTTGCTCAGCCCCCCGAGCAGCTGCACCTCGATCGAGATCGGAAAGTCCTGATCCTTCAGCATGGTCTTCGGCGCCGGCGAGTGGATCATCAAACCGTTGTTGCGGATCGCCCATCCGAGATCCGTGCGCTGGGTGTGGACCTGCTCGCCGACGAAGCGGTATTCGGCCGCAAGCATGTAGTACGAGAACGGCTCTTTGTAAAAGAGGTGCCCGAATTCGTCGGTGAAGTTCTGCCACTTGTCGTAGCGGACCTCGAGGAGGCCGTCTACGACGCGGAACGTATCGTTGAAGTTCTCGCCGAGATCATGGTGCGCGAACTTCGGAGTCCAGTCGTTGAGGTCACGACCGTTGAACAGCTGAATCCACTCCTTCTCGTCGGGATTGTTCCGGACGTTCGATCTGGCCCCGCGTTCCTGCGCCGCCGTCGCGGCGATGGCGGCAAGGCCGCAGAGCGTCAGCGCCACGGCAAACCGGGCGAGCATCAGGGAGAGGCGGCTGGGGGAGCTGTTCATGAGGGCATGATAATCCTATTTCGGCGCGTCACAATTACATGTACGACGGTCCGCGAAGGTAATTGAAATCGGTGAGGTCTGACCCCGTGCGGGGTCAGACCCGACGCTTGCCGCGGGCTACCGTTCGGGACGGCGCAGACTCGAGGAGCTCGGCACGGGGCGTCCGATCGACTCGCCGGCCACGATGAGCTCTGCGCGGCGATTCTGCTGGCGCCCGGCCGCCAGGGTGTTGGATGCGACCGGCTGCGACTCCTCGTACCCAAGTGCCACAATGGCGCTCGGCGAGATGCCCTGCTGCACCAGACAGGCGCGGACTGATTCCGCCGGGCGCTCCGACAGCGTCTGGTTGTAGTCGTCGTCCCCGACGCTATCCGTGTGTCCATCCACCTCGAGACGCAGGTCGGGGTACGTCAGGAGGATGCCGGCCACTCTGGCCAGCTTCTCGCGTGCGCCTGGCTTGAGCGTGTGCATGCCGGTGTCGAACAACACGTCGGAGACGTTCACCATCAAGCCGCGATCAGGACCGAACCTGGTCGCGGGCACGAGATCATCGAACTCAACCTCGATTTCGATGTACCCCTGCTTACTCTCGACCTTGGCCTCGCCGCGCGCCTTCGGCAACAGCGGCGTTCCGCGGAAGTCGATCTTCGTCGCGCCTCCCCGATGACGGTAATTGATTGCAGGTGTCGTGCGGTCCACGACAGTCACGCGGGACACCGGCACCTGATCGCGGCCGCCAGCGACGCGTTGCTGCGTGGGATTGGAAGGGATGACTGCGCGTAGGCTGGACCAGCCAGAAGCCCGGCAAGTCCAAGCACAACCATCGGAAGCCATGTTCGCATGTGACAGGAACCTCCTGGCGGCAAGGTCGCAAGGATCAGACCAGTGTCAGGGGATGCCGGATTGATCGCCAGTGCCTGTTGAGGCGTGTTCCCATCGGGAAGAATCTGCGACTGATTCAGAACTCAGGCGCATCCCGGACCCCGGACCCCGGCACGATCCACGCGATGCTTGTCAACAGATGTCGTTCTGAACGAGGATGCTGCGTCAACACTGCGATCGGCACCTGTACCCTGAGCCCTGAGCCCTTTATGAACATGCATCGGCGCGACTTCGTACGCCTTTCTGGCATCGGCATGGCATCGGGCCGGGCCGGAGCGCTGGCTGCCCCCTCCGACGTTCGTCACACTTCGGCCGCGCCGCGGCAAGCGCCGCCGCCGCGGAACGCGTTGATGAAGGTCGGCACGCAGCACGACTCCTCCGACGACGTGCTCGGCATCCTGGCTGCGCTCGGCGTCACGCACATCTGCAGCCGGCTTCCGTCCGAGCGTCTCGACGATCAGTGGTCGGCGGACGGCTTGATGCGCCTGCGCGAACGGGTGGAACGCTTCGGCGTCACGCTCGACATGGTCCCGCTGCCCATGAGCTCGAACCCGATCGCCCGGGCGGAAAACCCGAACATCCTGGTCGGCAAGAGTCCGGAACGTGACCGCGAAATCGACGGCATCTGCCAGATGATCCGCAACACCGGACGCGCGGGAATCCCCTCGCTCAAATACAACCTCACCCTGCTCGGCGTCGTCCGCACTGCGAACACACCAGGTCGCGGCGGGGCGCGGTACAGCACGTTCGTGTATGACGAGGCCAGGCAGGAACCGCCGCTCACCGAAGCCGGAGCGGTCGGCGCGGACGCTTACTGGGACCGCATCACGTACTTTCTCGAGCGTGTGATCCCGGTGGCCGAGGAGTACAAGGTCAGGATGGCGTGCCACCCGCAGGATCCGGGGATGCCGCTTGGCAAGGGTTTTCGAGGCGTCGAGACCGTGCTCGGCAGTGTTGAGGGTCTCAAACGGTTCCTCACTATTTCGCCGAGCGCGTATCACGGGTTGAACTTCTGCCAGGGCACCGTCAGCGAGATGCTCGGAAAGCCGGGAGAGGAGATCTACGACGTCATCCGCTACTTCGGCTCGCGCGGGAAAATCTTCAACGTGCATTTCCGGAATATCCGTGGCGGGTTCCTGCGGTTCCAGGAGACGTTCATCGATGATGGCGATGTCGATATGTTGAAGGCGATGCGCGTGTACAAAGAGGTGGGGTTCGACGGCATGATGATGCCGGACCATGTGCCGACGATCGCCGGCGACCTGAAGGGCGCACAAGCCTTTGCGTATGCGTTCGGCTACATCAAGGCGCTCATTGCGGCAGTGGCGGCAGAGGCGTAGCGGTTCCAGTTTCCAGTTTCCAGCACGATCATCGGGGTCGCGGGTGATGTGCGCAGTTTCGGGCTCGACACCGAGGCGGCACCCACGGTCTACGGGTCCGCGATGGTCTACACCGGCTGGAACCCGATGAGCCTCGTTATCCGGAGCGCCATCGATCCGCTGTCGCATGTCGAGGCGATACGCGACGCGATCCGTCAGATCGATCCGAGCGTTCCGATCTACGACGTCCGCACGCTGGACGATCTCTTATCTGAGTCGTTCGGGCCCAGGCGCTTCAACATGTACCTGCTCGGGTCTTTTGCCGCGGTCGCGCTCGTGCTTGCGTGCGCGGGCCTTTTTGGCGTGCTGGCGTATCTGGTATCCCAGCGAACGAGAGATATCGGGATCCGGCTGGCGCTTGGCGCGGCCCGTCACGATGTCCTTCGACTGATTGTCGGTCAGGGAATGGTGCTCGCGCTCGGTGGGGCGGTCCTTGGTGTCGCGGTTGCGCTCGGGAGCGTCCGCGTGATGCAGAGCCTGCTCTTCTCCGTCTCGCCCCGGGATCCGCTTACGTTTCTCGCGGTTCCTCTCGTCCTGATCGGCGTCACGCTCGTCGCGTGCTACCTGCCGGCCCGAAGAGCGATGCGCGTGGATCCGCTCGTCGCGCTTCGGTCGGAGTGAAGGTCCTGCAGGGGGGAGCTCTTGGTGCGACCTCGCGATCCCGGGGTCATCTACTCCGCCCTGAACGCGATCATCAGATCTACCCGGCTCGCGCGACGGCCGGGAAGACGCGAGGCGACAAGCGCAACCGTCACGACATTGATCTAGCGCGAGCGAGAGAACACCGACGACGGCGAAGGCGGGACTCTTCCGCAACTGGCGGAAGGCCAGCGTGAGATCGTTCATCGCGACCTGCGGCCACTGCCGGACAAAAGGGACGGCACGCGCGTCAAGCAAGGCAGAGGGCAAATGGTTGCCCTCGCGCCTGAACGACGTCAGTCAACCTGATCCGTCCTGCCGTGCAGAATCTACGCGATTGGTCACAAGAGCAGACGCCGCTCAGTTTTGAACGCTCGGGCCCGGCAACTCAACGACTCGAGTTGGGCCGGTCCCCTATCTCACCTGATCAGGCCAACATAATTTGACGAGGTTAGGGGTGAACATAACCTCGGCCATGCGAGGGCGGCTCTGGCTGACAATTCGCACTCCCGCAGGCTGAGGAGCCCCTGATGGAGCGAGATAAAAACTCCCCGAAGCGTCGCGAACGTTCTCCAAGGGAAGCCGATCTCCCGGAGCGAGAACCTGTCAGGCTACCGACCGACGATCCGGCCGAAGCGGTCGAGCGTGTGCTGTCGCGCAGACAGCTGCTCGTTGAGGATGGCGACATCGTGATCGCGCGCGAGGCTGCCGGCATCATGCGGGGTACGTTCGGCATCGACTCGCTCACCGGGCCACCCAGCCCGACGTACCGTCTAATCGTGCGCGGGCAGCTCGATGACAGCCGGCGGATGTTCGCAACCTACGAGCGCGCCATCGTCGAGGCTGAATCGCTGGCCGCCGAGCATCGCGTGCGGCTCTTCTACGACGAGGATGGCGCCCTGGCCCTGCTCAAAGACTATCGTCCGGCGACGAGATGATTGCGGGACGACTAGTGGCGCGTCTGCGTTTGACCTTCAGGATGTGCCGGCGGTCCGGCTCGGTAGCCGGCGACCTCGCTTCTGACCCGCTCCTCGGTGACACGTGCGGCAACCGAATCGAATCGAAAGCGGCTCAGCGTGTTTTCATCCATGCCGAGATACAGCAGGGCCAGTGCCTGCCGGTCGCGCACCTGCCGCGCGTTCGCTATCTCTACGGCGTGCTGCAGTTCGTGACCGACGAGCGCCACCATCTCGCGGACGTTCCCTTGCGCAACGAGCTCGATGCGCAGGTATCGGACGCTGGGAGTCGCGGTTACGAAATACAGCCGTCCCGCCGAGCCTCCGATGATGCCATCGACGATCTCGATATACAGAATCAGATCGCTTGACGCCAGACGCGCAAGCAGCGCCCGGAACGTCCGCGATTGTGTTGTGCCGACACGGATCCATTCCCGCGCGCGCGCGTCAAGGGCGCGCACGCGCGGCCCCATCGGATCGGCCGGCGCGGAGGGAGCGGGGGATTCGAGTCCCGGCGTGAGTGCGAGGGTGCAGGCAAGGATCGCGGCAGCCACCATCATCGTGCATCTCCTTCCGGTCTGTTGTCACAAATACGTTAAGGGAGGATGCACGGTCGGGTCCCGACGAATGACGCTCTAAACAGGTGGGATGGACTGCGACCCGGCCAGCAATGAACACGGCGCACGACGTGATGAGGAGACGAACGCGCGGGATGATCGCCGCGGCGATAGTGCGGAGGGGACCGCGTTTTCGTGCGCGGTTGTGGGACTGGACTGGCCCGGGACGAACACTCCCTTCGTCCCCGGTCAAACGCGCAGCACGCTCGACGAGCGCCTCGCTAGATCTTCTTGCTTCCGCGTGCCGCTCGACGATCGCTACCGAACGGCTGGGACACCGACCTTTTCCGGCAGCGTCCAGGCGTAGAGCACGCCTCCACCGGCGACCAGCATGTACTGCCGCCCATCGAGCTCGTAGGTGATCGGACCATTGCCGACGCGGCCGATCGTCGAGTGCCAGAGTGTCGCCCCGTCGCTCGTGCGCAACGCGAAGACGCTGTTGGCCGCATCACCGGAGAACGTGAGGCCGGTGTCGGTCGTCAGCACGCCGGCGCTGCCTTCGCCGCCCAGATCGTGCTCCCAGCGAACTATGCCGGTCTGGTAATCGAGCGCGCGCAGCGTGCCCGTGCCGTAGACGCCGTAGTCCGCGCCTGCCCAGCCATAGTTGCCATGTTCCGGCTTGAAGAAATAGATGCCGTAGGCATCCTGCGCGCTGACGATGAAAAGTCCCGTCCTGGGATCGAAACTGGGCGACCGGTAGTTGGTGCCACCACCCTCGTTCGGCGCCACCAGTCGCCCGTCGCGCGCAGGCTCCTGCGCCGGATCCGGAATCGGGCTGCCCTTCTCGTCGATGCCCTTTGCCCAGTTGACAGCCGCGAAGGGCTTGGTCAACAGGTTCTTCCCGTTGGTGCGATCGAGGACGAAGAAGTACCCGTTGCGCGAGGCCTGCATCAACATCTTGCGGGGCGTCCCGGCGAACGTCCCGTCAACGAGCACGGGGACTTCCGCGGCGTCCCAATCGTGCGTGTCGTGCGGCGACGCCTGGAATCCCCACACAAGCTTGCCGGTATCGGGGTTGAGCGCGACGATGCTGCAGATCCATTTATTGTCGCCTGGACGCGCAGCCCCGTTCAGCACCGGGGTCGGATTTCCCGTACCGAGATACACGAGATTGAGATCGGGATCATACGTACCCGTATTCCACATCTGGCCGCCGGTCGCGCCGCCGCTGATCGAGTCTGGAGTACCGGGGGGTGGCGTGCTGTAGAAGATCCACTGAGTCTTCCCCGTCTCGGGATCGATCGATTTCAGGGTGCCCGGGAGGTTGTCGAAATCGCCCGACACGCCCACGAGGAGATGATCCCTTATGAGCAGCGGGGCGTTCGTGGACCAGAATCCTTTCTTCGCATCCGCAATGACGACGTCCCACTTGACCTTCCCGTCCTTCACGTCGAGGGCCACCAGATGCGCGTCAGGCGTCGTCAGAAACACGGTGTCTTTGTAGACGGCCGCGCCGCGGTGACCGATGTGGAATGCCTGATTCGGCGGATAGGTGTACCGCCAGATTTGGCGTCCCGAGCGCGCATCGATCGCCCAGATGTTATCGGGCATCGTCAGGTAGATGACGCCGTTGACCAGGATCGGCGACGCCTTGATTCCTCCGCCGGCTCCCTGGAACGTCCAGGCGACGGTCAACTGGTGCACGTTTTCGGGCGTGATCTGCGTGAGCCGGCTGTGCCGCCGGCCGGTATAGTCCCCGTGATACGTCGGCCAGCTGTCTGCCGGAGGTTTCAACATGACCGCGGGGTCGAGTCCCTGCGGACTCTGGGCGGAGACCAGGGCGCAGCACGCGACCGGCAGCGCGACCATCGCAGAACGAAACGCCTGGCGTCGAAGATTCAGGGTGGGCATTGTCTATTTCAGCGTCTGCAGATAGGCGAGCACGTCGTGCAGATCGTCGTTCGTGTATTTCGCGAGTTGCTTGATGTGCGCGTCGAGCGGGTTGTCGATCGTTACGGTGACTTTGCTCATCGGCCACGATCGGTAGTACCCGGCGGTATCGGTGATCGCAATCGTGAACTCGTCGCGATAGGCGAGCTTGCCGGTCAGGCTCTGGCCCGACGGAAGCTTCACCGTCGCGACGGGGACCGCCGCCGAAGCGCCCCCGCGGCCGCGGCCTCCGGGATACAACATGCGCTGGAAGAGCTGAAGGCCCTGCAGGCGGTTCGCAAGACCGGCGAAATCGCCGGTCGGGGAATGACACTTCGCGCACCCGCCCGCGCCGTTGAAGTACTGCTGGCCGGCCTGTGCGTTACCCGTCTGCAGATCGGCAACGTCCACGGTGCGGCGGGCCCCTTCGAGAGAGTCGGCCTTGCTTTTCGTATCGTGGATGAACGCCACGATCGCGGCGATGTCCGCGTCGGGCAGGTTCTGGGGCGGCATGCCCTTGTCGGGCCGTCCGTTCTTGATGACCGTCGAAATCTGGTCCCCGCGCACGTCCTCGGCGACGAGCGCGGATCTCGTCAGGTCCGGCCCGGTCTCTCCACCCATGGCGTCACGGCCGTGACAGAACGCGCACGTCGCGGCGAAGAGCCCTTGCCCTCGTTGCACCAGCTCGGGAGGATAACTCTGAGGCGTGACGGTCTGCGGCGGTTTTTGCGACGCCGGACTCCCCTGCGTCGCGCGTCCGCCGCCCTGGCCCCGGCCGCCTGCCGGTGGCTGCGCGCCGGCCGGCGGCGTTTGCGGCGCGGGTGCCTGTGCGTGCAACAACACAACGACCGATGCACTCAGCAGCGAGGCGATCGCCACTCGCGAGAACGACAGGAATCGGTGCTTCATGAGTTATGACCGGCTAGGAGTATAAGGTGCCAGCCACCTTTGCCGCTAAAATGTTATCCATCTATTATTTATAAATTCAGCCACCGCGCGGAGCGTCGACAAAAGGTGCCAGGCACCTTTGCCGCAAAAATGCCAGCCACGGTAGACACCCTATGCGCATAGCGCTCGCCCAGCTCAATCCCACGAGCGGTGACATCAACGGGAACACGGCGAAGATTCTCGAGGCGATCGAGGCTGCGGCGGCCCAGGGCGCCGACGTGCTCGTTACGCCGGAAATGGCGCTGCCAGGCTATTGCATCGGCGACCTCGTGGAGGACGCGGGTTTCCTCGCGGCGAACGAGCGCGCGATGCTGCGGATTGCGGAGGCCGCCCGCGGCATCACCGCGGTCGTAGGGTTCATCGATTTCGATCTGACAGCACGCAACGAAAGCGGCGCAATCCGGAAGTACAACGCCGCGGCGGTCGTACGCGACGGGCGTGTGCTGCAGCGCGCGCACAAAACGCTGCTTCCCAGCTACCGTTACTTCGACGACAAACGATTCTTCGTGCCAGGCACCGTGCGCGAACCGGTGGCCGTCCCGATCAAGGGCGGCACCGTCCGTCTTGGCGTGTCAATCTGCGAAGACCTGTGGGACGAGTTCTACGACGTCAAGCCGCTGGCGGAGCTCGTGGCCCGAGGCGCCGACGTGCTCCTCAATCTCAACGCGTCGCCGTTCTGTCCGGGAAAGCGTCAGGCACGCGACGAGATCATCCGGCGTCACCTCGCGGAGCTGCACAAGCCGCTCGCCTACATCAACACCACTGGTGCCGCCGACAACGGCAAGAACATCATTCCCTTCGACGGCGAAAGCCTGGTCTACGACGCCGCTGGCCGGCTGATCGCGATCGGCCGTCAATTCCAGGAGCAGCTCCTCGTCGTGGATCTCAACCCTGCCCCAGCGCCGGTCCCCCTGACGCTGCCGGCGATAGACGCCGATCGCGAGATGTATGACGGCCTCGTCATGGCGCTTCGCGACTACATGCGCAAGACCGGCTTCGATCGAGCCGTCGTCGCGGTATCAGGCGGGATCGATTCGGCGCTTGCGCTCGCGATCGCCGCCGATGCCCTGGGTGCGGACCGCGTGTCGGCCTACAACATGCCGTCGCGGTTCAACAGCAGCACGACGCGGTCGATCGCCGAGCGGCTTGCGCGCGCGTTCGGCGTCACGTACGGCGTGATTCCCATTCAGGATCTGGACGAGCTCGTACGCGCGGTGTTCGAGACCAACGCGCATCCCATCGTCCAGAGCTTTACCGGCGAGAATCTCCACGCGCGAATCCGCGGCCTGCTGATGATGGCCGAGTCGAACGACACGGGCGCCCTGCTGATTTCGTGCGGCAACGAAACAGAAATCGCGCTCGGCTATGCCACGCTGTACGGCGACATGTGCGGCGGCGTGTCACTCATCGGCGATCTGTCGAAGCTCGACGTGTATCGCCTCGCGCGGTATGTCAACGCGAAACACGGCGCCGAAATGGTCCCGGAGGACGCCTTTCACATCAAGCCCTCGGCCGAGCTCGCGGCGAACCAGTTCGACCCGTTCGACTACTGGGTCGTCGCGCCCGTTGTGGGAGAGATTGTCGAACGACGCACGAGCCCCGCGGAGCTGGTCCGCCTGTTCGAACAGCACGCGCTGGATCCGGCGCGGTTCGTGCCAGACGCGGAGGGCCGGACGGTGTACGACAAGCACTCGTCCGCCTCGTTCAGCGACGTCGTGTACGATTGCTTTCGACGGATTCGCCGATCCGTGTACAAGCGATTACAGGGGCCGCCGATCGTGGTCGTCACCGAGCGGGCCTTCGGCCTGGATCTGCGCGAGACGATCATCAATGCTTGGGAGGGCTAGTCGCGGTTCGCGGTTCGCCGATTCGCCGATTCAGGATTAGGGATTAGGGATTCAGTGACACCATGGCCAAAGTGATCGTTCGTGAACTGCACAAACGTTACGGCGATGTCCTGGCGGCGCAGGGGGTCAGTTTCCAGATTGAGGATGGCGAGATCTTCGGCCTGCTCGGCCCGAACGGCTCGGGCAAGACCACCACGCTCGAATGCGTGGTTGGGCTGCGCCAGCCCGACGCGGGAGAGATCGAAGTCTGCGGCATGGACGCCCGCCGCCGGCCGCAGGCCGTCAAAGAGAAGATCGGCGCGGTGCTGCAGACCATCGCCCTGCAGGACAAAATCACGCCGCGCGAAGCGGTGTCGCTCTTCGCCTCCTTCTACCGCGACACGGCCTCTCCGGCACAGCTGCTGCAGCGGTTTGCCCTCGCCGAGAAGTCGGACGTGCCGTTCGATACACTGTCTGGCGGGCAGCGGCAGCGGCTCGCCGTGGCCTTGGCCTTCGTGAACAACCCGGAGCTCGTGTTTCTGGACGAACCGACGACGGGACTCGATCCGCAATCGCGGCGCGAGCTGCACGCCGACATCGCGCAGATGAAACGCGACGGCCATACGGTGCTGCTCACGACCCACCACATCGACGAGGCGGAATTGCTTTGCGACCGGATCGCCATCATCGAACGCGGCCGCATCATCGCATCCGGTCCTCCGCGCAGCCTGATTGCGGAATCGACCGCCGTCCAGTCCGTATCGCTCACCACCGCGCGCCCCCTGGAGCACGGGTGGCTGGAGCGCCTGCCGGGAGTGGAAGATCTGGTGTGTGACGATGTGACTGTCAGGTTTCGCACCGCCATCGTCAGCCGCACGGTAGCGGCGCTCATGCAGGTACTGGACGAGCACGGCATCGAGCTTACGAACCTGCAGGTGCGGAAGGCCACGCTCGAGGATGTCTTCATCGCCCTCACAGGCGACGGGCTGCCACACTGACATCGGAGGGATCAGCTCTCATCCATGAACGCCTTCCTTCAGCAGCTCCGCATCAGCCTGAAGCTGCATTACCGGAACAAGATGGCGCTCATCTACAGCTATCTGTTCCCGCTGATCTTCCTGTTGGCATTCTGGGTGTTGTACCGCCACGAAACCGTCACCCTCGCGCGCCACATGGGCGAGTTGCTGACGGTCAGCGTGCTCGGCGGGGCGTGCTTTGGCCTGCCGACGACGATGGTGAGCGAGCGCGAACGCGGTGTGTGGCGCCGCTACCGTCTGACACCGGTTCCAACCGCGGCGCTCGTGGCTAGCACCGCCGCGGCACGGTACTGCATTCTCATTACCGCGGGCCTCCTCCAGCTCGGGCTGGCGCTGGCCCTCGGCATGCCGCTGCCGAAGCACCCCGTCGATCTGTTCATCGTCTTCACGTTCGTCTCGTTCGCTTTCATCGGGCTGGGACTCGTGATGGCGATGATGGCGGACAACGTTCCCGCCGTGCAGGCGCTGGGGCAATGCATCTTCCTGCCGATGCTGATCATCGGCGGGATCGCTGTCCCGCTCGCCAGTCTGCCGGACTGGGCGCTGCACGTCTCCGCCTTTTTCCCCGGACGCTACGCGGTTGAAGCTTTGCAGGCGTGCGTGATTGGACCTGGCCTTGGCGCCGCCAGGTTCGACCTGCTCGCGCTGCTCATCATCGGAGCCGGCGGGTGCGTCGCAGGGGCAAAGATGTTCCGCTGGGACGCTCAGCAGCGCTTCGCCGCACGGTCGGGAAAAGGATGGGTCACGGTGGCACTGCTCTCGTGGGGTGTCGTCGGCGTGATGTCGGAATACCAGGGCCGGATGCTCGCCACACGCCCGGCCGATTCTCCGAAACAGGCGCAACCGTCCCCTGTGAGCACACCCGCGTTGCCGGCCGCCTCGACCGCGCCGGCGGCCGCCCGGGCTCCGGAACCCCCGCCGCCCGCGCCGGTGACGCTCAGTGCCGCCGAAAGGAAAGCCCTTCAGCCGGACGCGGGACGGAAGCCTGTCACCCGCACGCCTGCCCCGACGCCGCCGGAAGAGGCACCCCCGGCAAGGACTCCGCCGCCGATTACGACGGTCGCATCGTGGCAGGCCGTCACGACGGCTGACATCGATCGTGATCTCGTCTTTGATCGTCTGCCGTCCGACGGTGGCATCGTCACGCCCATCGCTCCAGATGACGAGGAGCCGGATCCGGATACGGCCGATCATCTTCAATACATACGGGAGATGTTGCCGTCGTGGCAGCCGGGCAGAGTCGCGGATCCGGTGCAACGCGTCCGCAACATTCTGTACGTCGCGGCGTTACCCGACGTCCTCCAAATGCCCGTCGAGCGCTTTGCGCCGCAGGTCGTGTACGAGCGCCTGCAGCAGGACATTCCCAAGGATCAATTGATCAGGATTCTTTACTGGATCGCGCTGCACCCGACGGAGGGAGACGACAAGGCGCTCGACGAGCTCTGGGCGCTCCACTTCCCCAACGGCCCCGTCGACGTCGAGCAGACGCGCGAGCGTTCGGCAATCTACGCCGTCAAGCTGCTGGGACGGATCCTGGGCAAGCTGCCGCGCCGGCCATCCTAGCTTAGCTGCTAGTGGCCTGCAGGGCCGGCCACGTGACCATTGCGCTTATGGACTCGGCCGACAAGCTGTCGGTCGTGCAGAGTTGGTGAATTGGTGAACTGGTAATGGACAACCTGGAGCATCTCCGATATCCCGTCGGACGCATGCCGCGCAGCAGTGCGCCGCTCGACTTGCGCACGCGCGCGGAATACCTCGGTATTCTGGAAGCGATGCCGGCCAGGGTCCGCTCGCTCGTGAGTGGATTGAGCGAGGCGCAGCTGGAGACGGCTTACCGGCCGGGCGGCTGGACTGTGCGGCAGGTGGTGCACCACGTGCCGGACAGCCATATGAATGCGTACGTTCGGATGAAGCTGGCGGTGACCGAAGACAAACCTAACGTCAAAACGTACGATGAGGCACGCTGGGCCGAGTTGCCTGAGGCGAAGACAGCGCCGGTGGCGATGTCGATCGATCTCCTCGATGCGCTCCATCGGCGCTGGGTCGCCTTTCTTCGTGCGTTGCCCGGGCCGGACTTGCGGAAGCCCTTCTCGCATCCCGACTGGGGCATCGTATCGATCGAGGAATCGCTGGGAATGTACGCCTGGCACTGCCGGCATCACGCGGAACACATTCGAATCGGCGCGGGTAAATAGCGGTTCGTGGTTCGCGATTCGCTTCAGTTACACGCGCGCGAAATCGATGAAGCCTTGTTCCGGATCCGTGCTGAGCAGGCGCACGCGCACGCGATCGCCGACATCGAGCCCTTCCGCGCCGCGTTCGAGACGCCCTTCGACGGGCGGGACGCGCAACCGGACCCAGGTGCCCTTGTTCGACGCCCCCGTGACCACTGCGTCGAATTCCTGACCTATCCGGCTCGACATCCATAGGGCCGCGGCAGCTTTGCGAACCAGCCGTTCGACCTTGTTGGCCGCATCCTCCTGCTTGGTGCAATGCGCGGCAAGCGGCGCGAGCTCCGCGAGCGGGTACGGCACCGGCGTTCCGGCGACGGCCGCCTTCACCAGGCGTTGTGTCACCAGGTCAGGAAACCGGCGGTTCGGGGCGGTCGAATGCGTGTAATTCGACACCGCCAGCGCGAAGTGCCCTGCGGATGCTCCACCCGGCGTTTGCGCCACATATTCGCCGCGCCCAAGCAGCTTGATGACGCTCAGCGACAAATCCGCAAACTCGTCAGGCCTGGCCGTACGCTGGGCTTTCAGGAACGCCTCGAGCGCGCGCGCGTCAGGCTCCGGCGGCAGCTGAACGCGGTAGCGCCCGGCAAGATCGACGATGCGGGGCCAGCGTTCGGGCGAGCGCACGACCCTCCTGATCGACGGATAGCCGCGCGAGGATAGAAAGCCCGCGGTGACGCCGTTCGCGGTCACCATGAAGCTTTCGATCAAGTCCCGCGCCCGGTTGGACTCCTCCATGCGCAAGTCGGTCACGACTCCCTCGGTGACGACGGGCTTGAGCTCGGTGCGATCGAAATCAAGAGCCCCTTCCTCCTCCCGTTTCGCGCGCAGACGCCCCGCGATCCGATCCTGCAGCTTCACCTGCCCGGGAAGATCCGGCTCGCTGCCGAACGCTGCGGGAGCGGGGCCGCGTCCGTCGAGCCAGGCCGCGACGCCGTCGTAGGCCAGCTTCGCGCGGTTGCGCACGCGCGCCCGGTAGACGTCGGATTCGGCGGGCACACCGTCACCGCCGATGACCATGTCGACGACGATGGCGTCGCGATCGGCGTGCTCGTTGAGCGAGGTGAGATCGGTCGACAACTCAGGCGGGAGCATCGGAAAGATCCGCGCGGGCGTATAGACGGAGGTCGTGTTCGCTTCCGCGTGCGCGTCGAGCGCAGACCCTTTGCGGACCCACGCATCGACGTCCGCAATGGCAATCAGCAGCCGCGGTGACGGCCCGTCGATGCACACCTCGAGCTGATCCAGATCGCGCGAGTCGTCGTTGTCGATTGACGACCACGGCAGCGCGCGCAGATCGCGCGACGCCGTCGAATTAATCTCCGCGAGCTTCGACAGCTCGACCCGGACTTCCGGCGGCCAGTCGGGTTCGAGCCCGTACTTCATCATGGCCCGTCGTGCGATTGCCTGGAGCGCAGCGCCCTGTTCCTGATTCATCCCACCAATTAACCCTCAAGGAGGGTCGTCGTGGCAATGCGCATGGAGCAGAGACCGCGCCAGACCCCGATTCAGAAGGAGAAATTGAGCGAGATGTCGACCTTTCGCGAGTTCAGCACGTTCTGCGGCTGCAGAAAGAACGGCGACGTCATCGTGCCGATGTAGCCCGTGTAGTTGGTGTGATTGGTCAGGTTCTGGATATTCGCGGCAATGCCGATGCGATATCGGGGGGGCGCCGGGCCGCCGGTCATGACGTTGGCGACGCCATCGCGGATCGTGATTCCGGTGATGCCTCCCGGGTTTTGCACGGTCCTCTTCCCAATGGCCAGCGTGTAGAAAAAGTTGCCGTTGACCGTCCATTGTCCGGGCGCCCACTGGGTATTGCGTCCGAGGCCCGCGGGACGATCGTTGTACACCAGATCGCCGTTGCCGTCGCGGCCGGTCATAATCGAGTAGGGCGTGCCGGTCGAGGCGTTGAAGTTGAGG
>JBBQEJ010000120.1:0-15869 GCA_038320555.1 Vicinamibacterales bacterium | reverse complement strand
AATGATCGGCTCCATGAGATTCGTGGGACAGTACGGAACTGCCCCAAGATAAGGAAACGCGCGTCATTAAAACTGGACGTTCGGAGAGCTGGCCGAGCGGCTGAAGGTCCTCCTGGGCGAGGAGCGCCGCCGTGCGGCCGTCGTTCGAGGGGAGCAGCGAACACGCACCGTGGAGTCGTCACCCCATACGGTGAACGACGAGGGCTGAGGTCCAGGGACTGCGCAGTACTGACAGGCCGGCTGTCGTTTCAGTCGGCCGCTCGCTCCGGCGGCGGGGCCGTCGCGTGGAAGTCCTGATAAAAGCGCGCCACGTAGGCGTCGAGCAGCTCTCGTACGCGACGGTCGTCTTTCGATGCGACGATGAGTCCCGCGTGGTGGGGCTTCCGGATCCGGTGCACGATTTCCGGTTCGACGTACGGCGCCAGGTCGGGCTGCTCCTGACGCGCGAGTGACAGCACAATTCCGGCGGACAGCTCACGAGCTGCCGGCGCGACATAGGCGTCGTCCTCTTCGGCGATCTCGATCTTTGCCCACTCCCGCCACAAGTTCACCCCGGTGGCCGCTTCGACGACATCCACGATAAATGCGCCACCGACCCGTGCGGACGTCTCGAGGAAATACAGCTGGCCATCGCGGCCGCGAATGAACTCGGTGTGCGAGACGCCCCGAAGCAGGCCGAATGAATTGAGTACACGGGCGTTGGCAGTTTTCAAGGCGCCGGCCAGCGGGTCGTCGGCAGAGAGCGTGCGCGTGACGAAGATGCCGCCTTCGTGCGCGACGGTCATCGGCGGCGAGCCGTAGGCGCTCGCCACGGCAAAAACTACCGTGCGGTTGAACACGAGCGAGTCCACGTGGAAGACGTCCCCGAGCACGAACTGCTCGAGGACGTAATCGGCCCGGGCATCTCCCAGGGCGTGCACAGCCTCCCAGAGCTGGCCGGCGGATGCGACAGTGTGGATGCCGATGGCGGCAGCCTGACCACGCGGCTTGAGAACCCATGGAGGCGTCACGCGCGAGGCCCATTCGGTTATCGCGAGGTCGTTCAGGACATGGACGAACTCCGGACACGGGATGTGCGCGGCGCGAGCCCGCGACCGCATTGCCAGCTTGTCGCGAAAGGCACGCGCCGTCGTTTCACCCATACCGGGAACGTGAAGGTACTCGCGCAGCATCGCGGCCGTCTCGACGTCGAAATCGTCGAGGGCGACGATGCGATCGAGACGCTCCGTGCGGGCGAGATATGCCGCTCCTTGACGGATGTCTGCCTCCGGCATGTCGCGGCGGATAAAATAGAATGCGTCGATCGCGTCGCGCGGCCAGTCGGAGCCCTTCAGTCGCTCCTCCGTGAGGAGGAGTACTCGGCATCCCTGCCGGTCGCACTCCTTGAGGAACTCGTCACCCTTTCGGTAGGTCGCGATGCACAGCACTGTCAGCGCCACGGTTCAATCCCTAATCCTTATCCCTAATCCGGATTCCGGATCCCGGGATCCCGGATTTGTGAAACCCTCACTGCGATCGCGACCCGCGGCCCGCGAATCATAAATCCCGCACCGCGGGCCAGCCGTCGATGCTGCGCGCGGCTCGCACGCCGCGGACGATCGCTTCGGCCACGACGTCGGCCGCAAGCGCCCCGAGCACTGTCAATTGGAGATCCGGACGCTGTAAACGCTCCGTCGAAATGGCGAACAGCTGATCGCCGTCGCCGGTGGTGTGATACGGGCGAATCGCCCTCGCGGCGCCGCAGTTGGCCATCATCGCAATTTTGGTGAGCGGTGTTTTTTGAACCGCCACGTTCGTGGCGACGACGGCCAGGGTGGTGCTGCCAAGCGTCGGATCGTCAAGCGGCGCCTTCCCGCTCGCGCCGGTCACCACTCCGTGCATGACGTCCACACTGTCGGCGAAGCTGCCGTCTGCACGGCGGGCGCCCGCGACGATGCGTCCGGAGCGCCAGTCGAGCACATCCCCGGCAGCGTTCACGACGGCCAGCGCGGCAATCACCACGTCGCCAAGTTTCACGCTCGCGGTGCCGAGCCCGCCTTTCATCCCGCCCAGGCCGCGCCCGCGGTGCATCTTTCCGACGGTGGCTCCTGCTCCGGCGCCGACGTTGCCTTCGGCGACGGGATCCGACGAGGCCGCCACGCAGGCTTTATACGCGGCTTCGGCGTCAGGGCGGATGTGCGGGTCGCCGACCGAGAGGTCGTCAATCACGGCGCTGACGACGATGGGAATGCGCAGGCCGGGATTGCCCCAGTCGAAGCCGAGGTTGCGTTCTTCAAAAAAACGCAGGACACCCGCAGACGCGGGGAGCGCCAGCACGCCGCCGCCGGTCAGAAACAGTGCGTGGATGCGATCGACAGGGCTGACCGGTTGGAGCAACACCCCCTGCGATTCGCCCGGCGCCGAGCTGTTGTAGTCAACCCCCGCGCTCGCGGCCGTATCGAACAGGATGGCGGTGCAGCCGGTTGGACGGCGCACGTCGGTATAGTGACCGACCTTGATGCCCGGCACGTCGGTCAGCGATCCGGTGTTGCCGGGCGTCTGTCTGCCGGCTCGTCGACGCGGCGCCGCGAGCGTACCTGCTGCCATGACCTGGCCGAACTCCCGGCGAGTGTAGTCGGGCATGCTGTCTCCTCTCCCGCCCCGGTCGTTCGAGCGGATGATTACAGCATATCGTTGGCGGCCTGCCCCGTCATGGACAAGCCTCTAAACAGGAGTTACGGGAGGAACGGGAGTAAAGAACGGCGTCTTTGGAGTACTGAGTTAAATTGGCCGCGGATGAACACGGCACGCGGATCCGAATCCGTGTCGTCTGTGATTATCTGTGGCTTAGTGATCTGGCAATGACCCGCTACAGTCCTGAGTTGGTGTGGATTACGAGAAGAGGGCAGGTGGCTCCTCAGTTGGTCAAATTCCTCCCGTTACTCCCGTTCCTTGTATCTCCTCTTTGGAACCTGCGGACGCGCCGCAGGATTCGCGGATGATGAGCTCGCAGTTGAGAAGGATATCGCGCGTCGGGAGGTGCGTCCGCGCGACGCGCCCGAGCATGGCCGCAAGCGCCGCGTCCCCGATCTGCCGCGTCGGCTGCCGCAGCGTGGTCAACGGCACGGGCAAGAGCTTGGAATACTCGAGATCGTCGATTCCGACGACGCGAACGTCGCCGGGGACGGTGTGGCCGAGCCGCAGCAACGTCGGAATCAGCCGCGCCGCGGTCCGATCGTTGGCGCAGACGAACGCGTCGGGTCGCTGCGCGTCCATCACGTCGCGGACGGCTGCGGCATCAGACGGGTCAAGCCGATGCACCAGCGAGCGTTCGACCGGTGCATTCCATGTGTACAACGCCTCACGATAGCCAGCTTCGCGCGCATCGACTGTCGCGGCTGCGTTCGGCTGCGCGACAAAGGCAATCCGCCGTGACCCGAGACCGAGGAGGTGTTCGGTGATCACGTAGCCGGCGCGCCGGTTGTCGATCCCGACGAGATCGTGGTGGCCGCGCTCCGGATAGGGAACGACCGTGCGGTCGAGCAGCACGACAGGGATCCGAGCCTCATCGAGAGCCCCTGCAATCCGCTGATTCACATCGTCCTGGGAGGGGGAGAGCTCGAGCGGCGCGAAGAACACACCGGACACCCCGCGGTCGATGTACTGCCGGCACAGCTGCCATGCCCGGTCCTCCCGGGAGTCGCCCGCGCCGTTCGGGCTGCCCCACACCAGCACATGTTCGCGGGCGAGCGGGGAGGCCATCATCCCCTGACAGATGGGTTCGAAGATCTCGGTCTCGCCGAGATCGGGAATGAGCAGACCAAACGACAGCGCACAGGCAGCCTGGGGACTTCGGACGTAGGTTCCCGAGCCGGCGCGGCGTTCCACAAGCCCAGCGGCCTGGAGATCACGGACGGCGCGGCCCACCGTGATGCGGGAGGCCCCGAAGGTCCGCACGAGGTCCGCTTCACTCGGCAGCCGATCGCCTCTTTTTAGACGGCCCGACTGGATTTGGCGCCGGAGGGCCGTGTAGACCTGCTGGTACTTGGGCGACACCGCATCGGCAGTCGACATGTCAAGATGATATGACAACTTTGTCGCAAGCGCAACAATTGTGTCTATTTGTCTAACAATTTACATCATGTTGGCATGATTCCGTATCGGCCACGACTGAATGCTGTTATACTAGCTTTCGGGAGCAATTGTAACGGAGCCTGCTTCGAACGGGGGGGACCATGTCGACCGCGCCAGGGCTGACCAGACATTTTCTCGTGGCATCTGATTTCGATCAGACCCTGAGTTTCAACGATTCCGGACTCGTGCTGAGCGAACTCATCGGCGCATCGAGGTTTCAGGAGAAGGTCGAGGGATTGGCCCGCACCAACCTGGTGCAGCAGGGAGGCGAACTCGCGTACCTCTTGAGGCATGACCCCGAGTTCCGCGGCGTGCGGCGCGAGCACCTGGAAGAGACCGGCCGGCGGGTCCGGCTCCGCAGCAACATTCCCGCGCTGGTCGAGTTTCTCGAACGCGGCGTCGACGGTTGCCGGTTTTCCTTCTTCGTCATCTCGGCGGCGCCCCGCGAAGTGATTCAGTCTGCGCTCGCGGGCATCGTGTCGCCCGACCATATCTTCGGCACCGAGCTCGATTACGATCCTGACTCCGGAGAGGTGCGCTCTATTGTGCGCGTGCCGGCGGGCTATGGAAAAGTGGCGGACATCGAGGAGCTGGAAGATCGCCTCGCGCTCGCGCCCGGGCGCACGATTTACCTCGGCGACGGCAGCTCCGACGTGCATGTCATGCTGCACGTGAACAGTCGGGACGGGTTCACGATCGCGGTCTCCGAAAACAAGCAACTGGCGCGCATCGCCAGAAGTACCGTGCTGAGCGACAACGCGTTCTCGGTCATGGTGCCGATTCTCGACCAGGTCCTGGGGTGGAACTCCGGCGATATCCGCTCGCTCTTCGAATCGAACGGCCTGACGCTGCACGAATGGGAAAAGGCGCGAACGGATCGTGTAACGGTCCGCTCCGTGCCGGGGGCTGGCGTCAACGCGGTCGCACTTTGAGTCGAAGGAGCGCGAAGTGATTGAGTATCTTGGCTGGACGGCCACGGCGGTGTTCGTGGCGTCGTATTTCTGTGCAAGACCGTCGGCGCTCAAGCGCGTGCAGATGGTGGGAGCGCTGATGTGGGTCTTGTACGGACTGCTGATCGGCGCGTCGCCAGTCGTGGCGGCAAATCTGCTGGTCTTCGGCGCCGCCGCCTGGACGATGACGCGTTCGTAGTCTGGAGATGAGGAAGATAACGGAGTTCACAAACGAAGGAACGGAGAAAACGGAGACGAACGAAGAAGACAATCAAACAGGGATTTTTTGAAGTATTGTATTCTTCCGTTCGTCTTCGCTGGCTTCGTTCCTTCGTTTTGAACTCCGTTATCTTTGTCGCTCATGCCATCCGCTCAGGATCCGCACGCGGGTCAGTCCGTGCTCCACTACGGCCCGCCGCTCGTCCAGGCGCGGCGCGTGGCGATCTTCATTCACGGTCGCGGCGCATCCGCGGAGGACATCCTCGGCCTGGCGCCGGAGCTGGGCACCAGTGATGTCGCGTACCTGGCGCCGCAGGCGGCCGGCCACACCTGGTATCCGTACTCCTTTCTTTCTCCGATTCCACAGAACGAGCCGGGCATCTCGTCGGCGCTCGGCGTGATCGCGAGGCTGGTCGATTCGACCACTCTCGGCTCCGAGCGCGTCGTGATTCTGGGGTTTTCGCAGGGCGCCTGCCTGGCGCTCGAGTTCGCGGCGCGGAATCCGCGACGGTATGCCGCGGTCGTGGCGCTGAGCGGAGGACTGATCGGCCCCCCCGGCACGCCGCGGGACTACCCCGGGTCGATGGAGAATACGGCGGTCTTCATCGGATGCAGCGATATCGATCCGCACATTCCTCTCGAGCGCGTCCGCGAATCGGCAGAGGTCCTTCGCCGGATGGGCGCCGCGGTCGACGAGCGCATCTATCGGGGAATGGGTCACACTATCAACGAGGACGAATTGAACGCGGTCCGGGCGCTCATGGCGGCGTAACTCGCGTGGAAGTTAGCGGAGTGCACGTGAGGAAGCGGAGGATTATCACCACAGGGATAGCAGAGCAAACAGAGAAAACCAATTGTTTCCGTTTACTCTGCTAACTCTGTGGTAATGATCCTCTGTTTACTCGATTGTCTCTGCTCACTCTGTCCGAGGAGGATATATGGCCGACCGCCGCACGTTTCTCAAGTTGCTCGCCGCGACCGCCGGGGCCGTCGCCCATTCCAGACCGGCACTGGCCGGCCAGGCCGCGACGCCGCCGGCCGCCCGCGCCTCCACGGTGATTCATAAATCCACGCTGATCTCGATGCTGCCAAAAGCCATGTCGTACGCGGAGCGGTTCGCCCTCGCACGCAACGCCGGGTTCGAGGCGATCGAGATGCAGACGATCAACAAGGAGGAGGAGGCGGCGGAGATTCGCGATGCGTCGAAGAAGACCGGCCTCCGGATACACTCCGTCATGAATTCCGATCACTGGCGGTTGCCCTTGTCGAGCAGCGACCCTGACGTCGTGGCGGGCAGCGTCAAGGGTATGGAAACGTCGTTCCGGAATGCCGCGCTGTGGGGAGCCGACACGGTGCTCCTGGTGCCTGCCGTCGTGGACGCGTCCACCTCGTACCGGGACGCGTGGACACGGTCCCAGCGCGTCATCCGGGAACGCCTCCTGCCGATGGCGCGCGACCTGAAGGTGACGATTGCGGTCGAGGAGGTCTGGAACAAATTCCTGCTGAGCCCCGTTGAGTTCGCCCGCTACGTGGACGACTTCGAGTCCCCATCGGTCCGTGCGTACTTCGACGTCGGCAATGTCGTGCTCTACGCATTCCCGCAGGACTGGATCCGCACGCTCGGTCCGCGCATCGTCAAGATCCACCTGAAGGATTTCAACTTCGACCGGCGGAACGGCCGTTTCGCCTGGAAGAACCTCGGCGAGGGAGACATCGACTGGCCGGAAGTGCGGCGCGCGCTGACTGAGATCCAATACAGCGGCTACGTGACGACGGAGCTCGAAGGTGGCGACGCCGTCTACCTCAAGGACGTGTCGGCGCGGGTCGATCGCTTCCTTTCGGGCGAGAAGCCGGTCGCGGGATAGGCGGATTCCGGCTCCGGCTCGGCTATTCACGGCCATATGTCTTGCGTGACAATATATATGGTTATACAATAATCCAGTGAGTTCAACCGGGCGCGGCGATGACCGCAAAGGCATCGACCGAGAGCTCAAGCGCGGGTCGCTCGAGCTCATCGTGCTGCATTTGCTGTCTCTCGGCGAAGCCTACGGCTACGAAATCGTCACCGCGCTGACCGAGCGCTCGAACGGCGGACTCGAGGTTACGGATGGAACGCTCTATCCGGTGCTCTACCGCCTCGAGCGCAGCGGATTCGTCGCAGTCCGATGGGAGACCCCCCAGCGGGGCGTCCCACGCAAATATTACCGCCTCACCAAGGCCGGCCATGCCGAGCTGGCGCAACTGACGCACGAGTGGAACACGTTTGCCAGCGCCATGGCCCAGCTTCTTCGCCAGCAGCCGGAGGTGACATGAACTCAGAAGCGTCTTACATCAACCAGGTCATGGCACGGTTGCCTCGGGTGGCGTCCCTGCGATCGCAGGTCGCGATGGAGCTCCGCAGCCACATTGCGGAGCGCGTCGAACACGGGCAGACCGTCGACGAAGCACTGCGGCAGCTCGGCGATCCCGTCATGCTCGCAGAATCGTACCTCGCGGCGATTCCACTGGTGCCCGCCACCTTCTGGCAGCGGGCCGGGGCGAGGATCTTCGACTTTTTGGCATTCGCGTGCGTCTGTGCGCCGATCGTGTGGCTCCTCGCCCGGACCGTGCCGTTTGCGATTGTGCTCATCGTCGTCGTCATCTTTCTTGCCGCCGGGTCTGTCTATCCGCTCATCGCGGAATACCAGTTCGGTGAGACGCTCGGGAAACACCTCATGGGACTCCGCGTTGTCCGGGAATCAGGCGGCCGCATCAGTTTCGGGCAGTCCATGGTTCGACAATTGCCGATGTTTCTCCAGGTGTTCTGGATCGACGTGATGTTCGCGCTCTTTACGGAGAAACACCAGCGCGCCTTCGAGCTTCTGTCGAAGACGCGCGTGGTGCTCGCAGCGGAGGAAAAATCATGATGAAGCAGACATTGATCGCCCCTGCGGTCTTCGGGCTGATGACGTTGCTATCGGGACAGACCTCCTCGACGCCCGCGCGGCAGGCGTCGATCGACGATCTGGTGACCGAAGTTCGCGCCCTGCGTGCCGACGTCCAGCAGATGGCGGATGCGAGCATCCGCGCGCAGCTTCTGGTCGCGCGCCTGCAGGTGCAGGAGCAGCGGATCGCCGGCATCTCGCGACAACTGTCGGAGACGGAAGAGCAGATACGGGCGCTGGACGGTGTGCGCAATCCGTTCGTGACCCAGATGCTCAAGGATCTCGACAAAGAGCCTGCCGAGCCGGGCGAGGCCAATCTGTTTGCGGGGATGAAGGCGCAGCTCGAGAAGATCGAGAACGGTGATCCGGTACTCAAGGAGCGGCAGGCGACCCTGTCGCGCCTGCTTTCGGATGAACAGGCGCGGTGGGTCGCCTTCAACACGCAACTCGAAGAGCTCGAAAAGCTGGTCGCTGCCACGAAGCGGCGGTGACGGGGTCAGACCGGGGTCAAACCGGGGTCAGACCCCATTCTCCTGGGCCGAATCGCCACCCGCGACCGGCAAAGCCGCGAATCGCGACCCTTCGACTACGCTCCGGGGCGAGCAACGACGAGGGCCGACCAGGCGACTGCGATCCGCGAACCGCGAACCGCGAACCGCGAATAAGTATTATTAGGTGTGCCTCATACCATGCGACGACGACGGCTGCTGCTTGCGTTTTTGGTCTTGCTCGTCCCTGCCGCCGCTGGCGCCGAGAACGGCCAATCAGGCTGGCTGAGATATGCGCGGCTCGACGATGGCATCGCAGCGCGCGCGGCGGGAACACTCCCGGCCTCCGTTGTGACGTTCGAGGGCGGCGCTCCGGTCCGCAAGGCCCGTGACGAACTGGTCGCAGGTATTCGCGGCATGCTCGGCAGGGACCTGAAGACCGTCCGCGACCTGCCGGCAGAGGGGGCCATCGTGGCCGGCACGCTCGCGCGATTGCGTGAGGCGGCACCTGGCCTCCCATTGTCCGGCACGCTGCCGGCCGACGGCTACTGGTTGAAGACGGCGGTCGTCGGAGGCGCCCGTTACCTTGTCGTCGCCGGCGAAAGTGACCGCGCGGTGTTGTACGGCGCGTTTGCTGTATTGCGCAAGGTAGCGCTCGGCGAATCGATCGCGGCCCTCGACGAGAAGCAGGGACCGTACGCGCCAATCCGCTGGGTCAACGAGTGGAACAACATCGACGGCTCTATCGAACGGGGCTACGGCGGCCGATCGATTTTCTGGGAGGGGGGCCGCATCCGCGACGATCTGGGCCGGGTCAACGAGTACGGCCGCCTGCTGGCGTCGATCGGTATCAACGGCATCTCAATCAATAACGTCAACGCGAACCCGCTCGTGCTGTCGGCCGAGTTCATCCCGCAAGTCGCGCGTGTCGCTGACGTCCTTCGACCGTGGGGAGTGAGGCTCGCGCTCGCGGTCGACTTCGGAAGCCCGCAGACGCTCGGCAAACTTTCCACGTACGACCCACTCGATCCGAACGTCATCGCCTGGTGGAGAGATCGCGCCGATGACCTCTACAAGGCGATGCCGGACTTCGGCGGCTTCGTCCTGAAAGCTGATTCGGAAGGGCGCGTCGGGCCGTCGGCGTACGGCCGGAGCCACGCGGATGCGGCCAACGTGGTGGCCCGTGCGCTTGCGCCCCACGGCGGCGTGATCTTCTACCGGGGGTTCGTCTACGACCATCACATGGATTGGAACAATCCCAAGAACGATCGGGCCCGCGCCGCGTACGACAACCTCCGTCCGCTCGACGGACAGTTCGATCCCAATGCGATCGTGCAGATCAAGCATGGGCCGATCGATTTTCAGGTCCGCGAGCCGGCATCGCCGCTTTTTGGGGCGCTCGAGCACACGAACCAGGCGATTGAATTGCAGATCACGCAGGAATATATGGGGCAGGGCCGGCATACGGTCTTTCTGGTGCCGATGTGGAAGGAGGCGCTCGACTTCGACATGCACGTCGGCAGCGCCGCGCCCTCGCCCGTCAAAACGATCGTGTCCGGCAGGACTTTTCATCGTCGGACAGGAGGGTTTGTCGGCGTGTCCAACGTCGGACTGCATCCCACGTGGTTTGGAAATCATTTGTCTCAGGCCAACCTCTACGGCTTCGGGCGGCTCGCATGGAACCCGGATCTGACGTCGCAGCAGATTGCTGACGAGTGGACGAGGCTGACGTTTGGAAACGATCCCGCGGTCGTCCAAACCGTCACGGGCATCCAGCTTGATTCGTGGCGCACGTACGAAGGCTACACGGGACCGCTCGGGCTGCAGACGCTCACCGACATTGTCGGCAACCATTACGGGGTCGCGGTCGAGGCCTCCGAGCGCAATGGCTGGGGACAATGGCATCGCGCCGACAACACAGGTGTCGGTATGGATCGGACGGTGGGGTCGGGAACAGGATTCGTGGGGCAGTACGCCGCAGCGATTAGCAAGGCCTACGAATCGATCGAAACATGTCCGGACGACGTGCTCCTCTTCATGCACCACGTGCCGTATACGCATCGATTGCATTCCGGGAAAACGGTCATTCAGTACATCTATGATTCGCACTACGCGGGCGCTTCGGCAGTGGCCCGATATCAACGCCAGTGGGACGGCCTGAAAGGGCGCGTGGACGACGAGCGGTTTGCCGATGTCGCCGGGCAGCTGGAATACCAGGCCGGACAGGCGATCGTGTGGCGCGACGGCGTGTCGCGATGGTTTCATCGTGCCTCTGGCATCGCCGATGCGCGCGCGCGCGTGGATAATTACCCGGACCGCATCGAGGCCGAGTCTGCCGGACTCGATGGCTACGTGGTGAAAGACGTGACGCCCTGGGAGACCGCCTCGGGGAGTCGCGCCGTCGAGTGCACCACGGTGGTGTGCCGCGCGGCATTCCACTACGCGGGTCCCTCTGGGCGGCGCGACCTCGTGGTGCAGTATTACGACGTCAACACGGGCGCCGCGCATTTCCGTGTTCGCGTTGGCGATCGGGTCATAGGCGAATGGACCGCGGCCGATCGCATTCCAACGCGCCGGCTCGACGGGTCGTCGTCTTCGCGGCGCACGTTCCACGGTGTGGCATTGCAAAAAGGTGAGACGATCACGATCGAAGGCATGCCGGACGCCGCAGAGACCGCGGCGCTGGATTACATTGAGACCGCGCCGACAGGGAGACTTATGCGATGAGCGGACAACATTTGCGAACAGGCCACCTCACCATGCGGGCAGGACGCGCACTGCTCGTTGCGACGGCGATTGCGTCACAGGCGATGTTGCTCTCGGCACAAGGCATCTCGAACGGAAAATCGCGGCCCGATGAACACTGGGTGCCGACGTGGGGAACCGCGCAGCAGTTGATTAGAACCGCGACGCCGGCGCCGGCATCGAATGCCGCACCAGCACCGGTCCCGCCTGCGGCCGCACCGTCCCAGCCGGCGGCTTCACAGCCCGCCGCGACGGCGCCTGCACCGGCGTCTCCTGCCGGCACCGGTATCCAGGCTCCTGGCGGAGGCCAGACGGCTCCGGTGTTCCGCGTCACGACGCTGACGAATCAGACGGTGCGCATGATTCTGCGTACGAGCATCGGCGGCCATCGCGCCCGCGTCAGGCTATCGAACGCGTTCGGTTCAGCGCCAGTTGTCGTGGGCGCCGCGCATCTCGCGAGGCGGGCCACTGGTCTGTCGATCGTGCCGGATTCCGATCGTCCGTTGACGTTTGGGGGGAAGCCTTCGTTCACGATGATGCCCGGTGTCTTCGTCGTCAGCGACCCGGTGGATCTCGACGTTCCTGCGTTGGCGGATCTGGCTGTCAGCCTGTACTTCCCCGGTGACACCGGAAGCCCGACGACGCACTCGACCGGCTTGAGGCCGACGTACGTTTCGACAGAGGGGGACTTCACGGGCCGGCCGGAGCTTGCGCTCGCCGGCACGACGCAGCAGTACTACTGGCTGTCGAGCGTGGAAGTATCGGCAGCTGCCGACTCGTCCGCGATTGTCGCGTTCGGTGATTCGATCACGGACGGAGCCCGGTCGACTCCTGATACGAACAACTCGTGGCCCGCGCTTCTTGCCGCGCGTCTCCGTGCGAACAAGACAACTGCGAACCTTGCCGTCGTGAACGAAGGAATTGGCGGCAACCGGCTTTTCACCGACGCGACGGGGCTTGCGGGGGTCAGCGCGCTCGCGCGGCTCGACCGCGACGTGCTCAGCCACCCCGGCGTGAAATGGTTGATGATTCTCGAGGGCATCAACGACATCGGCACGCTCGGCGCGGCAACGCCGCCGGCAGTCCCCATCACCAGCGACGCGTTGATCTGGGTACTGCAGCAGGTGATCGACCGCGCGCATGCGCATGGCATCAAAGTCGTCGGGTGCACGCTGACGCCGTACGAAGGGGCCGGCTATGCCCGCGAGAATGGGGAAGTCATCCGAGACACGGTGAATCGATGGATTCGCTCGTCGGGCGCATTCGATGCGGTCGTGGATTTCGACGCCGCGACACGGGATTCGAACAACCCCAAACGCTTCCGGCCGGAGTTCGATCCCGGCGATCATCTCCATCCCAACGACGCAGGCTACAAAGCCATGGCGGAGTCCATCGATCTCTCGATTTTCAATCCCAAGAGAAAGAAAGGGTTCTAAACCTCGCAAAAACCAGGTAGAACCTGTTGGCCCTCGACCATAAGGTCGGGTATATTGTGCCGGCCATGCCTGAGTACCTAGGGACCTTCTGAGCCTCGGACGAACTGACGCCGCGCGTGTCGTGGCGAGCTCTGTCTGCGCGATGGCTCCCCGCGATCCGATGGATCGCGATCTCCTGGATCGTGGTGTTCTGGCGGCTGGGTTACTCGAGCCTGGTCGATCCCGACGAAGCGCATTACGCCGAACTGACGCGCGAGATGTTGCAATCGCGCAACTGGCTCGTTCCGCTCCTCGACGGCAAACCGTTCATCGACAAGCCTGTCCTCTTTCACTGGCTTCAGGGAGCTTCGGTTCTCCTGCTTGGTGAAACGGAATTCGCCGCGCGCCTACCGACCGCGCTCGCCGCACTCGGGCTGTTTGCGATGACGCGCTGGGTGGGTGACGCGCTGTTTGACGCCGAGGCGGGTACGCTGGCGGCGATTATGTTCGCCACAATCCCCGCGACATTCGCGTTGGCGAACATCGCGATCTTCGACATGGTGTTTGCGCTCTTCCTGTTTGGCGCCGTCGGCTGTCTGCTCGTCGCGGCGAAACAATCGAGCGCGAAGATCGAGCTGCGTGGGTACGGGCTGTTGACGCTCGCGGTGATGACGAAGGGACCCGTCGCACTCGTCCTCGTGGCGCTCCTTGTCGCCGTGGCGTTGGTAGCGTCGAGCGAGACACGGGCGCAGGTGCGCGGCCTTCACTGGAAGATCGGGCTTCCCTCGGTCGCGGTTGCCGCGTCCCCGTGGTTTCTGTGGATGGGATGGCGATTCGGCGCGACGTTCGTGACGGGGTACCTGCTCGCCGGCAACCTCTGGTACTTCACGCAGCCGGTCGAGTTTTCGGCCCGGGCGATCAATCACACGTTCTACCTGCGCGCGTTTGCCGGCGCGTTCTTTCCGTGGAGCACCGTGGTCGCCGGCCGCGGCATCGATGCGATCCGTCGCATTCGCTCGGGTGTTTCGCTCTCGAGCGCGGAAGCGCTTCTCTGGCTCTGGGTCCTCGTCGTCGTCGGCTTTTTCAGCCTCGCGCGTTTCAAGCTCGATCACTACATTTTCCCGGCCGCCCCCGCTTGCTGCCTGATTGCGGCCCACGCATGGCGTGAAGCTGCGCGCGACGCTGATGGGCGCCTGTGGGGCACACGATACGGAGTACTCGCCATGGCCGGCCTGCTGATTATCGGTGGAAGCTTCGGCGGCGTGTACCTGTCGAAGATCGATCTGGCGCTCCCGGCGACCGCGCTTCTGCTGCCGTTCGCGCTGTTTGCCGGCGGCGTCGGTCTGCTGTTTCAGGCCGAGCGCCGTCGCTGGGCCGTTCCTTCCGGCGCCGGTGTTGTCGTGATCGCGCTCCTCGTCTGCTACGCGACGGTGGTGGTCGTCGGGTTTCCGGCACTCGAACAGGTGCGGCCGATGGCGAGGGTGGCGAGGATACTGGCCCGCTCGACACCCGCCGCTGCGCCCGTCGGGCTCTACCGGCTGGAGCGATGGCGTGGAAGCCTGCGGTACTACTTGAACCGTCCGGTGCAACGGCTGGAGACACTTGACGAGGCGCGCGCATTTTTTCAACAGCCGAGCCAGGTCTATGTCGCCATGCTCCGCCGGGACTACGACGAGCTCCGGAATCAGAACATTCCGATCTATTTGATGATGGCGCACCGCGCAGTGGTCGGAACAACCGGGCGCGGTTTCAGGAGACAGCGATGGGGTTTTCTGGTGGTTGCGACCAACGTCCCGAATCGAGGCTCGAAGCCGCTCCACTGACAGGCCGCCAGAACGAACCGGATGATCGTCGACGAGCACGACATGGATCGGCATTGAATTCACCGGTGTCGATACAGTGCGACCAGGGCGGCGCCGATTGCCTGCGAGAGATCTCCAAGCGATGCAGGCACGATCGTGAGTATCGCGCGCTGGGCGGGCCACAGGTATGGTGCCGCTGTTTCGCCGATGATCCGCAGATACTGGGCGCGAAACTCGGGCGTCGTGGCGTCCGGATCCATCAGACCTCCGCCGATGACCACAAACTGCGCGTCGAGCGCCATCGAGAGCGTGGCGACGTGCAGGCCGAGCGCGCGCGCCTGGAAATCAAAGATCTCGATCGCGAGCGGATCGCCCTTCTGCGCAAGACCGCGCAGCGCAAAGGCGCGTTGCTTCAGGCTCGCAGTGGAAGTTGCCAGCTCGTGATCGGGCTGGCGTTCGAGCCGCTCGGCGAGCAGGTGGGGAAGGCCCGCCAGGGTTGTGTACATCTCGACGCAGCCCCACGTACGGCCGCAGCCGCAGGGATAGGGCTTGGCATTGAGCAGGTGGAGCGGCGCCGGCATGTGCGCCGCTTCCATGCCCGCGATCGTGTCGCCGTCGAGCGGCAATCCCTGCCGATCGACATAGGCGCAGCCCAGGCCTGATCCTGGCGCGAGCATCATCACCGCGGCCTCGCGATCGCCTCGGGCACGCTGCGCTTCGGCGACGCCGCCCATGTTTCCGTCGTTGCCCACAGTCAAGGGAACCGCGCGCCCGGCGCGCTGCTGCAACGCGCGCTCGTATCCTACGTGCACGTCGAAGCCTCTGAAGCTGACGGGCAGATTCGGCGACCGTCCGAACACGCCGTACCGCTCGTACGGTCCGGGAACTGCCAGCCCCACTCCACGAACGTCGTCCCAACCCAGACCGTTCTCCGCGAGGTAGTCCGTGATGGCGTCCGCCCAGCTTCCCACGAGCGCGTCCGGGCCTGCCTCCGCGTTCGTCAGTCGTTGTAGCAACCTGGTCGAGACGGCCCGTCCATCGGGCCAGACGCCTGCCACCTTCGACGTCGTGGCACCACCGTCAGTGCCGATAAACACATCACGCGCGCCCATGCTGCGCTTCCTTCCGTCGCTGAATCGCAGGCCGGAGCCTACGCGGTGGGTCGCGGGCGTGTCAATGTCACACCGCGACGGCCTATCTTCCGAGCCGCTCG
>JBBQEJ010000119.1:0-16030 GCA_038320555.1 Vicinamibacterales bacterium | reverse complement strand
GGGACGCTGATGCGTATGCGCGTGTATTGCTCGGATCAGACGCACTCGTCGATCGATAAGGCCGTCATCCTGCTCGGTCTCGGCCAGGAGTCGCTGCGCAAGATTCCAAGCGACGACGAGTTCCGCCTGCGCCCCGATGCGCTCGCGGCGGCGATCGCCGAGGATCGCGCTCATGGCTGGACGCCGCTCGCCGTCGTCGCGACCGTCGGCACCACGTCGTCCACGAGCATCGATCCGGTGCCGCAGGCCGCGGCGTTGTGCCGCCGCGAATCCATCTGGCTGCACGTTGACGCGGCGTACGCCGGCGTGGCGGCGATGGTGCCTGGCTATGAGTGGATCCTGCACGGGGCCGAGCAGGCGGACTCCCTTGTCGTCAATCCGCACAAATGGCTCTTTACGCCGTTCGATCTCTCGATTCTTTATTGCCGGGACATGAACCTCGTGCGGGCCGCGTTTGCGTTGACACCGGAGTACCTGAAGACCGTGGAAGCTGCGCCGGTGCGCAACCTGATGGACACGGGCATCCAGCTTGGACGCAGATTTCGCGCGTTGAAGCTCTGGATGGTGCTTCGCCACTTCGGCGCCGACGGCCTTCGCGCGCGGCTCGCCGAACACATGCGGCTTGCCCGGCTCTTTGCCTCGTGGATCGATTCCAGCCGCGACTTCGAACGTCTCGCACCGGTTCCCTTCAGCGTGGTCTGCTTTCGCGCGCGGCTTGCTCACGCGCCGGGCGCGGAGAATGTGGACGCGTTCAACGAGCGGCTGCTCGAATCCGTGAACGCCACCGGGGAAATCTTTATCTCGCATACCCGCCTTGACGGCCGCTATACCCTTCGACTGGCCATCGGCAATCTGCACACGACGCAGGCCCATGTCGAACGTGCCTGGACGTTGATCCACGAGCACGCCTCTCGACTTCGTGCCGCCCTTTAGGAAAATTCGCGATTCGTTGTTCGCGATTCGCGATTCGCGATTCGGATGAGGGATGAGGGATTCCGGCACCGCCCTTGCAGCCTTCATGGTCCGAAGCGCTTCCACGGACGAGCTATATCCAGAACCGCAGAGTCAGTTCCAAGGAGAGACATGTCATTGAAAAAGGCGATCGTCGCCGCTTCCTTCGCAATCTGTGCATCCGCAGCTGCGCCCTCGACGGTGTCGGCTGACTGGCTGTTCACCCCTTTTCTCGGCGCAACATTCGGCGGCAGCGCAAACGTCGGAGTAGACGGGGCCTTCAAGGATGAGTTCGAGCGGAAACTCAACTATGGCGCGTCGCTTGCCGGGATCGGCGGTGGTGGACTGGGCTTTGAGATCGACTTCGGCTACTCGCCGAACTTCTTTGGTGTCTCGGACCAAAGCGCAAACTTCAACCTGGTCGGCACGGGCAACGTCACAACACTCATGGGAAATCTGATCGTCGCCGGCCACAGCGGCGCAATCCGTCCTTACGCGTCGGGGGGCATCGGGCTCATACGATCGAGAGTCGAAGATGCACAGCAGTTTCTCAACGCGTCGACGAACGATCTGGGGCTTGACGCCGGCGGCGGGATCATGTGCCTCTCGGGCAACATCGGCGTGCGGGGAGATCTTCGATACTTCCGGTCCCTGCGCAACAACGACCCGAACGGTGTGGATCTGGCACTCGGAGACTTCAGATTCTGGCGCGGGACGGTCGGCGTCACGTTCAAGTTCTAGCCGTCTGTTTCAACAGTCTGCCATGCGGGCTGCTACGCCGGCGACGACAGCCACGCGTGCAGTTCCGCCAGCGCCGCCGCGACCGCTTTGGGATGGGTGGATTGCGGCGTGCGTTTCCTTGCAATAGAGGCAGCGGGGGTGATGGCCTCTCGCACATCGGCATCGAAGAGCGGCGAATGTGCCCGCCATTCCTCGATCGTCATGGCGTCGAAGGTACGCCGCTCCTCGACGAGCCGACGGACCAGCGATCCGACGACCTCGTGCGCTTCGCGAAAGGGCAGGCCCTTTGCGACCAGGTAGTCCGCGACATCGGTCGCCAGCAACAAGCCTGAGGCAGCCGCCTCGGTCACCGATCGGTTGATCGAGAGCCCTGCGAGCACCGCCCCGGCGGCGTCGAGCGATGCGCGGACCGTGTCCTCGGCCTCGAAGAGGCTTTCTTTGTCTTCCTGGAGGTCCTTGCTGTAGCCGATCGGCAGCCCTTTCATCGTGGCCAGCCAGCCGGCGAGCCGTCCGATCACGCGTCCGGTTTTTCCACGCACGAGCTCCAGCGGATCGGGATTCTTCTTCTGCGGCATCAAGCTGCTGCCGGTGGCGGCCGTGTCGGCGAGCTCGAAGAAGCCAAACTCCTCGGAAGTAAAAAGGATCAGATCTTCGGCAAGTCGGCTCAAGTGCACCATTGTGAGGGCGCACGCGTGAAGGAACGTGGCGACAAAATCGCGATCCCCGGTCGCATCGATGCTGTTGGCCACAATCCGGCTGAAGCCCAGTCGCGCGGCGATGGCGTTGACGTCGATGTCATAGCTGGTGCCCGCGATCGCTCCTGAACCGAGCGGCAACTCGTCCACGTCGTCGAGCACGGAGGCGAAGCGGCCGTAATCGCGACGGAAGGCGGCGGCGTGGGCGAGAAAGAAGTGCGCCGCCATCACCGGCTGAGCGCGGCGCATATGTGTATACGACGGCATCAGCGCGGCGCCTGCGGCGTCAGCCTGGCCGGCCAGCACGCGAACGATCGACCGAACCGTCTGTTGAACCTCAGGAATGCGCCGCTTCAAATACAGGCGCAGATCAACCGAAACCTGTTCGTTTCGAGAGCGGCCGGTGTGGAGCCGGCGCCCCGCGTCCCCCACGCGCTCGATCAACTCACGCTCGACGAATGAATGGACGTCCTCGTCATGGCGCGCGTCTTCGGACGCGAAAAACTGCGGATCGGACGCCCCTCTTGCCGCGATCTCCTCGAGCGCGGTGCGGATGCGCGACCCGTCGGCGGCGGTCAGCACGCCCGCCTTCTCGAGCGCGTCGGCCCAGGCGAGGCTGCCCGTCACATCGTCGTCGAAGAGACGCCGATCGAAGCTGAACGAGCGGCCGAACTCGAACAGGGCCGCGTCGGGATCGCCCGCGAAGCGTCCTGACCACAGGTGGGCCATCTTCAGCGCCCCACCGGCGTGGGACGGCTCGCCAGTTTGCGCGCCGCGGTTTCCGTCGGAAGGCCCCAGATCTTGATGAACCCTTCCGCGGCGCTGTGATCGAACCGATCGCCCTCGCCGTAGGTGGCCAGCTCTCGATCGTAGAGCGCGTAATCCGATCGTCGGCCGACCACGCGGCAATCTCCCTTGAACAGCTTCAGTCGTACCGTTCCGCTGACGCGGGGTTGAATGGCGCCCACAAACGCGCCGATCGCTTCGCGCGTTTGCGAGAACCAGAGGCCGTTGTACACCGCGTCGGCATAGACACGTCCCAGATCGTGCTTGATCCGCTCGAGATCGCGCGCGATGACGAACTTTTCGAGCTCGCTGTGCGCCATGTGCAGCACGACGGCGGCCGGCGCCTCGTAGATCTCGCGCGACTTGATGCCCATCAGCCGGTTCTCGATCATGTCGATGCGCCCGACACCGTGCGCACCGGCAATGGTCTCGAGGGACTCGATGAGCTCGATGAGCGCCATGTCGATGCCATTCGCGCGCACCGGCACCCCGCGATCGAAATCGATCTCGATGTACGCCGGCTCGTCCGGACAGTGCTGCGGCGATCGCGTCAGGGTATAGATCTCATCGGGGGGCTCGGTCCACGGATCTTCCAGTACGCCGCATTCAATCGATCGTCCCCACAAATTGGAGTCGACGCTGTACGGGCTGGCGATGGTCACGGGTACCGGGATGTTGCGGACTCGCGCGTATTCGATCTCGTCGGGCCGGCTCATGCCCCAGATTCGAGCGGGCGCAATCAGTTGTATGGACGCGTCGAGCGCACGCACGGACACGTCGAGCCCGACCTGGTCATTGTCCTTGCCGGTGCACCCGTGCGCGACCGCCCCTGCCCCCTCCATTCGCGCGATCGCGACCAGGTGTTTGGCGATGAGCGGCCGGCCAAGCGCTGACGCAAGCGGATAGCGTTCCTCGTACATCGCGCGCGCCTGCAGCGCCGGCAGCACATAGTCGCGGGCAAATTCCTCGCGCGCATCAATTACGTGCGCCCGGACAGCTCCAACCGCAAGCGCGCGCTCGCGGACGTCAGTCAGTTCCTGTCCCTGCCCCAGATCGAGCGTGACGGCAATGATCTCCGCGTCGTGCTTCTCGGCAAGCCACCGGATCGCCACCGACGTGTCGAGCCCACCCGAATATGCCAGGACGATACGTTTCATCTGTGTCTCCAGCGTAGAACCCTTAAGAGGTCCGCCACTCCTCCAACCGCTTCGAAAGACCGGCCGCGTCGGGCGCGCTGCGGCAGATGACGAGAATCGTGTCGTCGCCGGCTATTGTCCCGACGATTTCCGCCAGTCCCGCACGATCGATGGCCACGGCGAGCGGCTGCGCCTGGCCGGCGTCGGTCTTCAGGACGACAAGCTGGTCCACGACGTCGTAACGGCGAAGGTAATCGTCCACGGCGCTACGGCATTCGACTTCCGGATCGACCGCGGGAACCGCAGTGCCGGCACGACGATAGGCCCCGTCCGCCGGCCGCTTGATCAGTCCGAGATCGCGGATGTCGCGAGAGAGCGTCGCTTGCGTCGCCTCTATGCCTTTGGACCTCAGCCGTTCCCGCAACTGCTCCTGGCTGGAAATGGCCTCGCGATCAACGATTTCCAGAATGGCGGATTGACGGTAGGACTTCATAATTTATGCACGAACAGAACGGCCATTATACAGCATATGCACGGAAGCCACAATAATCAACGATTTAGGTTGACCGTGAGCTCCTTAACTTGTATAACTAAACGTTCTGATGCATAACTATTCCTCAGTCCGTGTGGGGGTTGCCGGGGTAACTGGCTATGCCGGCCTCGAGTTGCTGCGCAGGCTGGCGCGGCACCCGCATGCGGACATTCGTTGCGCCATGGCGTCGAGCGCCTCGGAATCGAAGCGGATACCTGCCCTCGCGCGCATTTGGGACGCCCCGGTCGAGCCGCTCGACGTCGAGAAGCTGGCGACAGAGACCGACGCGGTCTTTCTCGCATTGCCCGACACGCTTGCGGCAGAGCTCGGGCCGACGCTCGTCGATCGCGGCACGCGTGTGTTCGACCTGTCAGGTGCCTTTCGGCTGCACGACGCTTCGTTACGCCGCCAGTGGTATCCGCATTCACCCGCGTCGTCTGTCCCAGCGGTCTATGGCCTGACGGAGCGACGTCGTCTCGAAATTGCCAGCGCGCGTCTTGTTGCGTGCCCGGGGTGCTATCCGACCGCCGCGGTGCTCGGGCTTCAGCCCCTCGTGGCGGCTTCCCTGCTCGAGCCGGGCATCGTTATCGACGCGAAGTCGGGTATTTCTGGCGCGGGAAAGACGCCAACCGAACGGACCCATTTCTCCGAGTGCTACGGCAACATCGGGGCCTATGGTGTATTCGCGCATCGCCACGCTGTCGAAATCGAACAGGAGATCGGAACCCCGGTCACCTTCGTGCCGCACCTGGTTCCGCTCGATCGAGGCATCTTCGAGACGATTTACGCGCGGTTGCGGCCAGGCAAAGACGAGAGTTCGGTGGCAGCGGCGCTTACCCAGGCGTATGCGGCTTCACCCTTTGTACGCCTGACGGGAGGGGATTTGCCGGAGATCAAGCACGTCGCGTACACGAATTTCTGCGACATAGGCTGGCGCGTTCAGGGCAATCAGCTGGTAATGGTGGTCTGCATCGACAATCTGGTGAAAGGCGCGGCCGGACAAGCGATTCAGAACTTCAACGTCGTCTTCGGATTCGACGAGGCGACGGCGCTCGATTAGGGCTCGATGATTACTGTCCTTAAGCTTGGCGGGGAGTTACTGGAGGATGCGGGCGCATTGCACGCCGCCGCCGCGGCAATCGTCAGGCTTGCGGCCACGGGCCCGCTCGTGATCGTGCACGGCGGGGGGCGGGCGATCGACGCGGAGTTGCGCGCGCGCGGACTCGAGCCACGCTTTGTGGACGGGCTCAGGGTCACCAATTCAGATGCGCTCGACGCCGTCGTCTCCGTGCTGGCGGGACGGAACAACACGGCACTTGTCGCGGCAATAGGTGCCGCTGGCGGGCGCGCTGTGGGACTTACCGGGGCAGACGGGTTCATCGGGCGCTCGAGGCCTGTGGGAATGTTCACGACCGTTTCCGGTGAGCGGGTGGACCTCGGCCTGGTTGGGCAGCCCGATGCGACCGATGTCGCGCTGTTGCACGAGCTCACGAGCCTCGACTACGTGCCGGTCGTCGCCAGCATCGGGGTCGACGCCTCCGGCAAGTTGTTGAACGTGAATGCCGATACCCTGGCAGGTCATCTCGCCGCCGTGTTGCGGGCACGTCGTTTCATCGTCGCCGGCGCGGCGGCAGGTGTGCTTGGGACGGATGGCCAGACAATTGCGCGCCTCACGCCCGAAGAGATCGACGGCATGACGGCGTCAGGCACGGCACACTCGGGAATGATCGCAAAGCTCGCCGCCTGCCGTCGCGCGCTCGACGGCGGCGTCGCCGAAATCGCAATCGTGTCGGGCCGGGGCGTCAGGGACTTCGCGGATGGGGAGGGGACACGCATCCACGTGTCGGCCTCGGCGGCAGGCAAGCAATCGTAGATTCGGCGGACGATGGAGAGATCGGGCGGAAGAAGGAAGAACGAATGACTACAGTCACCGACGTCATCGCTGTGGAACAAGAGCACCTGCTGCAGGTCTATCGCCGTGGACCGGTGGTCTTCGAGCGCGGACGTGGGTGCCGGCTCTTCGACGCGAACGGGCGCAGCTATCTCGACCTGATCTCCGGGGTCGGCGTCGCCTCGCTCGGGCATGCGCATCCCCGGCTGGCCTCGGCCATTGCCGACCAGGCGCAGCAGTTGCTGCACACGTCGAACCTCTTCTTCCATCCGCTTCAGGGAGAGCTCGCCACGCGTCTTTCGAGTCTCGCCGGTCTGCCGCGCGCGTTTTTCTGCAACAGCGGCGCCGAGGCGGTGGAAGCCAGCCTGAAGTTCGCACGGCGCTACTGGCACGCACAGGGTCAGCCGCGCAGCGAGTTTGTGGCATTCGAGCATTCGTTCCACGGCCGAACCATGGGAGCGTTGTCGGTGACGTGGGACGATCACTACCGTGCGCCGTTCAAGCCGCTCATTCCCGGTGTCACGTTCGTGGCACCCGCCGACATCGAAGGCTTGCGTGCTGCGGTGACGGATCGGACGGCTGCGGTGATTGTCGAGCCGATACAGGGGGAAGGCGGTGTCCGGCCCATCGGCGGCGACATGGCCAAGGCAATCACGGCCGCGTGCCTGAAGAGCGGCGCGTTGCTCATCGCCGACGAGGTCCAGTGCGGCCTCGGCCGGACGGGCCGTCCGTTCTATTCGCCGGTGATTGGCCTGCAGCCGGACCTGATGGCCATCGGCAAATCTCTCGGCGCCGGCGTTCCGATTGCCGCGACGCTTTTCAGCGAGCGGGTCGCGGCGGCGGCGGCGTTCGGCGATCACGGGAGTACGTATGGCGGAAATCTCCTGGCGTGCCGCGCGGCGCTGGTGTTTCTCGAGGATCTCGTGGACGGCGGTCTGATGTCGCACGTGGCCCGCGTGGGCGCGCACACCGAAGCCGGCCTGCACGCGCTCGCCGGCCGTCATCCGTTCATTCGCGAAATACGCGGAGCCGGATTGATGTGGGGCCTCGAGCTCGATCGTCGGGCGGCGCCGATCGTCGACGCCGCCATTCAGCAGGGGCTGCTGGTCAACCGGACGGCGGAGACGGTGATCCGGCTTCTACCGCCGTACATCATTACGACCGAAGAGATCGACGAAGCGATTGGACTGCTGGACGCCGCGCTGATCGCGGCATTCGGGGGACAACAGGAATGACGATGGTGATGTTCAGACAGGCAACCGCCGACGATGCGGCAGCGGTGCACCGGTTGATCTCGGACAACCTCGAGGCCGGCCATCTCCTGCCGCGCACCATGGAGGACGTCCTCGAGCATGCGCCGCGTTTTGTGGTCGCCGAGCGCGAGGGAGCCGTGATCGCGTGCGCCCAGCTGGCGCCGCTCAGCAAGACCGTCGCCGAGGTTCGCTCCCTCGTGGTCGATCAGCATGCCCGGGGAAACCATATCGGACCCCGCCTGGTGACCGAACTGGCATCGGGCGCGGCCGCGCGCGGGTTCGCCACTCTCTGTGCGTTTACCCATCAACCGTCGCACTTCGTCAGGATGGGATTCACCATCGTGCCGCACATGTGGGTGCCCGAGAAGATCGCTCACGACTGCACGTCGTGCCCGTTGTTCCGGCGGTGCGGGCAGTATGCCGTCGCGCTGCCGCTCCGCGCGGGTGTGCAGATCCGGCCGGAGCAGCCTGCGGCCGTGATCTACGGCGGCCGGACGGTGGGCGCTCGGCGGCCGAACGTCGAGCGGCTTCAGCTCGATTCCGCACACGTGTTGGTCCCGACCGACGAACACGCGGTGCCGGCGTGAACACGGTGACGGCACGGCCCGTTGAGGGCGGCATTACGGCGGCCAGAGGATTCCGCGCCGCCGGCGTCTTCTGCGGGATCAAGGCACAGGGGCTCGACCTTGCGCTGATCGTGTCGGACACGCGGGCGGCGGCGGCCGGTGTGTTTACCGTCAATCGCGCTCAGGCCGCGCCCGTTATCCTGTCGCGCCGCCAGCTGGCGGCCTCGTCGGGTCACGCGACCGCTGTTGTCGTCAACAGCGGATGCGCCAATGCGTGCACCGGCAGCGACGGCATGGAGCACGCAGAAGCGATGGCCGCGCACACCGCGACAGCCGTCGGCTGCGGCCTGTCCGACGTTCTGGTCGCGTCGACTGGCGTCATCGGCGTCAAGCTGGATATGGCAAAAGTCTCGTGCGGCATCCAGACCGCGGCCGCCGCGCTCACGGTACACGGCGGCGCGGACGCCGCGCGCGCGATCATGACCACCGATCCGTTCCCCAAGGAAGCGTCAGTCGAGATCACGACAGCTGCCGGAACTTTTCGCGTCGGGGGCATGGCCAAGGGCTCCGGCATGATCGAACCGAACATGGCCACGATGCTGGGGTTCGTAACGACGGACGCCGCCGTGGCGCCGGCGTTGCTGCTGCGGGCGCTCAAGGCCGTGGCTGACGACACGTTCAACGCCATCACGGTGGACGGCGAATGCTCGACCAACGACTGCGTCTTCGCGCTGGCAAACGGCGCGAGCGGTGTGGGTCTCGGTGAGGGGGACTACGCGGTGCTGGTGGAGGCGATGCGGCACGTGTGTGAACCGCTCGCGGTCGGCATCGTCCGCGGCGGCGAAGGAGCCACGAAACTGGTCACGGTCCGGGTCACCGGCGCGGCCTCCGATAACGACGCCAGGCGCGCGGCGAGGGCGATCGCCAACTCACCGCTCGTGAAGACCGCAATTCACGGGGGCGATCCGAACTGGGGCCGGCTGGTGGCTGTTGCCGGACGTTCCGGATCCGATTTCGTGCTCGACGCCGCAGCGGTCCGCATCGGGCCGGTCGAGCTTTTCAGCGCCGGTTCACCGCACGACGAGCGCGCACCCCAGGCGGCTGAGTATCTCAAGGGCGATAATCTGGTCGTGGCGGTCGACATGGGAACCGGCGGCCTCGGAACTTCACAGATGTGGACGTGTGATTTGAGTGCGGAATACGTCCGGATCAACGCCGACTATCGCACGTAGGGGACAGGCGAAGGGGCAAGGGAAAAGGCACAAGGAAGAAGGCATGCGAAGCGCTACTGCAATTTCTATGCGATTCCTGTCGATCCTCGATTTCGACCACGACACCTTGACCGCGTGCCTCGATCTCGCGGCGCAGTACAAGGCCGCGCGCGCGGCACGCGTGCCCCACGATCGTCCGCTCGATGGGCGGCACGTCGCGCTGCTGTTTGAAAAGCCCTCACTGCGGACGCGCTCGACGTTTGAGATCGCGGTACGCGAGCTTGGCGGAGACGTCATCGAGCCCCCGACCGACGTCGCGCTGGGCGGACGGGAGTCGATCGCCGATGTGGCTCGCAATCTCGAGCGGTGGGTGTGTGCGGCGGTCGTCCGCACGTACGCGCAGGACCGGCTCGCCCAGTTTGCCGCAGCGGCGCCGCGGCTCCGCGTCGTGAATGCGCTCACCAACGAGGAACATCCCTGCCAGGCGCTCGCCGACTGCCTGACGCTTATCGAGACCTGGGGAAGCCTGCGCAATCGGACGATTGCGTTTGTGGGCGACGGCAACAACGTCGCCACGTCTCTCGCACAGGCAGCCACCATGCTCGGCGCGCACGTTCGGATCGCCTCGCCGATTGGTTTCGAGCTGCCCGATCACGTTGCGGCGGGTGTGGCCCGAATCGCCCGATTCGGCGGCGCCGTCGAGCTCGTGAACGATCCTCTCGCCGGCGTTCGCGACGCCGATGCGGTTTACACAGACGTCTGGACCTCGATGGGCCAGGAGGACGGAGCGACTGGGCGGGTTTCGGTGTTCCTCCCCTACCAGGTGAATGCGGCGCTGATGGCCCACGCCAGGCCGGACGCACTCTTCATGCATTGTCTGCCGGCACATCGAGGAGACGAGGTGACCGACGAGGTGATTGATTCGGCCGCATCGGTTGTCTTCGACCAGGCGGAGAATCGCCTTCACGTTCAAAAAGCGCTCCTCGCGATGCTCGTTCGCGTTTGAGTAGGCGCGGGCCTTCCTCTACGGGGGACTTCGTCCCCCGGAACCCCCGTGCGCCGTCGCTCGCGGGGATCCCTTCGCCCCGCTGCGATCCGGCGGGCGCCCCCGTGGCGCGCCTATTACTGACGATATGGTAGGCTCCGCCCTGCCGATGCGCCAGGTTGTCATTCCCCGGTTCGGCGCACCCGACGTGCTCGAAATACGTGAGGCTCCCGATCCCTCTCCAGGCGAGGGAGACATCCGGATCCGCGTTCGTGCGGCCGGAATCAACTTCGCAGACATCCTCGCCCGTCTCGGTTTGTATCCGGACGCGCCAAAGCCACCGATGGTGGTGGGCTACGAGGTTGCCGGCCGGATCGATGCGGTCGGCCGGGCCGTGGTTGGATTCTCGGAAGGTGACCGCGTGATCGCGCTCACGCGGTTCGGCGGCTACGCGGACGTCGTCGTGGTTCCCGCCTCGCAGGCATTTCATTTTCCTGACGAGCTGAGCGATTCCGAGGCGGCGGCCGTGCCTGTAAACTACCTGACCGCTTCCCTCGCGCTCTATCGCATGGCGGCGCTGGCCCCCGGAGAAACCGTCCTGGTCCACAACGCTGGTGGAGGGGTCGGCGTCGCAGCGACGCAGCTGGCGCGCCTGAGGCGCGCGAGGGTGATTGGCACGGCTTCGGCCTTCAAGCACGACGCGCTGCGAAGCTTCGGCGTCGATCACGCCATCGACTACCGGCACGCGAACGTGGGCGAGGAGGTCAGCAAACTCACCCGCGGCCGCGGCGTTGACGTGATCCTCGATCCGATCGGAGGACGAAGCTTCACGGACAGCTACCGGATGCTGGCACCCCTCGGCCGGCTGGTGATCTTCGGTCTGTCGTCAGCCGCGCCTGGCGAGCGGCGCAGTACCTGGCGCGCGTTCCAGGCGTGGATGGCGACCCCGCGCTTCAATCCGATGTCGCTCATCAACCGCAACCGCGGCGTGTTCGGCCTGCACATCGGTCATCTCTGGGACGAAAGGCGCCAACTCGCGGGGCTGATGGAGATGCTGATCAGCGAGCTCCACGCGGGCCGTCTGGCACCGGTCGTCGCGCGCACATTCCCCCTCGAGCGCGCGGCCGACGCGCACCGCTTCATTCAGAGCCGATCGAATATCGGAAAGGTGGTACTAACGACGTAAAAGACGGAGAGGGGACGGAGGAAACGGAGTTCACAGCGGAGGAACGAAGGTAACGATGACGAACGAAGGTTGTCTGTTTTTATAAAAGGCTCGGCTCGACTGCAGCTACTACTGACGACGAGAGTGTAGCCGGGACTGTGCAAAAGTGAACAGCGCGGCGCACACGCGGAGATTACGGTAAATCCGAGAGGAATCCCCTACCAGCAGCCGGCAAAGCCGGCAAAGTATGAGCATGCAGCGGCTGTTCGGCGCGCTCAGGGCGCTCGCGTGCTCCGGCTCCCTGCTGGCGTGTGACACGGCGGCGCAGGCTCACGCGATCGGGCAACTCGCCGGCGTCGTTCGCGACAGCACGGGCGGCGTGTTGTCAGGGGTGACTCTGTCCATTTCCGGCGCGGCTCTGATCGCGCCTCGAACGGTTGTCACCGGTTAGCAAGGCAATTACGAGTTCGAGAAGCTCTCCCCAGGACGCTACTTGCTCACGGCCTCACTCCGCGGGTTCGGACCGTGGAGCAAGAGTCTCGATGTTGACGGCGGTTCGACGACGCTGGATGTGGTGGTTCTCCTCTCGTCGTTCTCCGAGCGGGTGGCGATCAGCGCGACGAAGACAGGAGCCGCTGATCTCCAAGCGACCCCCTGTCGATTACCGCCATCCCGATCAGGACGCTCGTTGCATTCCTCCGCGGCACGCGCCACGGCTTCGTGAGGGATCTCGATCACCCTGACCACTCACTCGGCAGCGAGGACACGTGGGCGGGACGCGGGCAGCTTCGTCTCGTAATTGGAGCCCGCAGCGAACTGCTACTGTCAGGCGACCACGGACGGTACGAGGGGGTTCCGCTCACATATGCCAAACCGATTCGCCGAAACCTGGCTACACCTTCGTCAGCCCGGCTAACTTGTGGGATGTACGCGCCGTGCGGAAGGGGACGGCCTCCGTTCGGGGTGATCTGTCGTGGCAGAGCCGAGTGTTTTTTACGCCGGTCAACGACGCCATCGAGACACAACGGGCGTACAGGCTCGTCCATCTGCGCGCCGGCTTCGAGCCGGCGAGCCGTCGTTGGGAGATTGCCGTCTACGTGCGTAACGCGGGCGACCAGGAATACATCACCGGCACAGGGAACGCCGCGTTGCCTGCGTTCACAGCTCGTCCAGGTGAGCCGCGCTTGTGGGGTACACAATTACACTCTACGCCGGTGACAAGAGTCGTCGGAGTCGGCGCCTCTCCGAGCAGCGTTGAAGAACCCGGAAACTGATATCCCGCGGCGAGGGTGGATTTTCGCCCAGACCCAATGTATGGAGCAGCTCGTGAATGAGGGTGATTTGCGTCTCCCTGGGATCACGACGCGCCGCCCGCTCGAAGTCACGGCCGCACAGATAGACGACGCGGCTGTTCCGGCTGGTGTAGGTGAGCACTCCCGGTCTAGCGCATTGCGGGGTCCCTCCGCCGTCGAGGAAGACGACCAGCCGGAGATAGCCCTGCGGGCTCGCGCCCAGTTCGCGTAGCTTCTCGGTCAGCGGCAGACCACGTTCGTCGCGGAACTCGGACAGCACGGACTGACAGGCTGGTTTCGCTAACCGCCTGGATGCAGCCCGAAGAGCGCCTCGCGCGGCGTCGCCAGTGAACGCATCGTGAATGTATACCCGAGTCCAGGGAACATCAGCGGACGTCTGGTCAGCCACGTCCGCCTCGGCATCGCGGACGAGCGTGGCTGCCATCTTTTCTGTTTGCGGGACCGTCCTGGCACTCGGACCCGCGCGCTCCAAGGACTGAGGCGAGCCTGATTCGGCCGGGAATGGCAGCCCAAGGCTGGCCACGGTGAACATCGTGACGGCGCACCGTCGAATCGCTGTCGGGGACATGCGATCGACCCTGGCGCACCGTGGTCAGCAAAGCTTGAAATCGGGCCTGAATCCTCCCTGAAGAACCGCGAGTTCTTCCCGGGTCGCAGAGTTGTGAATCTTTGGTGACCAGGTTTCAGTTACCGTTGGACGGCTATGCAGGGTGACTTTCGCCTTGGCGACTGGCTGGTGCAGCCGGCCCTGTGCCGGCTGTCGAAGGATGGCCGGACGGTCCAGGTACGCGCCAAGGTGATGGATTTGCTGGCGTACTTGGCTGGGCGCGCGGGTGAAGTCATCCCGAAGGACCGACTGCTCGATGATGTCTGGGGATCCCAGGCGATCAGCGAGTCGGCCTTGACGCGCACGGTCACCGAGCTGCGTCAGGCGCTCGGCGACGATGCGGAGCAACCGCGGCTGCTCGAGACCATCCCGAAGCGTGGCTATCGGCTCATTGGACCGGTCGCACCGGTTCCCGAAGCTGCCAACCCTCCGGCCTCTGGGCAGCCGCGGCGAGTGAGCACTCGAACCAAGGCGGTGCTCGCGGCCGCAGCGGTTGCCATCGCGTTACTTCTTGGCGTTGCGGGATGGGCCTGGCGCGGCAGCGGCGCGAATGTGGTCCCTCTGACGCTCGCGGTGCTGCCCTTCGACAGCCTCGGGAACGATCCTGAGCATGAGTACCTGGCCGACGGCTTCACCGAAGAGACCACCGCGGCGCTGAGCATGATCGATCCCGACCACCTGGTCGTCAAGAGTAGTCGCTCCACCATGCGCTACAAGCGCACCACCAAATCGCCTGCCGAGATCGGTCGAGAGCTCACGGCCGATTATCTCGTGGTGAGCACCGTTCGCGTGGAGGGGGAACGGGTGCGCGTCATCTCCAACCTGATTCGCGTACGGGATCAGGCCCAGGTGTGGTCCAAGTCTTACGATCAGGAGCCGACGAGCATCCTTGGTCTGCAACGGGATCTGAGCATCGCGATTGCGCAAGAGTTCAGCCGTCGGCTTTCGCCCGAACGCCTCAGCGCGCTGACACGGAGGCAACCGCAGAACGCCGAGGCGTACGTTCTGTACCTAAGCGGCAGAGGATTCGCAAACCAGGCGACGGCGATCGCGAATGCGCAAGCGGCTCGACACTACCAAAAGGCCCTCGCACTGGATCCGACTTACGCGCTCCCACTGGCCGGGCTTGCGTTCAACTATACCGCCGGCCTCTTGAACGGCGATGCCGAGCCGGCGGTCATGAGACCTCTCGCCCAAGACGCTGAGAAGCGCGCTCTTCAAGCCGATCCCGACCTCGCAGAAGTGCAAGGGTCCCTGGGATACGTGGCGTTCCTCATCGACTGGGACTGGGCTGCCGAGGCTGCGCTTAGACGGGCAACTGAACTCGATCCACATTACGCCCTCGCCCGGCGCATGCTGGGCGTCTTGCTCTCGCACACGTACCGACACGCGGAGGCAGCGGCTTCCATGCAGCAGGCGATCGACCTGGAACCGCTCGAGGCCATCAATCATGCGATTGCCTCGCAGGTTGCCTTCCAGGCACGCAACTATGACAGGGCTGTCGAACACGCGAACCAGGCACTTTCCCTCGACCCGAAATTCTGGATTGGCTTCATGCAACTCGGGCAGGTGTACGAGCGAGAGCACAAGACCGACCTCGCGTTGGAGGCGCTGAGCAACGCCGAGCGAATCTCAGGGGGCAACAGCAAGACGATCTCAACCAGAGGATATTCCCTAGCGAAGGCAGGGAAGACGAAAGAAGCCCGCGATCTGCTGAGAACGCTGGAGACGCGTTCCCGCCGGCAGTACGTCCCGCCCTATGCTATGGCGCTCGTGAACGCCGGTCTCGACGAGCCGGAAGCGGCCTTCACGTGGCTCGACCGCGCGTATAAGGCGCGAGACGTCCATCTCATATTCCTGACCGTGGATCCCAAGTGGGATCCGTACCGCGACGATCCGCGCTTCAAGGCCCTTCTCAAGCGGTGCGGATTCACGATGAATCACTAAGTCACGAATCGTTGAATCCGAGCGCGCGATTCAAAGATTCAGGATAAGTGAGTTGGGATCAGGGATTGGGGATTGAATCGCCACACCTCCGCCGGGCAGACTGACCGGCCGAAGCGTGGCGATCTGTATCCGCGCGCCTCGCGCGAGATGCTCAAGAGAACCGCGGGGCTACTTCAGGTGCTTGCTGACCAGCTTGGTCATCTCGAACATGTTCACCTGGGCCTTGCCGCCGAAGACCGGCTTGAGCGCGG
>JBBQEJ010000118.1:0-16175 GCA_038320555.1 Vicinamibacterales bacterium | reverse complement strand
CGCGAGATTGATGACGCCGTCGACACCGACCGCGAGGTCCACGTCGTCCTGGACAACCTCTCGGCCCACAAGGCGCCGCCGGTCCATCGATGGCTGCTCCGGCATCCCCGCTTCCACTTTCATTTCACGCCGACCTACGCGTCGTGGCTGAACCTCGTGGAGCGCTTCTTTGGATTGCTCACGCAGAAGGCCCTCAAGCGCGGATCGCACACCAGCATCCCCCAGCTCCGGGCGGCAATTCTGGCCTACGTCGAGGTGCACAACGAACGGCGCACGCCCTTCAGATGGGTCAAGACCGCCGACGAGATCCTCGACAAGATGCGGCGGTTCGGGCTTCGCGTGCAGCAGGTGCATGGACAATGACCCGACTTATCCTAGAAATCACCGATCCAGGGGACTAGTGCGACTTTGTCAGATTGACGAATTTCCTTGGAATTCGAGAGTGATCCTCTCTGAGGTCGTCGTACTTTTTGCGTGGTATCGCTCGGCGTTACCGGTGTTTCCCCGTGCGCGGAGAAGACGATGCCACCCGGAGGAAGCAGAGACGCAGAGAACGCCGAGAAGGCTGCCGAGAACCGTTCCGGCGACGCCAGGAGGGTCACAAGATCCCGAAAACAAGCAGCGCCTGAGGCTCCGGCTGTTTGTTTTCGGGATCTTGTGGCCCTCCTGCTCGCGCGAAGCGCGAGTCGCCGGAACGGTGCCAGCAGCCGCTTCCTTACTTGTCTTCTCCGCGCGCTTGGCGCTCTCTGCGCGAACCTCGTCGTGACAAGTCGCGGGCCGTCGACCGAGCAAATGGGCTGATCTGAGAAAGTCGTACTAGGCGGGCGCGACGCGATGCACGTCGTCGCAAATCTGTTTCAGTTTCTGAAACAGATTCCCGTCCGCAGGCCGAAAGGCTGTGCCGTCGATGACGAGGGGCGCTCCGACGACGACGAGCCTGGCGCCACGGCGGGCGCACTCGATCGCCTGGTCGATCGACAGGCCGCCGACGGCCTGCACGGGGATCGCCACGGACCGCACGACGTCATCCAGCTCGTCGAGCGGGCTCAGGCCGCGGATCATGGCCCGCTCGTCGAACCCGATGTGGTGAACGATCACGTCGACGCCGAGACGTTCCATCCATTTCGCGCACCCGACACGATCGTCCGCGCCGAGGTTGTCTCCCATCACTCGGATATTGAAGTCGCGACCGGCCTCGACGACGCGCCTGATCGTGGCCTCGTGGGCACGACCCATCACGACCACGAAGTCGGCCCCCGCCTTGGCCATCATTTCGGCTTCGAGATACCCGCCGTCCATCGTCTTCAGATCCGCCACGATCGGATGTTTCGGGAAGCGCGCGCGAAGCTTCTCGACGGCGTGCAGCCCCTCCCCGAGCAGAAGCGGTGTGCCGGCCTCGAGCCAGTCCACGCCGGCTTCGACCCCGATGGCCGCGGTGTCGAGGGCCTCGTCTATCGACGTGAGATCGAGCGAGAGCTGGACGATGGGGTGCGTCAGCGATTTCAGATCCATGAGGGCTACACGCCGCGGCCGCGGATGACGTTTATCAGCAGGAAGATGATGGCGATGACCAGGAGGATGTGAAGAAACCCGCCCAGCGTGTTCTTTGTCACCACACCCAGGAACCAGAGGATGACGAGAATGACGACGATTCCGACCATATTCGCCTCCTGAAGCATGATACGCCGAGCGCGGTTATGATTCCGCGTATGCGCTCCACTCGACTCACCCGGCGTGATGTGCTCGGCCTGACCGGCATGGCTTCGCTCGCTTCGCTGTCACCTATGACTCGACGGCAGACGAAATCCGCGTCCCCGCCCGGTGCGGTTCAGCGCCGGCGCGAACTGTACGGACTTCTTGGCGACCTGCCGGATCGGAAGCGCCCCATCGGCGGGAAGCAGCGCAAGGAAGAGGAACGCGAGGGCTACGTGCTCGAGACGTGGGACCTCGATCTCAACGGGATCGAGACGGTGCCGGCCTATCTGGCGCGTCCTCGCTCGATCAGCGGCCGCGTCCCTGCTGTCCTTTTCGACCACTCGCACGGTGGCGGCTACACGATCGGGAAGCAGGAGTTCATCGAAGGGCGGAGCTACCTTCAGCCCGTGCCCTACGCGAAGGTTCTCACGGATCTTGGTTACGTCGCCCTCTGTATCGACTCCTGGGTCTTCGGAGAGCGCAGCCACACGTCAGAGGCCGACATGTTCAAGGCCATGCTGTGGCGCGGACAGGTGCTCTGGGGAATGATGGTGTACGACGGCTTGCGCGCGTTGGACTTCCTCGTCAAGCGTCCTGAGGTAGATCCCCGGCGCGTGGGGACGCTTGGCATGTCGATGGGCAGCACCATGGCGTGGTGGCTGGGCGCGCTCGACGAGCGAATCAAGGTCACAGTCGATATCAACTGCCTGACGGATTTTCAGGCGCTTCTCGCCAGGAAGGCGCTCTCGCTGCACGGCCTGTATTACTTCGTGCCCGGCCTGATCAATCACTTTACGACGGCGCAGATCAACGCGCTCATCGCGCCGCGCGCGCACCTGGGTCTCGCGGGACTGCGGGACAAACTGACGCCGGTCGAAGGCCTGGACGTCATCGATCGCGAGCTTACGCAGGTGTACACAAAGGTCGGGCACCCGGAACGCTGGAAGCTGCTGCGATACGACGTCGAGCACCAGGAGACGCCCGAGGGGCGCCTGGCGATCATTGCGTTCTTGAAGGAGTTTCTGTGATGCGTGGACGAATCTGGTTCATGGCAGTCGTAGCCGTTCTCTCCCTGCGCTTGCCCGGCGCTCAGACGCAGCCGCAGACGCAGGCGCCGGCGCCTTCCGTTGCGCCGCCGGTCGCTCAGCCTCCCAACCCCGACAGCCATTATCAGCTCGGACCCGACTCGCTCCCGCGCGAAGGGGTCGCGAAGGGAGAGGTTCGCGGCCCGTTCACGCTGCCGAGCCAGGCTTACCCAGGCACGCAGCATACATACTGGGTCTACGTGCCCGCGCAATACGACCCGTCGGTGCCCGCGAGCCTGATGATCTTCAACGACGGTCAGGCATTCAAGAACATGGAGGGGGACGCCCGCGCGCCGAACGTGCTCGACAACCTGATCGATCGGCGGGAGATTCCGGTAATGCTCGCGGTGTTCATCAACCCCGGGCGACGACCCGATCAGCCGGAGCCGACGCCGCAGGAGTGGGGCGACAGGACGACCAACCGTCCGACCGAATACAACACGCTCGACGACAAGTACGCCCGCGTCATTGTCGACGAGCTGATGCCGGTGCTCCACAAGGAGTACAACATCTCAAAAGATCCGGAGCGCCGCGGCATCGGCGGCGCGAGCTCCGGCGCGATCGCCGCGTTCACGGTTGCGTGGGAGCGTCCGAACGAATTCCGCAAAGTCTTGAGCATCGTCGGCAGCTTTACGAATATCCGCGGCGGCCATGCGTATTCCGGCATCGTCCGGAAGAGCGAGAAGAAGCCGATCCGGATCTTCCTCCAGGACGGCCGGAACGATAACCGCGGTGTCGGTCGCGAGGGCAACTACGACGAGACGCGCGACTGGTTTCTGCAGAATGTCCGCCTGATGCAGGCACTCACGGAGAAGGGGTACGACGTGAATTACTCCTGGGGCATCGGCCGCCACGGCCAGAAGCAGGGCGGCGCAATCCTGCCGGACATGATGCGATGGCTCTGGCGGGATCACCCGGTATCGGTGGACGTGAACGATACCGTGGAACGCTCGTTCAATAAGCCGCCGGAGAAGAAGGGGCCGGGGGTCGACTGATGCGACGGTACTGGCTTCTTCTGATCCTGGGTCTCGCCGGGGCGATCGTCCACGCGCAGACACCCGTGCGACAGGCGCTGCCGGTGCCCGATGTGCCAGGCTTCAAGACGCTGAAGGCGGACTTTCACCTGCACACGGTCTTTTCGGACGGCAACGTGTGGCCGACGGCGCACGTGCAGGACGCGTGGCGCGACGGGTTGGACGTCATTGCGCTGACCGAGCACGCCGAGTACACCCCTCACTCCGCCGACGTGAAGGTCGATATCGGCCGATCGTACGTCATCGCGAAGCCCCTGGCGGACCAACTCGGGGTGATCCTTGTGCGGGGCGTCGAAATCACGAAGCCGGATCCGCCGGCGGCGCTCGTGCTGCCGGAAGGATCCGCGCACTTCAACGCGCTGTTCATTACCGATCCGGGCGTCCTGAACGTCCCCAACGACTTGATGGAGGCGTTGCGGCGTGCAAAAGCGCAGAACGCGTTCGTCTTCTGGAATCACCCCCGCTATCGGGTTTCGCGGGCGGTCTGGTTCCCGCCGATCGCTCGCGCGTTCGACGCGGGACTTTTCCAGGGCATGGAGCTCGTCAACGGCCCCGACTTTTATGACGAGGCGTACCCCTGGATTGCCGAACGGCGACTGACCATCCTTGCCGACAGCGACGCACACGATCCGATTCCGCCGCGCACTGCCACCGCGCACCGCCCGATCACGTTGCTCTTTGCGAAGACGGCCGACCTTGACGGCGTCCGCGAGGCGCTTGTCTCCCGTCGCACCGCCGCGTGGCAGGGAGATGATGTGTGGGGGCCGGAGGAGTATCTGCGCGGCTTATGGACCGGATCGATCGTCGTCGAAACGCCGACGGTGACCAGAAAGCCGGGCGTCGCTCCCTTCGTCCGACTGCGGAACGTGTCCGCAATTCCGATGCACGTTGTGGTCCGCGGCGCGCCAGAGTGGATGATCTTTTCGAGCCCGCTCACCCTCGACGCGGAAAGCGTGACCTTCGTCCGCCCGCCGTTGACGGCTGGAGCTCCCGCCGGAGAGCATCATGTCGAGCTGACGCTGGAAGTGTCGAACCTGCACACGGCGCCCGGCCAGAACCTGGCCGTTACGTTGCCGTTGACCGTACGGATCGGACCGTAGGCCCCCAGCCGTTATCGCCGCAGCACGAGGCCGACCGACGCGGTCATGTATCGGATGTGCACGGGGCCGATGGCCACGGGTCCCTCATCCGATCGGGCAAGGCTGCTGTAATACCGGAGGTCGAAGCGAAGGCCTGTTCGTTTCGAAAGAAATCCGATTGCGCCGCCGCCGATATTAAATGCGGGAATGTTGGAGTTGAAAGGGAATACCTGGAAGACGTCGGTCTTCGACACGTGGATGACCCCGAATCCGCCCGTAATGAATGGCCGGAGGGAGTACTCGGTCCAGCGGCGCGGCGTCGTGACGACAACGTTCCCCATTGCAGAAATGGATCGACTCTTCACCACAAGGCCCTTGTCGCCCGTGAACAAACCTGGCGTCCAGACGATCAGCCCCTCGGCGCCGACAATTCCGCTGCCAAGCAACGCGACCGACCCACCATAGTTGCGATGAATCTGATCGGTAGCAGCGTCCAGGTCAACGACGCTGGTCTTGATGAAAAACGTCGTGCCCAGCATCGGCGTGAAATGCCATTCGGCAGCGGCTGGTTGCGGGAAGGCGAGGGCCAGCAGGACGCCGGCGGCGAGCGCTCTGGAAAGGCGCACGGGCACCTACGTCACGAGCCTGAGAAAGAGCGTCGCGAAAAGCGAGCGGGTAACGTTGCCGGACGACAACTGAAACGCCGCGCTGAGGCCGTCACTGTTGGCGAGGAGGATAAACGTCAGCTTGCGATCCGGCAGCTTCACCACAAGCGATGAGTACGCGTTGCCGATCATGCCGAAATGCCACACGACGCGCTCCCCGCGATGGCTCTGCACGAACCAGCCAAGGCCCATGGGCGACACGAACCCGCTTGGCGTGATCTGAGGGTTCCACGCCATGTCGAGCGTCTCCTGGCGCAGGATTACGGCGGAGTCGAGAGTCGCGTCGAACCGGGCAAGGTCGCGGACGGTGCTGACCAGGCCACCCGATGCGGACATCGGCATTGGCGGCAGCTCCGTGCGCTCCGCGCGCCCGCGGCTGTCAACCTTATAGGGCACCGCCATCCGCTCCAGCACATGACGATAGCGATCGACGTCCTCTCCCTCGAACTCACCTTCACGCAGGACCGTGTCGGAGTGCCAGAGGTCTGTGCCGGGCACGGAATCCCGCATGGCGTTCGAGTCCAGCAGTTGGGCAACGCTCTTGCGGAACGAACGTGATTCGCATCTCTCCATGACGGCGGTCAGCTGTTCATACCGCTCCGGGCTGTACGTAAAAGGTTCCTCCGCGGCCGGGGTCGTGTGGCTCAGCAGATCGCGTATCGTCACGTCGGCTTCGGGAAGCTCAGCGCCGTACTTCCGAATAGGGTCGTCGAGGTAGAGATGGCGCTGCTCGATGCATGTCAGGATCATGGTCGCCGCGAGCGTCCCGCTGAGATCTCCGACCAAGTACGGCGTATCCGGCGCCGCGCGGATGCGAGACGCAGTGTTCTGGAACCCGTAGCCCTTTTCCCAGATGACAACGCCGTCGCGGACCACCGCCGCCGACATCCCTGGAATTCCGACCTGCTGGCGCAGACTCTCGAGATACGCATCGAGAACAGGAAGCGCGCCGAACGGCGTGAACACGGGGGGCTGTTGACCCGCGATTTCAGTCGCTGCCAGGACGAACGCCAGACCCACGGCTGCAAGGAATGGCCGCATATCAACGCATGAAGGTGAATTTCGCCAGGCCGACCACGTCGTCGGCCTGCCACGGCCAGACGAAAGACATGTTGCGCGGCGTGCTGTGGGCCCGGACGCGGACGTAGTACTCGCCATTGACTTCGAGCCCGATACTGCGGAACAGCGGCAGCTTTTCGAACTGGTTCGTCAGCCACGCCCAGACGGTGTCTTCGCGATCCATCTCGTCGGCTCGGTCGATCCGGCCGTCGATCATGCGCCTGACCGCATATCGGCGCGTGAGATTGTCGTAGCGGACCGTCGCGGTCACGACCGTCGAGGCGATCGTGCGATCGATCCACCCGGCGGAACTGCGTCTGAGATCGATCTTGTAGACAAGGCTCACAGTCAGGCCGCTGTGGATGGCGCTTCGGATCTCGTCAGTGGGCTCCTGCGCGAGCTTGAACGACACGAGGACGTCGCCGTCGCGGGCGAGCGGCGCCACCTGGAGAATCTGCCCCTGAGGCTGCGGGAGCGCCACGACGAACAACAGGACAAGGGCTACGCGACCAAGCATCAGATGTGCCGACATGATACGTCCAAAGGCCGACGGAGGCGAGGGCAGCGTCGGGCGGGCCATTTTCTCACGAATATGGGCCGAATCGATTCGGCCAATTCCTTCACCACGCAACCATCGCCTCGTCGAAGAGCGCGCTCAGCTCGTCGGGACCCGCAGGCCGCGGCGACAGCCTGGTCACACGATGCTGGGGCAGGGTTCCTTCCACCAGGGAGGGAATATCAGACGAAGAGTAGCCAATTGCCCGCAAGCCGTTCGGCGTGCCCAGCCGCTGCATGAACCACGTGATTCGATCTGCGAGAATCTTTCCCGCGTCTTCCGGACGCGCATGGGATACCTCGGCCCCGAGCGCCTCGGCTGCCTGCAGGTGACGGCCGGGGTTGGCGCGCGCGGTGAAGCGGAAGACGGCGGGCGCATTGAGAATCACCGAAATGCCGTGGGGAACGAGCGGATGATCGGTCGCGTACCCCGGCGCGCGGTAGCTTTTCACATGCCCCGACACCGGATAGGACATGCCGTGCGGCAAGTGCACGCCAGCATTCCCGAAGCCGACACCGGCATACGACGCAGCCAGCAGCATATTCGCGCGCGCCTCATCGTCTGTCGGGTCGTCGGCGGCGCGCACGAGGAACTGCGCGACCATCCGCAGCGCCTGCATGGACCAGACGTCGCTCATCGGGTTCGATCCCTGATACGCCGGCCGCAGCGCCGGGCGCTCCGGGCGGGGCCGGCCAGTGAACGGCATCGCGGTATACGACTCGACCGCGTGGCTCAGTATGTCCAGGCCGCTGGAGGCCGCCACCTGCGGCGGCATAGTGCGCGTGTTCTCGGGATCCAGATAGCCGAGCGTCGGCTTCAGCCATCGATTGGCGATGCCTGTCTTGGCGTGCATCCGCTGCAAATCGAAGATGCTGACGCCGGTCGTTTCGCTGCCCGTGCCGGCGGTGGTCGGAATCGCCATCAGCGGCTTCAACGGCCCCGGGACGGGCAGGCCCTTGCCGATCGGCGTGTTCACGTAGTCGAGAAAGTCGGCGGGGGGATGCGTGGTGTAGAGGTTTACGGCTTTTGCAGTATCGATCGTCGAACCACCGCCGACAGCGACGAACGCGTCGTACGGCCGCGCCCGCGCGAACGCGATCGCATCGAGAAACGATTCCTCGGTCGGCTCGACACGAACGCGATCATAGATCCCGAACAACACACCATTCTGCTCGAGCGATTCGAGAACGGTTCGGACAGGCGGCAACCGGCTCACAACCGGATCGGTCACCACCAGCACGAGACTGGCGCTCATCTCTTTCAGGTCCATGCCCACCTCGCGCGTCACCCCGACGCCGAAACGAACACTGGAGACGGCCATCTCGAACGCGGTATCGTTGCTCATTTACTTCACGGCGCTGAAGAACGGAAACAGGCGCCGGATCTCTTCGGCATTCGGCCGCCGGCCGTATTCTGAAATCTCGAACGCCTCGGCGTATTGCACGGCGTCTCCACGCTCCGGTCCGTACAACTCGCGCAGCTTTGCCCTGTACTGGCGTGCGGGCCCGGCAAAGTGCTTCTTGAATTCCTCGCGAACCTCGTTTTTCCGGCGCGCTATTCCGGCCGCATCGCTCGGAACCAGCTGCGGGCCGCCGTTGGCCCCTCCCTCATAAAACTGCGAGGGCAACGCCTCCACCGCGGCCAGCTTCTTCTCCACCACGTCGTCGATCGCCACGACGATGTCCGCCTGGATGGGATTGGGTCTCGTGAAGCCGTCATTGAAGGAAAGGAAGACCGGGTTGCGTTCCAGGTGAGGAGTGTCCGGGCAGAAGAAGGGCACCGTGACCATGTAGGAGGCGTCCTGTACGAGCTGGCCGACGGCCCGGTGATCAGGATGATAGTCATTCGGCCGGTGGCCCATCACGATGTCCGCCTTCCAGTCCCGAATGAGGCGCGTGATCGTGCGCCGATTCTCCAGCGTGGGCTCTACCTCGCCGTCGTGGATGTCGAGGACCTGCGTGGTGATGCCGAGCAGCCTCGCCGTCTCCTGCACCTCCGCCGTGCGGCGACGCGCGAGCGGACCCCCGGCCTCCTTCCAATGCCCGATATCGCCGTTGGTGACCGAGACGAACTTGACGTGATGTCCGAGCGCCGCCCACTTCGCGGCCGTGCCCCCTACTGTCAACTCGGCGTCATCCGGGTGCGCACCGAACGCGATGATCCGGAGCTTACCGTCCTGCGCGCGCGCGGGCGCAGCGTTTCCAAGGAATGCGATAACGAGTGCCGCCGTCAGGAAGCCCAGTGCTTTTCTCATACATCTCCTTTGCGCCAAATCATCAAGAATCGCGGTTCGCGGTTCGCGGAATTCGGATCCCGACCCCGAATCCCGACATGTCTCACCCATCAGCGTGCCTGGTCCGGATGGAGGGTCAGTTTCTGCACGCGCCAATTGGTCAGCTCGCCGATGGAGAGCTCGTTCTCGGTGCGGCAGTCGATCGGGTTGACGAATCCAAACTCTTTCAACTGCTTGCCCGCCTTGCCCAGCTTTCCGACGATGCGGCCGTCGAGCTCGAGCTTGTAGATCGCGGCATCATCCATCCCGTAGGGATCACCGGAGTGGGAGCTGTAAATATACTGATGTGAGCCGGGAGAGATGCAGAGCGCCGTCGGGACGCCGACGTTATTGATTTGCGACTTGAAGGCGCCCTTGCCGTCAAAGACCTGAATCCGCTTGTTGCCCTGGTCGGCGACGTAGACGTTGCCCTGCGCGTCAGTGGCGATCGAATGCGGCGTGTCGAATTGACCGGGATCCGATCCTCGCGAACCCCACGTCGTCAGGAAGCGGCCGTTCCTGTCGAACTTTGCCACACGCGCGTTGCCGCCATGGCCGTCCGCGACGAAGATGTTAGCCTCTCCGTCAAACGCCACGTCGCTCGGGCGCAGGAACTGATCTCCGGCGCCACCGGCGCCTGACGCCGAGGCCGTTCCGCGGCCGGCGGCCGGCGCCGATGAGCCTGCCGGTGGCGTCCGGATCGACACCGCTTCGGGTTTGCGCCCAAGCACGAGCAGCACGCGTCCGTCCGGACTGAACTTGATGACCTGGTTTGACCCCTCGTCGACGACCCAGATGTTGTCCTGCGCGTCCACCCGCACCGCGTGCGCAACCAGAAAACCGTACAAACCCTGGCCGATCTCCCGTACGAAGGCGCCGTTGCGAGCGAATTCGAAGAGGCGCGAGCCGCCATGCGTGAATAGCCGGGAATTCCCAAGGCCGGCGGTTGGATTCCCTGTCCGTGTGTACACGAACAGCTGCCCCTTCGAATTGGTCGCTATGCCGGCCACTTCGCCGAGATGGATGTCGGGCGGCATCTTCAGCACGTCAGCCGCCGAGTCGAAGGGAATCTCAGGGACCGACGTCTGACCGGACAGGTGGGTAACAAGCAACAGCGTCAGCGCGCTTCCAACAAGATGGGCTCCTCGCTTCATCGGCTGCTCCTATCGCCTGGCTCTTCGACTCGCGGTGCTCGCTCAGGCCGGGGCCTCAGGATGATCTTCTGGATACGCCACGCCGTGATTTCCGCAATGAACAGCTCGTCTGGATTTCGGCAATCGATCTCGTGCGTGGTGCTGAACTCTTTCAACTGTTTGCCGGCCTTGCCGAACTTGCCGACGATCCTGCCGTCCAGCTCCATCTTGTAGATCTCACCTGTGATGTCCTGGAACTGTGCGAGGCCGTTGTCGGGAATGGAATTCGATACGAAGAGGTACTGGTGCGGCCCAGAGGAAATGCACACCGCCCAGGGATTGCCAACGGTGTCGTAGATGGCCTTGAAATTCAGGTCGTTGTCGAACACCTGCACGCGCGCGTTGCCGCGGTCCCCGACGTACACATTCCCTTGCGCGTCCATCGCCATCGTGTGAGGGAGGTTCAGCTGACCTGGCTGACTGCCGCGTGTGCCGGCCTGCTTGATGAACCGGCCGTTCCTGTCGAACTTCACCACGCGCGAGTTGCCGTATCCGTCGGTCACGAAGATGTTGCCGGTGGCGTCCCACCCGACATCCGTGGGACGGCTGAACACATACGGCTCCGGCGGCGGCGCCGGGGCGCCTGGCGGCGACACCGCGAGTCCTTCGATGGCTTCGGGCCTTCGGCCGATCACCATCGCCACGCGCCCCTCGGGGTTGAACTTGATGACCATGTTCGTCCCCTCGTCGACAGCCCAGATGTTGTCGTCGCGATCGACGCGGACGGCATGCGCGAACTCGAAGCCGTAGAGTCCCTGGCCGATTTCGCGGACGAAGGCTCCGTTCTGGTCGAATTCGAACAGTCGGGTATCAGCGCTTCGCGTGTAGACGAACACGTGTCCCTTGGAATTGGTCGCCACGCCGATGCCTTCGCCAAGATAGAGATTCGGCGGAAGCTTCAGAAAATTCGGCACCGAATCGTACGGGATCTCGGGAACGTTCTCCGCCTTCGCCTTGCTCTGGGCAAAGGCGGGATGAGTGGACAGCAGCGCGACGAGAAGAAACCAGGGGGAGAGACAGCGTTTCATAAAGCCGGATCTCCTTCTCAATCGTGTCGAAGGGCCTGAATCGGATCCAGCCGCGCAGCCCTGGCGGCGGGATAGCTGCCGGCGATCAGGCTGATCCCGATGGAAAAGCCAATCGCGCCGTCGATCAACCAGAACGGCAGAGAAAACAGATTGCCCGGCGTTCCACCCTGGTTCTGGATGTAGATATTGGCGCCGAAGTTGATCAGCCGGCCGACGATCCAGCCGAGCGCAACACCAGCCACGCCGCCGAAGAATCCGATTGCCGATGCTTCAATCAGGAAGATGCGCCGGATATCTCCATCGCTGCCGCCGATCGCCTTCATGATGCCGATCTCGCGCGTCCGCTCGAGGATCGACATCACCATCGTATTCATGATCCCGAGCGACGACACCGCGAGCGCAATGGACCCGATCAGGCTGAGGACGATGTCGAGGATGATGAAGGCACGCTTGGCGCCTCGAAGCGCATCATTCAGCGAGAACGCCGAGAAGCCCTTCTTCTTGATCTGATTGTCGACGTCCTGGGTGTTCTGCGCATGCTTCACTTTGACGACGAGTGCGTTGTACGCCCGTTTGGCTTCCACCGGTACACGCACGCTCGGATAGACCTCCTTCACGTCGCCGAGCGCCGCGAGCTCCTTCACGGTTTCATCATTCAGATCGGCTCGCAGCGGCACGTCGGACGCTGACGGACCGCCCCGCGCGGTCCGGCGCTGCGATCCGAATCCACCGCGGCGTCCACCGCGTCCGCCTGACATGAATCCCGGCAAATCCTGCCCCGGCGTGACCGTAATGGCGTCGAACAAGCCGGACTTCGTGAATCGCCCGACGAACTGATCCTGAAGGCCGACGCCAAGCGACACCATGCCGGCGAGCGATGCAATTCCGATCGACACACCCATCGTCGTGAGCGACGTGCGCAGCTTGGCCTCGCCGAGATTTCGCAGCGCGAGCTCCAGCGTGTCGCGGAACGTCATGCGCGCGACTCCACGCGTTCGTCCACGACGGTTCCGTCGAGCAACGTGATCGTTCGATGCGCATACGCGGCGGCCAGAGACGCATCGTGGGTGACCATGATGATCGTCTTGCCGTCGCGCTCGTTGAGATCTTTCAGCAGGCCCAGGATGTCGGCGGGAAGTCCGGCTGTCGAGATTGCCGGTGGGTTCGTCGGCGAGCAACAAATGCGGCTTGTTGGACAGCGCCCGCGCGATCGCCACGCGCTGCTGCTCTCCCCCGGAAAGCTCCCGCGGCCGATGCGCTTGCCGCTCCCCGAGTCCGATCGACTGGAGCAATTGCCCCGCGCAGGTCTCGCGTTCCGCGCGCGGCACGCCCGCAAACATCATCGCCAGCGTCACGTTCTCCCGGGCCGTCATTGTCGAGACGAGGTTGAACGACTGAAAGATTATGCCGACGTTCCGGCGGCGATGGTGACTGAGCTCTCCGCTCGACATCCGGGCCAGGTCCTGATCGAAAATTCGCAGGGAGCCTTCGGTGGGTCGATCGAGCCCTGCAATCAGATTGAGGAGCGTGGACTTTCCCGAGCCTGATGTTCCGAGCAGCGCCACGAACTCGCCCTGCTGGACCGAGAGGGACACGCCGTCGAGGGCCCGCACGGTGGACGTCCCCATGCGGTAGTGCTTCTTGAGATCGCGTGTTTCAAGCAGCAGGGCCATCGTCGGGGACGCCCAACGATAGCATTTCGAAACCGATCGTTCCGCACCAATTCAACGGCAGCCGCCGCAAGAAACCGGTAGGCACCTGTGGGTTTTTCTGTGCTTGTGTGTCCCGACTAGAGGTCCCCGCGTCAGCGGGGTGTAATCAAGCACGTGGCCTAGCGAGGCGGAGGCTCCATCGTGTGAGGCGCAACCTCGCTAGAAATTGGTCAGTTCAGCAGGAATCACAGCCAGACAGTGAGGACAGACGATGACGCGTCCGCGTCGAGGCAAGGTCGACGTAAAGTTGACCTGCGCGCGGACCAGCCGAACTGCCTTGAGGGTTGTCATTCGCTCACCGCAGGCCGGGCACTTCACCGGGGATTCCAAGGTGTATTCGGCTTCAGCCTTGCTTTCACGCGACGGTGGAAGCTCTGGCGGAGCTGCGTCGGGATCTTCAGACATCACCGTCTCCCCGTTGCCAGCCGTGGTTACCCGACGAAGAACCTCGCGAAGCTGCGACGGCGTGATCGGCTTGGTCACATAATCGACCGCGCCAAGGTCACGGCTCTGCCGGATCGTCTGGAGGTCGTCAATTCCGGAGGCCATGACGACCGGGGTCCCCGGCCAGGTGGCGCGCAGGCGCTCCGCGAGCCACAAGCCATCGTGGCCAGGCATCTTGACGTCGACCAGAACCACCGACGCCGGTTTGGCTACCATCAGATCGAGCGCCTCGTCTGCGCTGCCAGCCTGCTGGACGGCATACCCCCACTCTTCGAGGCAATGCGACAGGAACCCACGAACCACGGGTTCGTCGTCGACGACAAGGACATAAGAAGGTGGCTGATGAGTGGGCTGCGACGCGTTCCCGCGCGTCTTCTCACCCGTCCCGGTGGTCACCTCTCCATCGGTGGCATCCTGCATCCTTTTACTATGGCGTACCGAGTGTCTCGAATGTTCAATAAACTGGTGCCAACCAGCATGGCTTTCGACCCAGCTCGAGTGCGGGCCCGGCGTTTTCTCCTGGCTTTTCGACGCCGTACAGAACCCCTGCGCCGGAACCTCGTGTTATTCTGTGATGTCGGTTCGCCGCGCCTTCGCGACGGCGTCAAAAAAAGGCTCGAGCGACCATGTCCCTGAAACGGGGACACCACAAGACGGTCGCGGCCGGGAGGTGCATGCATGGCAGACACTAACGGGGGAAGTCGCTGAGACTTCCCTCAGTAACGGAAACGGCCGGCGGAAACGCCGGCCGTTTTTGTGTACCGGTCTCCCTGCTCCTCCTGGCCGAACGAGGTACGGCCGGCGGCGGCGGGGTTCAGCGGCTCGGCGACGGGGGGATCTTCAACGTGCGGGTCAGCACCTCGCCATCGTCGCCCAACTTACCTTGATCCTTGCCGTTGATGGTCAAACGAATCGCGCCCGCATCGCCGGCACGTATGACGTTTATTCGGCCGGGGCGTAGCGGCACGCGGTCCTGTGCCTGTAACTCGCGCTCGACTTCGCTCGTACCGTCCACGACCACACGCACCCACACACGCCGCAGCGCGGTGATCTCCGTGCGGGGCGCATTGGAATCCACCTGGCCTGACCTCTGTGCGGAGAGCGGAACAGCGGAAAGGGGGACTCGAGCAGCCGGGGAAGGAGCTGGATGCGCTGCGACATTAGAGCCGGCCGGCGTGCCCTGCCCCGAGCGGATCAGCAGAACTCCGGCTGTGGTGAGAACGACGACGCCTCCGGCCACAACTCCCAGGCGCGCCCGGCGCTTCCGCTGCTCGGCAGGCAGTGTGCTCGCTTTCACGAGCACTGAGACGATCGACGAAAGAGGGAAATCGGCGTGCACGGGCGAGGGCACGCCCGACGGCGCAGGAGGCTCCGTGGAGCTCGCAGCTTCCGCAACGGGCGCTGAAGTTACTGTTCTGGGGGAATCAGCGAGGGGCGTATCGAGCACGGACGCCAATCGCGGAGCTCGATCGGGAGCTCGCGGCCCGTTGGTCAGGGGGGAGTCAACGTCTGCCTGCTCGCGCGGCGGCGTGCGGAATCCGCTCACGAATTCGTCAAACGCGGCTCCGGCATGCTTGCGCCGCGTCCGCCACTCGTCGATGGCTCGATGCAGGCGGTCCAGCTCCGCGAGGGCCGCCCCCTCATCCCACGGAGCGCCCTCGGGATTCTCGCCTTGCATCACACTAGTGGAACCGTTGGACCGCAGGCCGTCAAGCTCAAAAACAGATCAGACTGGTGTTTGACTGGTTGCGAAGGGCGAGGCGGGCCCCTCGATCTGTCTGGCAGCCCGCACCGTCGCAAGAGGCAGCCCTTTAGGGCTGGGCGCAAACGAACCTACTCGTATCTCAGGGCTTCCATCGCATCGATCCGGGTAGCCCGGCGCGCCGGGACGTAGCACGCCGCCAGGCCGATGATTACAAACAGCAGTGTCGCCCCTCCGAACGTAACCGGATCGAGTGGCGGAACACCAAAGAGCAGCCGGGTCAACAACCGGCTCCCTGCCGCCGCGAGCATCAAACCGACAGCCGCCCCGCTGACGACGAGCACCATCCCTTGCCGCAGAATCATGCCGAGCACGTCGGCGCGCTGGGCGCCAAGCGCGAGGCGGATCCCGATTTCGCGCGTCCGCCGGCTGGCCACGTACGCCGTGACGCCGTAGATGCCGATGGTCGCGAGCAGCAGGCTCACGATGCCGACGCAGCCCGACACCGACGCGGCGATGCGCAACTGTGTCTCCACAGGGCCTGTGATCTCTTCCTCCAGCGTTCGCGCGCCCAGGATCGGAAGGTTTGAATCCATCGACGCTACGAGCGCGCGAATGTCGCTCGTGACGTGGCGCCCTTCAGCCGCGCGC
>JBBQEJ010000117.1:0-16304 GCA_038320555.1 Vicinamibacterales bacterium | reverse complement strand
CTCATCGCTCATCGCTGAATCCTTGAATCGAGAGCTCGGATTCAACGATTCGCGATGAGTGATGCGTGATGAGTGATTAGTGATTAAATCGGTCTGTGTCAGATCGTGCGGTCATCGCGCATCACCGCCGGGCTCCGCGGTGGGTGAATGCCGCAGCGCTGGTGGTGGCGCATCTCCCGTTCGCACGTTACCGAGTGCTGAGCCGGCTCCGCCGCCTTGGAACTTATCCCTTTCTCATGCGATTTCCCGCCGACCTTGGCGGTGGCGTCTTTCACTGCGACCTGCGCGACTCCACGGCCGCGGAAGTCTGTTTTACCGGCCGGTACGAGCCGCAGGAGACGCAGTTGCTGCGCGATCTCCTGCAGCGGGGAAGTGTGTTCATCGACGTCGGCGCGAACTGGGGGTACTACACGCTCGCGGCGGCGCACCTCGTCGGACCGCAAGGACGGGTCGTCGCGTTCGAGCCGGAGCCGCGTCTGTTCGCGCTGCTGGCGGCGAACATCGACGTGAACACGCTCCGCCACGTCCTGTTGCACCCGTTCGCAATCGGACCTCGCCAGGAGCGCGTACCGTTCACCGCCTTCAACGCCGAAGATGGCAACTGGGGGCTATCACGAGCCGTCGACCCTGTTCGCGCCGACGAGGCCGACTTTGAGATCGACAGCCGGCCACTGGACGAGGCTCTCGACGCGGCGTCGATAGGCACGGTTCAACTGGTCAAGATCGATGTCGAAGGAGCGGAAACGGGTGTGCTCACGGGAATGCGGCGCGGCCTGGCGTCGGGCCGATACCAGTACATCATGCTGGAATGCCATCCGGGCCTGCTCGCCGAACGCGGCCTGAGTGAGACCAGTTGTGTCGCCGCGCTCTTCGACGCCGGCTATCGGCTCTGGCTGATCGCGCAATCCCCCGCGATGCATCGCCGGGCCGCCCGCGGCCACGTGCCGCACGGCGAACTGCTTCGTCCGTACGATTGGGGCCAGCCGATGGGCCATTGGCCCCATCTGCTTGCGGCGGCGCCTGGCGTCGTCGATCCCTCTCTGTAATGAAGAGGACGATATGAGTGACCTTCAACTCGACGAGCGCGGCTTCATCATTGGTTGCCCGTCGTGCGGGCAGCGCAACCGCGTCGTGTATTCAACCCGGGAAGCGCGATGCGGACGGTGCAAGTCGGCATTGCCGCCGCCGTCCGAGCCAATCGAGGTGCCGAATGCACGCGCGTTCGACGCCCTCGTGCGCGACGGGCGGCAACCTGTCGTGGTCGACTTCTGGGCCCCCTGGTGCGGCCCGTGCCGCATGGTGGCCCCGGAGCTGGCACGCGTCGCCGCCTCCAACGCCGGACGCTTCGTCGTCGTCAAGGTCAACACGGACGCCGTGCCCGATCTTGGCGAGCGCTTCCGCATTCAATCGATCCCGACGATGGCCGTCTTTGCGGGGGGAAAGGAAGTCGCGCGCACGAGCGGCGCGATGCCGGCTGCGCAGATTGAAAGCTTCGTGAACGGCGCCGTCGGAGCCGGGTGACTGCGATACGATGAGCGATATGCACGAACCGCAAGCCGCTGCCGATACGTTGCGGCGCGAATTCGGCGCGTTCGTCCTCGAGCGTTACCCGTTTGCCTGCATGGCAGCACGCGAGACGCTTGCAGCCACCATCGGCCAGCCGGTTGGCGATGAAGCGGCCATCGACGCGCTGCGTGAGCCCTTCACCCGCGAGTTTCGCGCGCGGTTGCATCGCCTGGCGCCCATCGATCTCGCCGAACCCACGCCGGGTGTCACCGCCGGCCGGCGCTTCGAACAGGCGATAGAGGACATCGTCGATGCCTGCGACGGATTCCTGCGGCGGGCCGCCATCCGAGCGTCGCTGACCCCCGACGAGCGACTCGAGATCCTCCGGGGCATGGTGCTGACCCGAGCCACCGACAACCGGCTGAAGGCTTTGTTCACGAACGGCGAGGTCCGCTACGGCGAGTCCGCGTTTCAGGGCAAGGGATTCCGATCGCTCGGCCAGGAAGCGATTTATGCCGCAGGCATCCGGCTTCGCCGCGGTGAACTGTTCCGCAAGGATGGGATGTGGCTCGGCGACGTCGTAGCGCCGCTCATCCGCGATCTGGGCCTGGCGATTGCGATGCGTCCGGAGCCGGAGACCGTCCGCCGCGCGCTGTCAGCGCAGATGGCGAAGGCGGGACCGCCGATGAACGGAAAGGACTTTCACATCGGCGATCTCGACTACGGCATCCTCCCCCCCACGCCGCCGCTGGCCATCGGCGCGTTGACGATCGCCGGGATGGCCATGGCTTTCGCGCGCGACGGGTCGAACCGTGTCGCGCTCTCGTTCATCGGCGAAGGCGGCACATCGCTCGGCGAGTGGCACGAGGCGATCAACCTCTGCGGCGTGCGCAAGTTGCCGGCCGTTTTCTGCGTCGAGAACAACCAGACGGCACTGTCGACTCCGGTTCGCGATCAGTCCGCAGTCCGCGTGTTTGCCGACAAGGCGGACGGCTACGGAATTCCCGGCATCACGATCGACGGGACCGATCCGGACGCGATTGCCGCGGCGTTCGCCTGGGCGGTCGAGCGCGCGCGCGCGGGACGCGGCCCGACGCTCATCGAGCTTGTGAGCATGCGCATGTGCGGGCACGCGCACCACGACGACATGCTGTATCTCGGAAAGGAGCCGCCGCTGTCGTGGGATTACCCGCCGGCTGCGGCCGATGGGTATGTAGACCTCGATCGTTACGCGTACTGGGCCACGCGCGATCCGATTCCGGCATACGCGGCCAGGCTCGAGTCGGCAGGCCTCCTCGCTGCTGGCGCCCTCGATGCGCTGAAACGCGAGGCGGACGCCCTCGTCAGCGTGCAGGCGACGCTCGTCGTCGATGCTCCCTGGCCGGCGCCAGAGGACGCGGGCGCCGGGGTCTTCGCCGGCGAACCACCGCGAGTCCGCGTCGATCCCCTTGAGGAGACGGTGCGCGGAGTCGATTCCGAATGGGCACTGCCGCCACTCGATGCCGGCGCGCCGTTCGATCGGAAAGGCCACACGCTGCTCGAAGGCGTCATGCTGGGCGTTCGTGACGCGTTGCGCGGCGATCCCCGCGCGTTCGTGTTCGGCGAAGATGTCGGCGGCGCCTATGGGAACGCATTCCTGCTGCTCCGTCCGCTGCTCGACGAGTTCGGCGATCGCATTTTGAATTCACCGCTCGCCGAGGGCGCCGTGCTCGGAGCCGCCGTCGGCGCCGCGCTGGCTGGGCAGCGGCCGATCGTCGAGATGCAGTTCAACGACTTCGTGGCGACCGGCTTCAACCAGCTCGTAAACAATGCTGCGAAGATCCGGTATCGGTGGGGCGGCGGCGTGCCCATCGTCGTCCGCATGCCCTGGGGCGGCTTGCGGCATGCGGGTCCGTACCACAGCCAGAACACCGAGTCGTGGTTCTATCGCACGCCGGGGCTCAAGATTGTCGTGCCCTCAACCCCGGCCGACGCGCGCGCGCTCATGGCCGCCGCCCTCGCGGACCCGGATCCTGTTCTGTACTACGAACACATTGCGCTCTATCGAGATCCGCGCGTGAAGCAGATGCTCGACGATCAGGCCCCAGCCCCGCTCCCGATTGGCCACGCGGCCTTACGCCGCGCGGGCGACGATCTGGCGATCATTTCCTACGGCGCGTATGTCCATGTCGCGCTCCGGATCGCCGAGCGCCTCGCCGCCGATGGGCTGCAGGCAGCGGTCCTCGATCTCCGGTCCCTGGCGCCGCTCGATCGCACCAGCATCCTCGCAGTGGCGCGCCAGTGCACTCGCGTCCTGATCCTGCATGAAGACTCGCGCACGGGCGGGATCGGTGAGAGCATCGCCGCGATTATCCAGGAGGAGGCGTTCGAGTTTCTTGATGCGCCGGTCCGTATCATCGGCGCGCTTGATACGCCGGTCCCGTATTCCCCGCCGCTCGAGAACTACTTCCTCCCGTCCGAGGAGGAAATCGAGCGCGCCGCCAGACGGTTGCTCGCGTATTGACGGCGAACCGGCCGAACAGTCACCGTTGCTCGACAATACGCGGAGAAGACGATCTCACACGGAGCAAGCAGAGACTCAGAGCACGCCGAGAAAGGCTGCCCTGAGGCCGACCGTCTGGTCGCGCGAACCGCGAGCGTCGGAAGGGCATGAGCAGCCGCTTCCGTAATTGTCTTCTCCGCGCCCTTTGCGGGCTCTGCGCGACATTCGTCGTGACAAGGGGGTTGGCGTGAACTCGGTTCAGCAGCGTGACTAGGCTCCTCGACTCCTGACCTTCTGTTCCCTCATCCCCAACATTCTCTCGTTCCTCCAGTTCCTCCTGTTCAACTGCTTGTATTACCGAGGCGGGGTCGCTCTGCCAGCACGAGGCAGCGGGAAGGCGTGTGTTCGGCGAGGAGCTGAAGCCGATAGCCCGTCGATTGAAAGAGCGCGTCAATCTGGAACATCAGGCCGATCGTGTGCACTTCGATCAGCCATGCGGGCGCGAGCTGGTCGATCGTCCTCGAGGCCCCCCGCAACACCCTGAGCTCGGCACCCTCGACATCGACCTTGATCAATGACGGCGCCGGCCGGCTGCCGTCGTACGCCAGCTCGTCGATCGTGCGGACGGCGACGGTCGTCCGGCCGAACGCGTCGTACGCGGCGCCCGCAAACGGTGTCTCGCTGCCCGCCAGGAAGCTGCAGCTGCTGCCGCCGCCGTCCACGTCGTCGCTCGCGACGAGGGTCAGTTCGCCCGAGCGATCCGCCAGTGCCGTCGGCAACACGTCGATCCGCGCCGCGAGGTCGGCGTTTCGATCGAGATTGGCGCGCAGACGCGCGAGATTGGCGGGATTGGGTTCGAACGAGACCACCCGTGCGGCGGGCTGGTGCGCGGCGAAGCCAAGCGCGTGATAGCCGATGTGGCCGCCGACGTCCAAGATGACCGGGGTTCGCAACGTGAGCGCGGTGAATGCCGCGTACAACTCCGCGTCGAACCGGCCGTCGATCATGTCGTTCCACACACCATTTGCCTCGCGCGCGAGCAAGAGCTCGCGGCCCTCCAGCGGGCCGGCCATGACGCGCTCCCATCGCGGCGCCGGAGGCTGGTGACGCTCGGTGAGACCCAGGCGGCCAACGATCGCGCCGGTTATGCTGCGGGGCGGGGCGTGCCAGAGTCTGCGAAGTGTCTGGTTCATTCAGCTCAGCGTGCTCAGGCGGCTGGCGATATGATGCCGCCGTCGAATGCTGCCACGCCTGAGCGTCATCATACCGTGCTACAACAGTGAAACGACGCTCGGCGTGCAGCTATCCGCGCTGGCGACGCAGGTCTGCGGGTATTCGTGGGAAGTGATTGTCGTCGACAACGGATCTCGCGACACCACGATCCGTGTGGCCAATTCCTTTGCCGATCGCATGCCGGCCCTTCGCGTCGTCGACGCCTCCGCAACGCGCGGCGCGGCCTACGCTCGCAACGCCGGCGCGAAAGCCTCGCGCGGCACGGCACTCCTCTTCTGCGATGCCGACGACGAGATGGCGGATGGGTATCTGGCCGCGATGGGGCGCGCGCTGGAGACGCACGCCTTCGTCGCATGCCGCTACGACTTCGGGAGACTCAACCGCTCATGGCTCGCTCGGGCGCGAGGCGAAGGCGGACAAGGGAATGGTCCGGCCGGAGGATATTGCCATCCAACGCTGCCCTACGCCGGTGCCGGCGGGCTTGGTGTCGCCAGGACCGTGCACGAGGGCGTGGGCGGATTCGACATGACGCTGAAGGCCATGGCCGGGCAGGAAGACACCGATTACTGTATTCGGGTGCAGCTGGCGGGAACGCCGCTCGTCTTCGTGCCGGAGGCGGTGATGCACGTGCGCTTTCGCGACACGGTTGCGGGGGTGTTCGCGCAGGCCTGGGCATGGGCGGAGAGCGGCGCCTATGTGCGGCGTCGCTATGTGCCGCAGGACCCCTCGCTCACTGTCGCGCGTACCGCCTACGATCTCGCGCGGCACCTGGCCTGGAAGCTCGTGCGGGTGCGCTCGCGGGCCGACCTCGCGCAATGGATCTGGCTCGCGGGCTGGTGCGGCGGACTGATGACCGCCCGCCGGCGGCTGGAGCAGCCGCGTGAGTGACCGCCGTGCCCTTCGATTTGCCGTCGTCCTGCAAACGCCCAAGGATCCGCAGTCGGCCGTCTACATCGGTTACCAGATGCTTGCCGTGGAGCTCGAACGGCTGGGACACTCCGTGGAAATCGTTTCTCCAGCCGATTTTGCCGTTGTGCGCAGGATGAAAGGCCGGTGGGTTCCACTCGCGTATCCATTCGCGGTCGCGTGGTGGATGCACCGGCGCCGGGGGGATTTCGATCTGGTGATGTTTCACAGTTACGCGGGGTGGCTCGCGACCGCCCTCGGTCGTGGCAGGCCGCGATCGTTCGTCATGTTTCACGGCGTCGAGACGCTCTATCATCGAGAGTTGCGCGAGGAAGCGGCCGCCGATGGTCACCCCCTCTCGTGGCGCTACCGGCTGCTGCAGGAAGGCCTCATGCCGTTCATACTGCGGATCGCGTGCCGCACCGCAGATGAAGTGTCCTGCCTGAACCGCGCGGAAGCGGACTTTCTGACGGCGCGGAAGTGGGCGCCCGAGAACGGCGTCCGGACGCTGGCGCACGGCGTGTCCCCGGGGTTCTTCGCGCCGCCTCGAGCGCAGCGGGCCGTGCGGAGGCTGCTCTTCGTCGGCCAGTGGCTGCCGATGAAGGGCACCCGGTACCTGCGCGATGCGGCCGCTACGCTGCTTCGCGAGGATTCGTCGATGCGTTTGATGTGCGCGGGAACTCTGGTTCCGGAGGAAACCGTCCTCGCCGAGTTCCCCGAGGAGCTGCGCCGTCAAATCACCGTGCTGCCGCGGGTCGATCAAACGGCCCTCGCCAAACTCTATCAGGACGCCGACGTCTTCGTGTTTCCCAGCTTGTACGAAGGGTTCAGCCTGGCTATCGTCGAGGCGATGGCGTCGCGGCTGCCAATCATCACGACCGCGGTAGGCGTCGCGGCCGATGCGCTCCGTCACGAGGAAAGTGCGGTGTTCGTGCCGAAACGAAGCGCGGCCGCGATCGTTGCCGCCGTCGGGCGGCTGCACGCCGATCCGGCCTTTGCCTCACAGATTGGCAGAGCCGCTGCAATCGCCGCCGATGAGTACCGCCTGGACGTCGTGCAGCGGCGCACCGTTGACACCATCAGGGAAGTGGCGGGCGCGCCCCGATGATCGGGACCCTTCGACGCAGGTGGAGGCAGCTGTCGGTCTCCCCGGCTCTGATCGCGTTTACGCGCAAGCGCGTCGCGCTGCAGTGGCGTCTCAGCGGCAGCCCGGTGCCCCCGCCCCATGTCGTCAAGCAGGCGATCCTTCTGCGGTACCAGAGGCAGCGCCGGTTTCGCACCTTCGTGGAGACCGGGACATTCACGGGCGAAATGGTTGCGGCGATGCGTCCGCACTTCGAGCACGTGATCTCGATCGAGATGGCGCCCGCGATCTACGAAACGGCCAGGCGCCGCTTTGCCGGCGACCCGCGCGTGCAGCTTCTCCTCGGCGACAGCGGGACGATGCTCCCTGACGTCCTGAGGACACTCGATCATCCCGCGCTCTTCTGGCTGGACGGACATTACATGGGCGGTAACACCGCGCGTGCCGGTGTCGACAGTCCGGTGAAGGCGGAGCTGGCGTCGCTTCTTCGTCATCCCGCGCGCGGTCATCTGATTCTGATCGACGATGCGCGGTTGTTTACCGGCACGGATGGCTATCCGGCGCTCGCCGAGCTTGGCGAGTGGGTCGGGCGTGAGCGGCCCGGCTCCCGTGTGGAGCTCCACGCCGACATCATCCGCTGCTCGTTCGACGCGGCAGATGCCGTATCCTAGTGGCCACGAGCGACACCAGCGATCCAGGCCATTGAGCAACCTGAAACATTTCAGCGAATTCGCTCTTGTGGTCCGCAGGCTGCGTCCATTCCTTGGCGCAGAGCGGCTCCGGCTGGCCGCCGTCCTCGGCAGCTCCCTCTTCGTGATGGTGTTCGAGGGTGCCGGCGTGGGCCTGCTCGTGCCGCTGCTGTCGCTGCTGCTCGGGGGAGAAAATGCGACACCGATGCGCCCGCTCCAATGGCTCCAGGGGCAGTTGCCCGGCCACTCGCCGGCGTTCTACGTGGCCATCGTCTGTGTGGCGATCGTGGTCGCCATTGCGGCGAAGAACGCCGCGGGCTACACCTCCCAGATCCTCGCCGCCGATCTGAAGAAGCGGATCTCCATCAAGCTGCGAGACGCGCTCTTCCGCCGCCTGCACACCGCCGACCTTGATGTGTTCGATCGCTCGCCGGGCGGCGAGATAGCGAACGTGTTCCTGGTCGAATCGTACCGGATGGCGCTGGCGATCGACGTCCTGGTCGCCACCCTCCAGCGCACGTCCATTGCGTGCTTCTACCTGGGTGCGCTCTTCTACATTTCCTGGCCGCTCACGTTACTGGTCCTGGCGCTGGCGGGCGCGATCGCCGCGGCATTGACGTTTGTGTACAGGCGGATTACGCACGCCGGCGTCGAGCTGACGGATCTGAATCACCGCATCGCAGCGGTGCTGGCGCAGTCCTTCGCGGGGGTTCGCATTGTCCGGGCGACGAATTCGCAGGCGCGTGTCATCGAGGAATTCCATGCCCTCAGCAGCGCGCAGGCCCAGGCGGAGGAGCGAAGTACGCATGCCTCGTCGTTGCTCTTTCCCCTGACCGAAACGCTGGCGGTCGTCGGCGCGATGCTGATTGTGTGTTGCGCGTACATCTTCTTTGTACGCCCGGGGCACATGCTGAGCAGCTATCTCCTGGCTTACGGGTTCATGCTGCTGCGGCTGCTGCCGCTGCTCAACCAGCTCTATGGACTTCAGGGACACCTGCTCTACCTGGCGGGCGGCGTTCGGGAAGTCCAGCTGTGGCTCGACACGCCGGTGTATCCGGAGCGTTCCTTCGGGACGCGCACGTACGGCGCGCTCGGCGAGGCGCTCCGGTTCGAGCGCATCAGCTACGTCTACCCGAATGGGGCCACAGCGCTGCACGATGTGGACTTCACGGTCCCGGTCGGCCGGACGGTCGCGATTGTCGGCTCGAGCGGGTCGGGCAAGTCCACGCTGGCCGCGATCCTGCTCCGGTTCCGCGCGCCGACGACAGGACGTATCACGGTGGACGGCGTGGACTACTGGGAGTACTCACCGGAGAGCTGGCACCGGGCGACGGCGCTCGTCGAGCAGGATGCGTTTCTCTTTCACGGGACGCTGCGCGAAAACATCGTGTACGGCTGCGCCACCGCGACCGACGCCGCGATAGCGCGCGCCGTCCATATTGCGAATCTGTCGGACGTCGTCGCGGAAATGCCGAACGGACTCGACACGCTCGTCGGCGAACGGGGGGCGATGGTTTCCGGTGGTCAGCGGCAGCGCATTGCCATCGCGCGTGCCGTGATCCGCGATCCGTCCATCCTCATTCTGGACGAGGCCACCTCGCACCTCGATGCGGTGTCCGAACAACTGGTGCAGCAAGCCCTCATGAACGCGTCGCGTGGCCGGACGACCATCGTGATTGCGCATCGCCTCTCCACGATTCGCGAAGCCGACAAACTCATCGTCTTCGATCACGGCCGCATCGTCGAAGAAGGCACGTGGGAAGCGCTCGCGGCGGCCGGCGGCGCCTTTCAGCGGCTGCTGCGGAGCGTATGACAGGAGAGCTTCCGTCGTCGGGACTCTTCATTTGCGATTTCCCACCCGGCTTCACCGGTGCGAAGCATCACGGCGACGGAGTCGGCGGCACCGAGGCCCTGGTCGTTGTGCTCGCGGAGGCGCTCGCCATGCGTGGTATGGCTGTGACCGTAGCGGCGCAGATACCGGGCGCCTCCAGTCTTCGCGGTGTCTCGTACATCCCGGTCAGCGCCGCGCGTCCGCTCGAAGCCGAGGTGACGGTCCTCGTGAAGCGCTGGAGCGAGGCGGCATCCGGCGCCGGATCCCGGCGCTTCTTTCTGGCGACGGACGTGCACGTTCCGGATCGCGCAGAGCTCGCCCGAAACATCGCCTGGTCGAGCATAAGCGCCGCCCTCTCTCCGTTTATGCGATCGAGCCTGACGGCAGTGGTCGCCGCGCCGATGATGCACGTGCTTCCGCCGCCGCTGACCCTCGCGGACTATCCGGATCCATCAGACCAACGCGATCCGGCGCTGCTGTACTGCTCCGTTCCCGACAGGGGCCTGTACTACCTGAAGGATTTGTTTCCCGCGATCCGGCGGCGCGTGCCGAAGGCGACTCTCGCGATCACGTCTGATTTCACGCTGTGGGGCCAGGCCGCAGCGAAGGAGGCGTTCATGCGCTTCTTCGAGGGACAGCCGGGGGTCCGGTATCTCGGACACGTAGATCGCTCCACGCTGATTGCCGAGCAGTTGCGCGCGCGCGTGATGGCGTATCCCTGCACCTTCGAAGAAGGCTTCTGCATCGCCGCCGCCGAATGCATGGCGGCCGGTGCGGTTCCGATCAGCACGAATGCCTTTGCGCTCACGAGCACGATCGCCGATGCGGGCGTTCTTCTCGACGGGCGGCCGCGCAGCTGGTTTTACCGCCGGAAGTTCGTGAAAGCTGCGGTCAGGCTCCTGACAGACGACGGGTATTGGCGCGAGCTATCCCTCGCGTGCCGGCGTCACGCGCAATTGTGGGACGCGCCGTCCATTGCAGATCAGTTTCTGGCACTCGTCGCGCGGGACGGGACGGATCGCGTATGAGCGGCCTCGACATCTCGGTGCTGCTGATTGTTCACAGGCGCCCTGAGGAGACCCGCCGCGTGTTCGACGCCATCGCGCGCGCCCGCCCCCGCCGGCTGTTCGTCGCGGCGGACGGACCGGCAACGCCTGCCGATCGCGACGCCTGCGAGCTGACCCGCGCCGCCGTGCAGCAGATCAATTGGGACTGCGACGTCGCGTACGACGTCAGCGACGAAAACGTCGGGCTCGATACGCGCGTGGCCTCAGCGCTGAACTGGGTGTTCGCCTCGTCGGATTCCGTGGTCGTGCTCGAGGACGACTGTCTGCCGCACGAGCGATTCTTCAGCTTCTGCGCCTCGATGCTCGAACGCTACCGCGAGGACTCGAGGATCATGCACGTCAGCGGCGAGTGCTACCGCGCGACCCGGGAGGGTGACTGCTCGTATCTGTTTTCGAAATACCCTCTCGCGTGGGGATGGGCGACGTGGTCGCGGGCGTGGTCACTCTTCGATCTTCGCATGCGCACCTGGCCGCGCTTCCGGGCCCAACCCGAAGCGCGCGCTCTCTTCGACAGCGACGACGAGCGGCAGTACTGGATTTCAACATTCGAGCGCGTCCATCAGGACGCGGCGGCAAAGAAGCCCGCCAGCTGGGATTACGCGTGGTATTACGCCTGCATGACGAACGGGCTGTCGATCCACCCCGCCGTGAACCTCGTCTCCAACATCGGCTACGGCCGCCTGGCTTCCCACACGTTTGGCGCGAACGAGCTGTCAAACCGCGGTGTGCAGAGTCTCGAGGAGGAACTGCGTCACCCGGAATGGGTGGTGCGGGATCGCCAGGCCGATCTGGACACATTCGATCGACGGTTTCCCGGGGCAATCCTGAAGCAGCAGCGATCGCTCCGGCACCAAGCGGGCCGGCCGGGCCGATGGGCCGCGCGGATGTTCCGGCGCGGCCTGCACCGGACGAACGCGTTCATGTAGGGCGCCTTCTTCAGACCGCGCCGGATTATGCGAGGAGCCAACGTGCGCAGTTCGGGCGCGGACGAGCGCCGTCGGGAGACGATCGAACTCGTGGTACTCGGGGCGCTCGCAGCCGTAATCGTGATGGCGGCCGCCAGCCGGCAAGATTTTGTCGAGGACGGCGTTCGTCACCTCCCAGGGGCGCTCTCCGGCCATCCGCATTTCGGCGAGGCGCGGTGGATCATGTTCCCGCCGCTGCTGTTTGCTCTCGTCCGGCCGCTTGCCGCGATCGGTCTTGTCGGAAGCGTCGAGGCCGCCATCCAGCCATTCCTCTGGGTGTCGGTCGCGTCCGGCATCGTCTTTGTCGTCAGCCTTGGTGTGTGGTTGCGGACTGAGTGCGCAGACGGGCCGCGGCGTGCCGCGGCATTGCTGCTGGCTGGAAGTTGCGCTCCGTTTCTCGCGCTGTTTTCCGACATCGCAGAGCCGCAAATCGCCGCGGCTATAGCCGTTGCCGGTCTGGCGTACGCACGCGTGCGCCGCAATGATCCCACTGGCGCAGAGCGCGGTGTTGTCGTTGCGATCGTGGCGATCTCCTGTGCCGCGCTGATCTACCAGGGGACGATCCTTGCCTTCGGCATGTTGCCGCTCGTGGCGTCGCGCGACACGCTGCTCCGTCGGCGCGTCCTGGGTGTGTTGTGTGCCGCGATGGCGATCATCCCGGTGGTGATGGTTGCCGCGCAAGCCGTCTCGGGCACGCCGCTCCGGCTGGCGCTGGAGACGGCTGTCGCGGGCGAGCGTAATCCCCTGACGCGCTCCTTCATGACCAGGGCATCCGCCGGCAAATATCTCGTGGCGGCTCTCGCCGGTGCCCCGCAGGGGATCGTTGCGTTGAAAAACTTCAGCGGTCTTCCAGCGTTGCTGACGGGCCTGCAGGCTTCGGATGCTCGAACCGTCGCCCTTGCCATGGCGAATCTCCTTCGGTTGATGCTTGGTGGCCTGATCGTGTGGGGTCTGTTCGTGGCGGCCCTTCGCCGCCGGGACTCGCGCCTGCTCGTCGCGGCCGCAGTCATCCTGATCCTTCCGGTGGTTCGTAACCAGCAGTACGCCTATTCGAAGTTCTTTGTGTTATGGCCTGTGCCGGTCGCGTTGGCCGCTCTTCGATATCGCGCGCGATCGATCGCCGTCGCCGCACTCCTCGTGCTGCTCTCAAACGGCTGGCTGCTTACGGAGGAGATCCGCCGGGGGCGTCGTCTGCACACCATTGTCGAACGGTTGTACGGCGCCGCGGGCCCGACGACGTGCTGGATGACCAGCGGCTGGGCCCCTCCGATGCCGCACCTGTGGCCGGGGATCACGGCCCCTGTCCTCGGTACGCTTGCAACCGGCAGCGATCCGGCCGTCCAGTCCCGGCAGTTGACCCGATCGCTTCGTCGCTGCTTTTGCGAATCCGCTTCCGTATGGACCGACACCACGAGGCAGGACGGGCCGATCGTGGCCGATCTCGCGCGTCATTTCGACTACGGTGTCGTCGATTTGACGACATTCCTGGTCGATCCGCTTCCGGCCGGTGTCTCCACGGACACACCGCTAAGCGTGCAAATCTATTCGGATCAGGATCGCCTGCGGATATGCCGCACCGTTGCGGCGGCGGAAATCCGATAGATCCTCCAACACCTCCAATGATCGTGTCCAGTTTACCACATATCTTGTATCTTTCTTGACACAGCGTCCGACTACTGGCACTATAGAGCGTCCGACTACTGGCACTATAGAAGGAGTCTCCCCGTGTGTTTCCAGGGCCCTTTCGGTGGCCGGCGGAAGCCGGTTTGAACGCCGTGTGACCGAGAGGGCGAAGCTGCAGCCGTTTCCCTCACCTTAAAATTGATGCACCACCAGGCCGATACCGGAGCTGAACTCCAGCTCACCACGGACCTCCTCGGAACGACGTCCTCCGTGCGTCACGCAGCCGAGGTCGCCCGCCGTGCCGCCAAATCCGACGACTCGATCCTGATCGTGGCGGAATCCGGATTCAGCCCTGAGCGAATTGCCCGAGCGATCCATGACGCCGGCCCACGTGCGTCAGAGCCGTTCATCGCGATTGATTGCGGCGACAGCCACACACCGGTGATGGAGCGGCTCTTCGGCGCTGAAAAGTCGTCGCGGTCGGAGTACGAGACGGCGAGCGCGGACAGCGCCCTCGCAGAAGCGGGCGGGGGCACTCTCTTTCTTGCCGGCGTCGGCGAGATGCCCGCCGGGGCCCAGGTACGGATGTCCCGGCTCTTGCGCGACGGTGAGATGCGCGTGCGGAAGTCAACGGCGCGGGTCCGGTTCCGGCTGATGGCATCCGCGACGCCCGGTCTCGAGGCCGACGTGCACGAGCACCGGTTTCGGCCGGAGCTCTATCGACGCCTCCAGCGTCTGCGAGTGGACGTGCCGCCCCTGAGGGATCGCGCCGGCGACGTCCCCATATTGATCGACGCCGTGCTGAGTGAAGTCTGCCTCATCCGCGAAGTCACGTGCCGCCTTGCGCCGGCGGCCCGGACTGCGCTCTCTGCGCTCCGATGGGCAGGCAATCTCGACGAGCTCCGCGAGTCGCTCTCGAGGCTGGTCGATCGATGCGACGACGGCTTGATCCGACAGGAGGACGTGCTTGCCGATCTGCAGCAACCGCAGTCACGCCCGCGCGCCACCCGTCCGGCGCTCGCCAGCCTGCGCGAGGCGCGTCAGACGTTTGAACGGGAATACATCTCCACCGTCCTTGAAGTGTACGGCTGGCGCATGACCGAGGCTGCGCGCGTCCTCGGCATCGAACGCGCCAACCTGTATCGCAAGACGCGTCAACTCGGCATCACGCGCCTCAAGCCTTCGAGAGCATCATGATCCACTCGGTGATTCGCGCCACGTTCGTGCTGTTGATGACCGCCGCCGGCTGCGTGTTGGCAGCGCCCGCCCGTGCGCAGAGCCAGTTGCCCGAGTCGGTCGAAGTGATGCCCATTCATTTCGGCCCGCTCGGTTTGCGCCCCTCGATCTCGATGACCAACATCGGGAACGACTCGAACGTGTTCAACGACGCGGAGCATCCCCAGTCCGACTTCACGGCGACGGTCGTGCCGCGCCTGGTTGCACGCGTGCGAGGCGGCCGGCTGCTGCTGTCGTACGGGGGCGCCACCGACATCGTCTACTTCAAGAAGTTCACGAGCGAACGCTCGATCAATTCCGCGACCGATCTCAAACTCGATGCCGATCTCGGCCGGCTTCAGCCATACGCCTCGGTGGGATGGGTCGCCACGAAGGATCGGATGAACTCGGAAATCGACATCCGAGCGCCGCGGAGGCAGCGGACGCTGGCCGCCGGCGCCCGCATGCTCGTGGCGTCGCGCACGGCGGTGGTCGTCAGTGCGCGGCGCTTCACGCTGGATTTCCACGACGGCGCGTTGTTCCGCGGAGTGGATCTCACGCGTACCCTGAACTCGCACACCGACAGCATCGACGCCGGCCTGCAGTTGCTGCTCTCGCCGCTGACGACGTTCAGCATGACGACCTCGTTCCAACGGGATCGTTTTGACGCGGCGCCCGAGCGCGACGCCGACACGCTGCGACTGCTCCCCGCGCTCCGGTTCGATCCCACGTCGTTGATCCGTGGCAGCGTGGCCGTCGGCTATCGCCGTTTCCGGCCGCTCAGTCCCGAGCTTCCCGACTACAGCGGCCTGCTGGTACAGGCCGGTCTCGGCTACACGTTGATGGGTCGCACGAAATTCGACGTCGACGTCAGCCGCGACGTGCAGTATTCCTTTGAGGATCTCGAAACCTATTACCTCTCCACCGGCGGCCGCCTGACCATGACCCATCAGCTCGCAGGTCCGCTCGATATTCAGGCCCTTGCGGGCCGTCAGACGATGGGGTATCGCCAGCGGCAGGTTCAGGGGGATGTGCGCCGGGACCAGGTGGAGACGTATGGTGGGGGGGCCGGCTATCGACTCCGGGCGAGCATGCGCCTCGGAGTCACCTGGGAGGTCAACCGCCGATCGAGTGTGCTCGATGAGCGTCGATATGTAAGACGGCGTGTGTACGCGTCACTGACGTATGGGTCCTGACTATGACGATTCTGTTCTCGCTCCTTCTGCTGCTTCAGTCCTCGAATCCCGGGGTCGTCGCCGAGTACATCGTCGGCCCGCAGGATCGCCTGGCCATCACGGTGTTCGACGAGCCGACACTCTCGAAGACGGTGACCGTCGACGGCGACGGGTCATTCGAGTTTCCGCTGATTGGCCGGGTCACGGCCGGCGGCATGTCGGTGCGGCAGATTGCCACCGAGCTCAAGAAGCGTCTTGGGCCGCCCAATGGATTTCTCGTCAATCCTCAGGTGAACATTGAAGTCGAGACCTATCGGAGCCAGGTCGTCTACGTGAACGGACAAGTGCGGATCCCTGGCGCGGTGCCCCTCAAAGGGGCTATGACGATCATGGACGTCCTCGCGCAGGCGGGCTCACCGACGGCGGAAGCCGGGTCGTACGTCGAGGTTTACCGAAAGCCGGCGGGACAGTCGTCGCACGGCCCCGTGGATCCCTCGACGGCCCCCACGCCGCCGCAGCGCGTGACGA
>JBBQEJ010000116.1:0-16792 GCA_038320555.1 Vicinamibacterales bacterium | reverse complement strand
TGGTGACGGAGCGCCGACCGACGCGTCATCGCGCGGAGGCACCATGAGCAGGATGAGTCGTGCGATGGCGAAGAGAAGAGCAAACGCAGCGCCGAAGACGATGAGTCCGGAGAATTCGTGGAAGAATCCCTCGGCCGCTTTCGGACCGTAATAATGCGCGGCGACACCGGTTCCGGCGACGCGAACGGCGTTGGTGACGATGGCGACTGGAACTGTTGCGGCGGCGATGAGGAATCTGACCCAGAAGCGCGCGTCCAGGAAGTATCCGTAGACGATCCCAAGCGTCAACAGCGAAATCAACGACCGGATGCCGCTGCACGCTTCCGCAACCTCCCGGCTCGTGTTCGCGAGATTGATCACGTTGCCTTCCCGCAGCACTGGAATATGAAGCGTTCGCAGGACCACTTCTCCGGTCTGCGAGGCCAGCAGCTGCAGCGGGAAGGCGATCTGATTGAAGATGATGGCCGGGATCGGAATCATCAGCAGCAGGAATGCCAGCGGAAACGCGAGTTTTCCGAGATATCCCCATCCCAGAACGAAGAGGACGGCCCCCACCAGTAATCCGAGGATGGAAATCCTCGAAAGAAACAGCTCCGCTCCGAGCAGCCCGGCGAGCAGAACACCAATGCTCGCAACCATGACGAAAAACCCTATCCAGCTTGGCCGGATTGGCGTTGCGGCGAGGGCCTTTCGACGTTCCCAGACAAAGAAGGCCGCCAGAGGCACGATAAAGAATCCGTGCGAATAGTTCCCGTCGGACGCCCAATCTATTACCAGCTTGTGAAGAACACGCCAGTAGAGCGCCAGGAAGCTCAGAATCAACAGGCCGATGGCCATGGGGTAAGAATTCAGCCTGTGCATCTGATCGAGAATAACAGCAAAGAGCTCTCCGTGGGCCTTGCGGGTGAGGGTATTCCTGTAACAATCAGAAATATAAAGGGTTACGGTTCTCAGGCGGCTGAAATGCCACCTTGATTGACACAATGTCTGTGAAGGTGCAGACTTTTTTCTACCTGAGGGTGGGGCAGGAGCGCCCCAGGAAGACAAAAGGCGGCAACCCGACAGCCAGCCTGCACGCAATGGTCCCAACGATCACCAGGGAGTTTCCGGCCAGGATGATTGTGCAAGCTCATGGCATCAGTCCTGCGTCCTTCAATAAATCACCGATACGGATATGTATCAAATCTGTAATTTTCCGCCCCCGGCCCCGACGTTGCGATCCTTACGACGCCAGATGTTTCCCCGAACATCGGTGACCCTTCTGGCGGTTTTGGCCCTTTCGGCCAGTGCTGTTCGGGCGCAATCCGTGGCTAACGTTCTGGTGGTTGCCAACGACGCCTCCCCGGCCTCCCTGGAAATCGCGCGGCACTATGTCGCGGTCCGGCACATCCCGGAAGACCAACTGCTTCATGTCACGACTTCGACCGCCGATCAGATGCCGCAGAAGGAGTTCGACCGGGACATCGAAGGACCAATCGCGCACTGGCTTGCCGAACATTCAGCCCATGATCGGATCCTGTATATCGTCCTGACAACCGGAATCCCGCTCCGGGTTGCGGGAACGTCCGGACCCGAGGGCACAATCGCCAGCGTCGACTCCGAGCTCACGTTGTTGTATCGGCGGCTGACGGGCAAGGCCGCCTCGCCGAACGGTCCAATCGCCAACCCGTATTATCTCGGAGACGCGTCGCTCGAGACGGCACGACCATTCAGCCACGCCACACGCGATATCTACCTGGTGACCAGGCTCGACGGGTTTACGGTGGCCGACGCGCTCGCGCTCATTGACCGCGGCGTTGCACCCACGACGACGGGGGTCATCCTGCTCGACGGTTCTCCCGCGCCACGCGATGTCCGCAACGAGTGGCTGGCGGCCGCAGCCGATCGGCTGCAGCAACGCGGCCTGGCCCAACGCGTCCTCCTCGACGCGACCGACCGCACCATTCAAAACCAGACTGGCGTCCTTGGGTATTACTCCTGGGGTTCGAACGATCCGGCGCTTTTCGGGCGGGCACCCAATCTGACATTTGTTCCAGGGGCGCTGGCCTCGATGTTCCTGAGCACAGACGCGCGAACCCTTGTCGAACCGCCAGCGGAGTGGAAGCCGGGCGCGGTTCAGAATAACTTCGCGGGCTCGTCACAGTCGTTGATCGGTGATCTCGTGCGGAGCGGAGTGACCGGCGTTTCGGGTCAGGTGGCCGAGCCCACTCTGGGCGGCGCGATCAGGCCCGACATTCTCTTCCCCGCATACCTGGCAGGCTTCAACCTCGCCGAATCGTTCTATCTGGCAATGCCTTTCCTCAGTTGGCAAACGGTGATCATTGGCGACCCCCTCTGCGCGCCATTCCGGTCAGCGACGCTCACCGTGACCGATTCGGATCCCCCTCTCGACCCTGATACGGAGTTGCCCGCTCATTTTTCAACGCGACGAATGGCCTCGATACCGGGTCTGGCGATCTCGCCGTCGCTGAAGCTGCTGCTCCGCGCTGAAACTCGATCGAACCGTGGAGATGCGGCCGGCGCCGTCGAGGCGCTCAATCAGGTCATGGCGGCCAACGACGCGACTCCGGGGAGCAAAATCTCGATTCTGGCCGCCGAAGCCTGGCGTGAAATGGCCGCCAATCACCAGGACGAGGGACGTTACGCCGAAGCGAACGATTTCTATCGACGTCTCCTCGCAGGCAACCCCAACGATATCTTTGCGCTCAACAATCTGGCGTACAACCTTGCCGCCCACCTCGGGCAGCCACGCGAGGCGCTTCCGCTCGCCGTGCGCGCAGCGGAACTCGCGCCAGGGCATCCGTTCGTGATGCACACGCTGGGGTGGACCCACCATCTGCTCGGCAACAACGCAGAGGCGCTGAAATTACTGGAGCCGGTGGTTCAAGCCCGAAGCGGCGATGCCGACATGCGCTTCCACATCGCCATCGTCTACGCTGCGGTCGGCCGGCTGGAGGATGCGGCCAACGCGCTGAAGCTGGCACTGAGCCTGAATCACGCCTTGCGCGAGCGGCCCGAGTTCCGGGAACTGCAGCGTAAGATCTCTGCTGAGAAGTAACGGGGTCAGACCGGTCAGACCCCAGTCCCCGAACCGCCGGGTCAGAGCCCATTCCCGCGAACCGCGGGGTCAGAGGCCAATCCTCCAGGGCGCGGCGTCAGACCCATTCCCCAGAGCGCGGGGCCAGACCCCATTCCCAGAGCGCCGGGTCAGACCCCGGGGCGGCAACACCGTACGGGCGAGCAAAAAAAACGACCCGGCGGATGGCAAATCCGCCGGGTCGTATGGGCTTCAGATTGTTGGCGAACGTCTAGCGTCCTGAGAAGCGCTTGCGAGCCATGCGCGCTACGCCGACCAGGCCGGTGCCGAACAGGAGCATCGAGGCAGGCTCTGGAACGTTCGTCGGCGGCGGCGGAATCTCCTGATTCCCGAGCCGAACGGCCCATTCCTCGAAGCCGTCGTTGTTCCCAAATCCACCGGCGTACCCTGTCTTCGTGAACCCGGTCGAGTTTGAGCCGAAAAGTGAATACAGGTAGACGTAAGTGCTACCGGTGGTTCCCAGCAGGCTCTGCGGAATGTAGACCAGCAGATCGCCCGAACCGCTGCCCGAGTTGAGGCTGTAATCCAGGGCCACCGCGCGATCCGCGCCGGCGTCCAAGTTGTAGACCTGTGTTCCCGGGCAGGCGTCAGCCATCGTCAGTCCGCCCGACGAGGAGGTGCAAATCGTAAGCTGATCCAGCGTCAGCCCCGGATCGTGTTTCTCCTGATTGATGTCGAGCAGGAACTCGTAGTAGATCACCCCGCCGAACGTTTGAGTCGGGACGCTGGCCAGTTGCAGGTCGTGGGTGAATGTCGGGGAACTGTTCTCGTCGTTCAACAGCGGCCTGCCGCTCGTGTTGTGGCCGTCCGTGATCTCCGTGTTCCCGCTGACCCTCACAAAGGAGCTGATCACCCCCGAGCCTGTGGACTGCTGATCCACCGTCGTGAACAAGGCACCGCCGTACGACACGTTCGAACACGAAACGGTGCAGTCCAAGGCGGCTGCCTGGGCCCCGCTCACGAATGCTACACTCATCACCGCCGATGCGGTTGCAACCAATGCCCACTTGCCAATACCGATTTTCATGAAGCCCCTCCGCTCCGAACTCGTAAGTCTGCAGCTACTGCTGCTCATTTCAATGTCTGCCCTAGCAAGAATCTTTCCACAGCCAGATTTGAGCTAAGTATCTACGAGTCAATAAATTGCCACCGGATGGAGGGCCTGAAGTCATCCGAAGTGGCGACTTCAGTCGCACGAACTTCGAATCCCGGTAACTCTGAGCAGAAATGGGAAATCACGAGCAGTAGCCCGAAACCCCGCAGCAGCTGAGCGATAAAGCAAACCTTCAGCATCTGTTGCAGTATTGCCCGAGCACTCCCGGTCGGCTAGCCCACCCGTGCACCGTGGCGGCTCACTTGCGTGATGGCTTCAGGCTGTCTTCGCAGAACGCTACAATCAACGCAACGGACACGTTTCAATAAACTCTGGCCCCGAGGTACTTCCATGAGGCGGTTGCGTCTGTTCGAGTCGATCACGGTGCTTGTGGTGGTTGCATTCCTCGCGGCGGGCTGTTCGCAAGATCCGGAAGCCACAAAGCGGGACCATCTCCAGCGGGGAGATCAGTACCTCAAGGAGAAGCAGTACAGCGCCGCCATCATCGAATACCGCAACGTGGTGCAGGCTGAGCCGGGTTCCGGCGAGGGACGCCGCAAGCTGGCGGACGCCTACCTGGCGTCGGGCGACTTCGATAACGGCTTCCGCGAATACATCCGGGCCGCCGATCTATTGCCGAACGACACCGACGTGCAATTGACCGTCGGTGGGTTGCGTCTGGTCGGCCGACAGTTCGACGATGCGAGAAGCATTGCGGAAAAGATTCTCGCGCGTGATCCGTCGAACGTGATGGGGCTGGTATTGCGCGCGAACGCGATCGCGGGCTTGAAGAATCCCAACGACGCGATCAAGGACCTCGAGGAAGCCATCAAGCTCGATCCCTCAGGCAGCGCACTGTATACGAACCTCGGGGGCATCGAGCTGCAGCGCAACCGCTTGACGGAAGCGGAAGCCGCGTTCAAGAAAGCGGCGACGGTAGCCCCGAAGTCTGCCCCTGCGCAACTAGCGCTCGCGAACTTCTACGCCTCAACCAACCGGCTGGCCGAAGCGGAGCAGGCATTCAGGAAGGCAACCGAACTCGAACCGCTCGATCCGGTAGCCAACCAGGCATTGGCTACGTTCTACATGGCCACGGGACGCCGGGCCGAAGCGGAGGCTCCGCTGCAGGCGTTGGCGAAGGTCGGCACGGGCGTCCAGGCCCGTCTGACGCTGGCGGACTACTACCTGCTCGGCGGCAAGACCGAGCAGGGCCGGGAGATCCTGACAGCCCTTGCGAAGGAAAGGGAGGGCATGGGGCCGGCGACCGTCCGGCTGGCGGCCATTCAGTACGCCGCTGGACGCGCCCCAGAAGCGCATCAGATGATTGACGCCCTGCTCGCCGCGGATCCGCGCAGTGCACAAGCGCTCATCACGAAAGCGAAGTTCCTCTTCGGCGAAGGAAGAAACGACGATGCCCTGGAGCGCGCGAAGGCAGCCGTCGCCGTCGATCCGAACTCGGTGCCAGCCCTGTACCTTGTCGGAAGGATCGAGCTCGCGAAGCACCGTAACGCCGAAGCCACAGAGGCATTCACACACGTGCTCCGCCTGAATCCACGCGCCGCCTCCGCACAGATTGAGCTATCTCGCCTCAAGCTGGCCGGCGGCGACATCGCGGGCTCGGTGCAGTCGGCCGAGCAGGCCGTGCGCAACGCTCCTGATGCGATACAGGCCCGTCTCGCCTTGACGCGTTCGCTGCTCGCGAGCGGCGAGGGCGCGCGGGCCGCGACCGAGTTGCACGCCCTGGAACAGAAATATCCCGACGATCCGGCTGTGATCGCCATGACGGGCGATCTGCACCTGACGCGCAAGGACTACCCGCGGGCGAAGAGCGCTTATCAGCTGGCGTATCAGAAAGATCCGACATCGCTCGATGCGCTCGCGGGTCTGATCGCGCTCGATTTGCTTGCCGGGAAGCAGGCGGATGCGCACGCGAAAATGGACGCGCACCTGGCGAGGCCTCCGCTCAAGCCTGCGGCGCTTACGCTGGCCGCGACGACCTACGCGGCCACACACGATTACAAGAGCGCGGAGGCTGTTCTCCGCAAGGCGATCGAGATCGATCCCGCGGACCTTCAGGCGTACGGAATGCTTGGGCAGTTCTACTACGCACAGGGGCGCATTACCGAGGGGCGGACCGAGTTCGAGAATCTGGCGAAACGTGAACCCAACTCGATCCCGGCCAACACGATGCTCGCGATAATCCTCGAACGGCAGGGTCATGCTGACGAAGCCCGGGCGCGCTACGAGAAAGTCCTCGCGATCGATCCGCGCGCGCCGGTCGCTGCCAACAATCTGGCCTGGATGTACGCGAACAAAGGGGAGAACCTGGACCTCGCGCTCCAGCTGGCGCGGACCGCATCAACCCAGCTGCCCGACCGCCTGGAGGTGACTGACACTGTGGGATGGGTCTATCAGAAGAAAGGGCTCCCGAAGTTCGCGATTCCCATATTCCAGGGCATCGCTAAAAAGGATCCACAGAATCCGCAGTACCACTACCACCTGGGAGTCGCGCTTGCGAGCACCGGCGATTCGGCGGCTGGGAGAGCGGAGCTGGAAAAGGCGCTGGCGCTCAACTCTTCGTTTGCCGAAGCAGCCGACGCGCGGCGCGTTCTCGCCACGCTCAAGTAAGAGTTCCGCTCGCCAACCTTCAACTGTAATCTGCCAACGATTCTGTCGCCCGCCAGAAGACTGCCTCCGGGCAGACCTCACAAATTCGGGCCGATTTGGGCACATTTTCGCACGGCACAGGCCATGCGCCCCTGTCTTTCCAGATTCTCTTGGAAGGACACAAGATGCCTCTGTCGAAATCCCTCGTGGCTGCCGCGATTGTGATAGTGACGGCTTCTTCTCCTGTCGTCGCCCAGAACGGCCAATCACGCGCGTTGAAGGCGCGAGCCGATCGGCTCACGAACGAGCTCCTGGCCGAACACGGTCGGTATCTTGCCGGAGGGAGTAACGATCGCTCGCCGCAGGCCGCAGCGCTTCTCTCGAAAGCGACGGAACGCGAAGCCGTGCTCGCATCGCTCATCGGCGACGATCCAGGTGCAGTCCTGCAGCTGGCACTCTCGGAAACCGTCCGCACCACGATGCCGCGGAGTGCTCAGGCGCACGTCGAGAGCCAGGTCAGCCTCGATGGCGCCCTCGAGATCCTTGCGGAGGACTATGCGACGACCCCGCGCGTGCACCACTATCTGCGCACGGCCGACGGGTCCAGACTCTCGCTGCACTTCGCGGGAGCGCTGCCCAACGCGTTGACGGGAGATCGCGTGCGCGTGCGAGGCGTGCGTGTACGCGACGGGCTCGCGCTGCAGGGCGGATCCCCAAGCGTCCAGAACCTCGCCGGCGGCGGGTCGACCACCTTCGGTGATCAGAAGACACTCGTCATCCTCGTCAATTTCCAGGACAACGCGGCGCAACCGTACAGCGTGAGTGAAGCCTACAACGTCGCGTTCACGACGACGTCCGATTACGACCGCGAAGCGTCATTCGGTCAGACCTGGCTGTCGGGGGATGTCGTCGGCTGGTTCACGATTCCAGTCTCGTCGGCGGCATGCGATTCCACCGCAATCGCCAGCTACGCGCAGCAGGCGGCCGCTGCCGCCGGCGTGAACGTCAACAACTACTCCCGGTACGTGTACGCCTTCCCGACCAACGCGTGTGGCTGGTGGGGACTCGGCACGGTAGGCGGAAATCCGTCGCAGGCATGGGTCAACGGCAGCCTGCAACTGAAGGTGCTGGCGCACGAGATGGGGCACAACTTCGGGCTCTATCATGCGCACTCGCTCGACTGTGGTGCGGCCGCCATCGGCTCGAGCTGCGCGTCCTCGGATTACGGCGATACCGTCGACATGATGGGACTCGAATCGCCCGGCCACTTCACGGCGTTCGCGAAGGAGCGCTTGGGTTGGCTGAACTACGGCAATTCGCCGCCGCTCACAACCGTCTCGTCGAGCGGGATGTATCTGGTCGAGGGTTTCGCGGCGCCCGGCACCCGCGCGAAGGGGCTCAAGATTCTGAAGTCCATCGGTGCGACTCGCACGTGGTACTACGTGGAGTTCCGACAGGGCAGCGGCTTCGACAGCTTTCTTGCGGGGAACAGCAACATCTCGAATGGCGTCCTGATTCACACGGGCACCGAGGGTGACGCCTCCAGCAGCTATCTGCTGGATATGACGCCCGGCACGGACTCCTGGTACGATCCGGCGCTCCCGGTCGGGGCGAGCTTCACCGATCCCGATGCGGGCCTCACGATCACCGTGCGCTCCGTCGACGGAAGCGGCGCCTACGTGGACGTGCAGATCGGATCGGGCGTGTGCGTGCGCAAGACCCCGGTGACGACTGTCTCGCCGAGCCCGACGGTATGGACCACTGCGGGCTCCAGGCTGCCGTTCATTGTGAGCGTTGCCAATCAGGATGGCAGCAATTGCCCGGCGAGTACCTTCAACCTGTCCGATTTCTCGCCGCCCGGATGGGGCACGTCCTTCTCGACACCCGCGGTTACGATCGCGCCAGGCGCGTCGGCGTCGGCGTCGATGACCGTCAATGTTCCGGCGACCGCAACGGGAGGCAGCTACTCGGTCATGGCGACGGGAACGTCCGCCGACGCGCCGGGATACTCATCGTCGGCGTCGGTCACCTGCACACTGCCTTCCAATCTCTCGATGCAGGTTTCAACCAATACCGCGTCCTACCGCCGTAATCAGACTGTCAGCGTCTCTGCGGTCGTGACGACGAGCGGCCAGGGGGTCAGCGGCGTACCGGTCGCGTTCACAATGACGAGATCCGACGGCACGAAGGTGACCGGCTCTGGAACGACCGACGCGAACGGCCGCGCCACGTTTTTGGTAAGACTGAAAGGGAAGTATCCCGTTGGAACGTGGCGGGTAGACGGTAAGGCGACGTTGGGCGGAACGGCCGCGTCCGCGTCAGCTACGTTCAGCGTGCAGTGGACGGTCAAGGACAGGACACACCGGATCGCGTCGCGTTGATTGGCGCGTTCCGGTGCGTCCTCTGTTCATCAAGGCTGCTTGGATTCCGACGTCAGCCGCCCCTTGAGACGTCGAACGTCTTCCTGTTTTTCCAATTCCGGATCCAGCACAAGCGCCGCTTTGAGCGCCGCGGCCGCGTTGGCGGCTTGGCCAGAGGCTGCGTAGACGATCGCCGCGTGGATCCGTATCTGCGCGTTTCGCGGAGCGCGGCGGACCGCAACCGCCAGGAGCGGTCCTGCGATGTTGTCATGGCCGACCAGATGTTCGATCCAGGCGAGCGTATCGGTCACCGACGCCGACGATGGCGCGGCTGCGTGGGCTTTCTTCGCGAGCGGCAATCCTTCCGCCGGTAGTTTCCGATGCACTGCCAGCAGATACGCGAGGTTGTTCAGGGCAGCCACGTTGTCGGGAGCGAGCGCGAGCACCCGTCGATAGCGCTCCGCGGCGGCGTCGAACCGCGCCGCCTGTTCGTACAAAAGCGCGAGCTGCAGTTCGGGCCCGACGAGTGTCTGATCCGCGGCGGTTGCCTGCTCCAGCGCCTCCCGGGCACCCGTCGCATTGCCACGAGCGAGGCGAGTCTCCGCGCGTATCACCAGCGCGATCGTTTCCAGTCGCGCGCGCGGCATGACCCGGCTCGCGTTCGTGAGCCGCCGCGCGGCGAAGAAGGCCGGCAGCTCCGTGGCGGCGTCGACGGCTGTGTCGACGTTTGCGTGGGCTTTGCGGGGGAACGGCGCGCAGAGCGGATCCCCAATCACGATCGTCTGCCAGCTCAGATACGGAATGGCCAGATAGAACGATTCGACGAGATTGAATCCGGAGACGTAGACCGGGAACAGAATCTGCGGCCGCACGGTGCCTTCGAGAAATGGCTCTGCCACGTGTCCGGCCACGCCGGTCGCACCTTCGCGCAGCAGGTCGCCGATCAATGACTGCGGTGTACCGGCGAAGGCCCTGGAGGTATCATCTCCGGGTGTCCAGGCCTCGGGCGGTTCGTTGAACGTCCGGCCATCCGAGCTGACGAACGTCCCGGCGATCGAACCTGGAACGAACCCCATGTGCAACCGTCTGAGACGGTTGGCTGGATCGTTCGAGCCCCACGAGTAGTACCCCAGGACCGGCGAGATATCCGTTGCAACTTTCCGCGTGGTCTCGAGCGCGACGCGGTCACCCTGACCGAGCGTCTCGAGCTCGCTTGCCTACGCACGCAGCCATGCGTCCCCTCCGCGATCGATGAGCGTGCTCTTCTCGTCGAGCACGATTTTTCCCTCGCGCGACGGCGAGAGCGCCCTGTCCACGAGCGCGAGCGCTTCGTCGGTGGTGAACGCATCCAGCCGCGTGACGAGATAAATATCGAACCGACGATGCGTGAACGTTTCCGCGTCGCCTATCGGTCTCGCTCCGAGAAAGTACGGATTGGGAATCCAGCCGGCGATCGGAATAGTCGCGCCTGCCATGCGGCGGTAGAGCAGGGTCAGCTCGGAGTCCACGCTCGACACTGTGCCGGACTCCCCCGTGCTCCCGGTGATTCGAAGGGGAATGCCCTTGGTCAGCACGAGATACAGAATGCGGTCCTGCAGTCCCTGCCGTGTGAGCGCTTCCGCTATCGGGCGTTCAATGAGCAGGCCGTAGCGGATGCGATCGATCGTTTCGCTGTCGGCCACCCGGATATGAATGACATTTGACGCCGGGATCGCGCGCTTCGCGGCGTAGTAGTCCCCGACGCGCTGCGACGCTGCGCTCTGATCGTTGATCACGAGGGCGACGTTCTCCGGGCCTTGCGCTCGCGCCTCTGATGGCGTGAAGCCAAGGAAACCCCAGACCAGGAGCCCGATATGCAGCACGGCTTTTAGCGTCCGAATCGTCGAGGTCCGTCGCGCGTAGAAGACAAGAACCGTACCCAGAAGCGAGCCCACGACATTGCACGCAACGTCGGTCGCGGAAGGAAAGCGCGTATGGCTATAGACCTGCGTCCACTCGCCGATCACGGACACGACGAAGGCAATGAGTGCCGAATGCGCCAACGCGGTGGCAGGCGCGCGAACACGGCGCGCCGCGAATACGCCAAGAGGAAAAAAGAGGAGGAGGTTCAGCGCGATGTCACCCGGCCGAACCGGCGGGGACACAAACGGGATCCAGCCGACGTTGTGCCAGTGCGTGTGGCCCTGGAAGTCTCCCCACGGAAAGTCGGCGGCAAGTGCGAGCGCGATAGAAAGCGGGAGTCCGAGCCGAGCCACGCGATCGATCATATCTCCCGTTATGCGTACCTCAGGGGTCAGATCTCGATTTTCTGTCTTTCCACCACCAGACTTTTGGGGCGCGTTCGAGGCCTTTCCCAGACCGGGGTCACGCCATATGGGCTCAACTGGCCGAATCTGCTGGCCTTTGTTCATCTCTCGGCTTTCGTCACAGGCGGCACGATCCTGGCCTCTGTCAGTCCGACGGGTCATCTAAGGCCATCAGGAGTGTACTGACAATTATGCGAAACGTATTGCGAGCCGCCCTCATTTGCGGCTTCGTGTCGACTGCTTCGGCGACCCAGGCTCGCGCCGACATTCTGTTCTATTTCAACCAGCCGGGGGCGCTGCAGCCCTCGGAGAATCTCCTCTTCAATGATCCCGGTCTCACGCTGACGGGCTTGACGGTGCAGGGTTCCACAAACCAGACAGGGGCGATCTTTGACGCGACTGGCCAGGAATCGCTGATTGCCGATGGCGGACAGGCCAGGATCACCGGGTCCGACGGCGCGTTCACCTGGCTCACAATCACGCCTGACGCCGCGGGTACGTTGTTCGGCGAGTTCGAAGCCAACCTCACGGTTTACAAATCGTCTGGACCAACGCCGACCGGCACGGTGACCATCGCGGTGACCAACAACTTCGGGGCGACCGAAACCGACTCGTATGGCGTCGGGGCCGGCCAGAATTACTTCAGCCTGCTCGCCGTTGACCCGCAACTCATTCGCTCGATCCTGATTACGAGCACGGTCCCGCTCGCCACTATCGAGCAGATCCGGGTGGGCGACGTGCAGCAGGCGCAAACACTCACAGCCGTCCCAGAACCTGGCAGCTTGGTGTTGTTCGGCACGGGCCTCCTAGCGCTCGGCCACCGGGTCAGGCGGCGGACGGCGTCAGCGGACGCCTAGTCTCTCGCGGAGATCGCAGAGCATTTCGCGCGGAGGACGCTGAGGACGCGGAGAGAAAGCCGGATCTCACGCAGAGGCCGCCGAGAGCGCAGAGCGGAAACGCGCCACGTTCTCTCGGCGTTCTCAGCGATCTCAGCGCGAGATCGGGTTTTCTCTCCGCGCTCCTGCGTGCTCTGCGCGATACACTCTGCGACTTCTGCGCGAGACCCACCTAAGAATTGACCGCGACCGGCTCGAACGGCGCCGGACTGCCCTGGTCAAGGGTTTCGGCAGGCGGAACGGGCCGCAACGGCGGGAGCAGGACCCGCGGCAACCGGGCGGGCTCCGGCGTCCCTTGCCGGAATGTCCGGTAATCGACCTTACACCCGTGCGCCATCAGGAAGTTGTGGAAGCGTTTGTAGTCGCTGTGCGGCACGCCAAACAGCCGCAACAGCGATCGATAGTTCCCGTGTGTCGTCCGGAGACCTCGAGTCAGGAGTTCGCGAATGTCGTGTCGCGTGATATCCCGGTCCAGGAAGATCGGATGAATGTGCTCCCAGAAGGAATAGCCGCCTGACACGAGCGCGTCGTACAGATCGTCGGCGACCTGCCTGCGCCGCTCGCGGGTCGGCAACAACGTCTCACCCGCGGAGCGTACTGTAGCGGGAAGGTGACCGACATCGATGATTTCGCGATCGGCCGACCACGTCGCCTGCTCGATGACGTTCTGAAGCTCGCGGACGTTGCCGGGCCAGCGGTACCGGTGAAGCACCTGCATCGCGTCGTCGGAAATCTCCATGCCGCGGCCGGAGCGTTTCAGCAGGTGCGCGACGAGCAACGGCACGTCGTCGCGCCGATCGCGCAACGGCGGAACGTGGATGTGGATGACGCGGAGCCGGTAGAGCAGGTCCTCCCGGAAATCGCCGGACGACACGCGCTCGGGCAGATTGCGGTTGGTCGCGCAGACGACCCTGACGTTCACGGACGCGTTCGTGTTGTGCGATCCGACCGACTGAATCTCGCCGGTTTCCAGAAATCGCAGAAGCAGCGCCTGCATGCGCATGCTCATCTCGCCCACTTCGTCGAGAAACAGCGTGCCGCGATCGGCGAGCTGCAGCTTGCCCGGCTTGTCCCGGTGGGCGTCGGTGAAGCTGCCTTTGACGTGACCAAACAGCTCCGATTCGAGGAGCGTCTCTGTCAGCCCCGCACAATTGATCGCCACGAACGGTCCCGTTGCCCGTTTCGAGCTGAGATGGATTTGCCGCGCGACCAGATCCTTTCCGACACCGCTTTCGCCGGTGATCAGCACCTTCGCGTCGCCCGTTGCCGCTCGCCGCGCGACGGCGAGGACTTCCAGCATCAACGAGCTGGCCGCGATGATGAGAGGCGTGCCGCCGGCGATCGCTCGCTCGGGTTGTGATCGTTCGGATGAAAATATCGGATTCATAACTTAGCTACCGTCCGTCAGATGTCTGCTCCCGTCCCACACGGAAGCGTCTTCTTGGGGCTAGCAGATCGCAATGGAAGGGCCAGCCGTGCAATAACGACAAGCGCCTGCCTGTCAGTTTGTTACGGCTGTACACCAGGCTTGTAATCGCGTGCGCTTGTTCTGAAACGGCACACGTACACGTGCTAACCGTAAGAAGACGGGACCATTTGCCGCCTTCGCGGGAGGCGCTTCGGCGAGACCTCGACGACACTCCAAGAGCCAAGTGGGGGGCTACCCGCCGCAAGGCGGCGGGCACGGTGCTAGTGGTGGGTGACTTTGGAAAGCGTTGGAGCGAGCGGCGTGTAGCCTGTGCCGTGTTTGGGGCGAGGGCTGGGAGCGCTCATGGTCGTCCAGACCTCCGCGCAGTCAGAGCACCGATAGTGCTTCAACGCGCGGCCGCCGCCGATAAGCATCACGCGATTTGACTGGCAGAAGGGGCACGGAAACACGGGCGACGGAGCGTTTCGGGTTGTCATTGGCGTATGTGCTGCGGCAGCGCCGGCAAACCGGGAGGTCTCGGCGATTGAAAGGTTGATTCGGACCCGTCGCGGTGGGACTGAACCACCATCGCGGTGACCAGCGCCAGGAGCTGCAAAAGAATACAAAATGCGATCAGCGTCCTGCACAGGCGCAACCGCGGATCATTTCGCTCGTTCACGGTCGAGGAGGTATCAAAAGGAGTACCAGAAGAGCGTCACGCGTAAATACTGAGGAATACTGAAGTTAACGTTGTGAAGTCGCCGCCGTGGTGAACTTCCGTCCCGGTGTGAGGAAGACAAGCCGGCCTAATTGCATGTGGCGTTTTGGATTGCCCGGCTATTCAGAACTTGGGAGACTAAAGTACTAAAAAAAGCAGACTTCATGCTTCTTGAGACCCAGCGACTCATCCGTGCAAGGATCAGCCAAGTTCATGCCAACTAACCATTTATGTAGGAAAACGTGAACCTGCCGAATTAAGAGGGGTGAGGTATAACCGTTGCTATATACTTCGGTTTCAACCCTCAGCCGTTATAAAGACTTATGAACATCCTTGCCCGGGATTCGTCGCCGATTACTGCCGCCAGCCCTGAAATGACCGCCATTTTGGCGCTCGCCCATCGCGCCGCTCATAGTGAGGCGAAAGTACTGATTACAGGCGAAAGCGGGGTCGGCAAGGAGCTCTTTGCCCGCGAAATCCACCAGCGCTCCCGTCGCGCCGGCGGGCCGCTCGTAACCGTGAACTGCGCCGGCTTGACTGAAACCCTGCTCGAATCGGAGCTCTTTGGCCACGACCGGGGAAGCTTCACCGGCGCCTATCGCGACAAGCCCGGCAAGCTGGAACAGGCGGATGGTGGGACACTGTTCCTGGACGAAGTCGGCGAGATGAGCCTCCGGATGCAGGCGTTGCTGCTGCGTTTTCTCGAAAATGGCGAAGTACAGCGTGTCGGATCCTCGGACCGGATGCGTCGGGTCGATGCCCGCATCGTGACCGCCACGAACCGGGATCTGCCGGAGCGAGTGGCGAGCGGCGATTTCCGCGAAGATCTTCTGTATCGCCTCCGCGTGATTCACATTCATGTTCCGGCACTGCGCGACCGCCGCGCCGACATCCGGCCGCTTATCGAGTATTTCGCGTCGCGGCGTGCGCGCCCTGTTGAGTTCAACGAAGCCGCCATCGAATTGCTGCAACGCTATCGCTGGCCGGGGAACGTGCGCGAATTGCAGAACGTGGTGGAGCAGGCCGTCTGGCAGTCGGGCGTAACCGAGATCGGGCCCGAGCACCTGCCGATTGCCCTCCGAGCGACGGACAGCCTCGTGCAGACCCGCGAGCGTCGCCGCCAGGTTGCCGACGACCTGTATGAGGCGCTCGTCGCCGGCACGTACTCTTTCTGGGCGCACATCCATCCGCTCTTTCTCGTGCGCGACATCACCAGGCACGACATCAGCGAACTGGTCCGTCGCGGCCTGCAGACCACGCGCGGCAGCTACCGCGGACTTCTACCGCTCTTCAAGATGGAGCCGCAGGATTACCAGCGGTTTCACAACTTCCTGACCGCTCACGGCTGCAAGGTCGAGTTCCGCGAATACCGAAACGGCGACGCGCCGCGCCCGCCGGAGCGGCGCGAACTCGGACGATTCCCGCCAGGCGCCCCCCCGGCCGCGCGGCCGGGCCGCGACGCCCGTGCCTGACTCGTCACTCATCTCTCTCCGACAATCATTGCTCGCCGGCAGGAACGCCGACGGCGGCTGGGGCTACTACGCGGGAAAAGCCAGCCGGCTCGAGCCGACATGCTGGGCGCTCATCGCGCTCGGCGCCGACGCGCGACCGTTCGACGTCCTTCGCCGCTGGCCGTCGAACGGGGGCCTGCTGCTGGAACATCGTGGGGGGGAGCCAAACTTCGGTTTTCACGGCGTAGCACTGCTTGCTCTCCGTGCGCTCGACGTTCAGCACGAAGCGGGCAACAGCGCGCTACTGGCAGCAGTACAGCGGGTCAAAGGCAATGCTCTCGAGCAGAGCCCGGCGATGCGACAGGACAATGCGCTGCAGGCGTGGTCCTGGATCCCCAACACCTTCAGCTGGGTCGAGCCGACCGCCTGGTGCCTTCTGGCGCTCAAAAAATGGTCGCGAGTAGCAGGCAGCGTCGTTGACGGTTCGAGAGTCGACGTTGCCGAGCGGCTGCTCGTGGATCGCTGCTGCGCGACAGGCGGGTGGAATTACGGCAATTCCAACGTGAACGGGCAGCAACTCAAGGCATTCGTCCCGACGACCGCGATTGCGCTCCTCGCGATGCAGGATCGAACCTCGTATCCCGCCGTCGAGCGCAGCCGGGATTATCTGGAGCGCGAAGCCACGACAGAGCGTTCGGGCGTGGCGCTGTCGCTCGCGCTCCTCGTGTTGACCGCTTACCGTCGTGCCACTGGACCGGTGAGACAGGCCCTCGAGGATCAGATTCCAACAACGCTCTCGCTCGGCAATCAGCTGTCGGCCGCCCTCTCCTTGTCCGCCTTGCAAACGGGAGCCGGC
>JBBQEJ010000115.1:0-16878 GCA_038320555.1 Vicinamibacterales bacterium | reverse complement strand
GCCTTTTCGACGCCGGCCGCGGCGCAGCGCGATCGCCCAATCGTCGTTCAGCTTCCCCAATCGCTTCCAGGCGCGTCGCCCACCGGGATTTCGGATGTCGCCGGCAGTTCCGGAACCTACCAGACGCAAACGTCCGAACTGGTAGAGGCGGAGCTCAGAAACGACGTCAACTTCTTCCTCGATCTGGGCTCGAACAAGGCGCTCAGCTCACGGGAGATTTGTGTGAACCTTAACGGCCCGGTGGGTAGTGCAGAACCTCGGGGCCGGCCCTGCGCGGACATACACTGGAACACCAGTGACTCGGGGTCCTTAAGGGCCATGCTGGTTGGCGAACACCAGGACAAGCGCATGCAGCCTTACTGGACCGACAGCCAAGACACTTACTATCTGCGGTGGGGCAGCAGCGATTCGTTCGCGAACTGGGTGACCGTCACGTGCCTTGACGGTGATACTGGCGGGTGCCGGGCGTGGACGATCTCGAATCCTGGCGCGCGCGCGCGCCTCACGCGGAGCACCAGGAAGGCACTCGAGCAGCTCGGCGACTACGACGTGCCGGTCGACTTGAAGGTTGTCGCTCGGTGAGGCTCGAGCCGGCGCGTTCGATCGGTTCAAACACTCGGGTTTGTGGCGGTCGCGCCAGCTTTGTTGCGTGGATTGGCCTGCTGCTATTGGCGGTTCATGCCTGTGGATGTGCAGCGGCTCTCAGCGAACCATCACGCCAGGTGGCAGGTCCGGCGGCGGAGCGGAGAGCAGTCGAAAGGGCCTTGCGGCTCATGCCAGCCTTCATGACGTACCCGATCGTCATCATCGACCCCGAGAGCGTTCCCGACACGACCGCGGTTCGCCAACTGGATGCCTTTACCGTCAGAGAAATCGACGGGAGTCTCCGTTCAAGGATCTATATAAACCGCGAATCGGTCGTCCTGCAGAACGCCGTGGCAGGTGTGGACTTGTACCGCAAGGTGCTGGCGGCTGTCATCGTTCATGAAGCCACGCACCTGGCGGGCGGCTCCGAAACCGCCGCGCGCGAAGCTGAGTTGCAGTTCTTTGGCGGCCTGGTGGCGAAGGGTCTCGTCTCGCGTCAGGACGGCCTCCGTTACCTCGCACTACTGCGCCAGCGTTCGCAATAGAACGACGATTGAATCGGTGATCGAAGGAGCGTCCCTCTTCCCCGAGCTGCGGCACTTTGTTGCTCGTTGCTTGCAGCGGTCGCAATCGGCGCGTCCGTGCCGCGGGGCTGAACTCCGCACAAACAAAAAAAGGCTGACACTCCACGCGATCGTGAAGCATCAGCCTTTCCGTGAGAGCCGCTCTGCGTATGCTTACGCAGACTTGCGCAGCACGAGACGCTGCGTCGCGAGCCGGTGCCGGCGCGCGTCGCCTTCGTAGCGCTTCCGGGGGCCGCGCCCGCTGATCTCCCACCCCGGGGTTTCGAATCCGCACGAGGTGCACCGCATGTTCACGCGATTGCTCGCGAAGTGCAGCAGAGAGTCGTGGCCCCGAAGCCCGCAGAACACCTGCCCGAGACGCCCGAACGTCCTGGCCACCACGCTTTCCGATTTGTCGTGCGTGCCTTGCGCGGTCGCCGTCGCCGTGAGCTGCTGGGGATAGTTGGTCACCATTGGACGATCTCCCGTTCCCTTTCTCCTATGACCTATGACGCCGTCGGCCGTTCGGCCGTCCCGGTCCTCCGTCGCTGGATGGATATCAAGAGGTGTGCCACGGCTCGGCACTCCGGTGGAGTACTGCTGAACCGGGCATTTACCGTTAGAAGGCGCTGGACTGCCGAAAAGTGTCAGGCGGGATGTGTAGTGGTTGAGACAGGCGGGAGCGTTTAATGCGGGCCCTGGATACACATTAGCCCGCCACCGTACGTACTAGTTTGACCGACGTTCTTGTAACAGCGCGCGGATTACAAATCCGGTGTTGGCCGGCCGTTCACCAAGCCTGCGCATGAAGTACGGAAACCATTCACGGCCGAATGGTATGTAGATGCGCACGCGGTAACCGGCGTCCCGCAACGTCGCCTGCAGATCACGGCGCACGCCGTACAACATTTGAAATTCGTAGCGGTCGGGCGCGATGCCGCGCGCCGACGCGAATGCGCGCGTCGCAGCAATCATCTCGGGGTCGTGCGTCGCAATCGCCGGGTAGTTGCCCTCCTTCAGGAGCAGCTGCACGATCTCGATGAACGCGGCGTTCACGTCCGCCCGGCGCTGATATGCCACCGTCTTGGGTTCCTGGTACGCGCCCTTCACCAGCCGCACGCGCGCGCCGAGCGCGTTCACCCGGGCCGCGTCGGCCGCGCTCTGTCGCAGATACGACTGCAGCACGATTCCCACGTTGCGGTATCCCTGCTGCCACATCGTCTCGAAAACTTCGAGCGTGACCTGAGTATACGGAGAGTTTTCCATGTCGACACGTACGAAGAACTCGTGGGCGCCGCCGCCGTCGAGAACGCGGCGGAGGTTGTCGACGCAGGTGGCGCGATCGATGGTGAGACCGAGCTGCGTGAGCTTGAGCGAAAGGTTCCGGCCGATTCCGGCGTCGACCACTCGGTCGATGAGACCGAGGTAGGCTCGTGTGGCGGCGTCAGCCTCCGTCATCGTGCGAACGCCTTCGCCGAGCAAATCGAGGGTCTGGGTCAGCCCCGAGGCCTCGATCGCATGCGCGGCGGCAATCGCGTCGTCGATGGTTTCGCCCGCGATGAACCGTCGCGCGAAGCTGGTCGGGCTGCGCATCCCGTACCGTGATACCAGGTGTTTGAGGGTTCGACTGTCGGCGAGCGCGTGGAAGAAAGCTTTGGAAACGTAGCCGATCATTAGTGCGTTCTGGGGGCCCGCCTGGAACCTGTGATGAGGTGTTGAAGGGTTCGCGCGTAATAGCGGAGCACCGTGCGCTCGCGCACGCGAAAGCGTCCGCCCCGCTCCACGTGGATGATGTTGCGCGCGGCCAGCGGCTCAGCCCCTTCCTCGATGGCCTGGCGTCCCGTCGTCACGCCCATGTTCCCTCCGGCGGCTCGTACGGTCTCCACGATCGCTTCCGCTCGTGCCTCGAGCTCGCGTCCGGTAATGGAGGGTTTCAGCGCGGCGGCGAGTACCGCTGTTGGCAGCACCTTGTGGAGCCGGCCGATGGTCTCGCGTATGTGATGTGCGAGCGCCATCATCGCGCTTCGTGATTCCGTGTCGTACCCCTCGAGGCTGATGGGCACACCGAAGGTGACGAACGCCCGCGATTGGTACCCGACCGCGTACCGGACCATCTCGGCGATCTCGCGGGCGAACGGCCGTTGCCTGCGCTTCGAGGCCTGGTGCGCGAGGATGTGATCCTCGAGCACCACGTCGTAGGCGACCGCCATCGGGATCACGACCGCTCCCGCGTTCGCCTCGAGGGTCGCGTGCAGCAGTCCCGTCTTCGGCGACTTCAGCTCGCCGGAGTAGCTGCGTCCGCCTTCGATGTAGAACAGGAGATCATGGCGCTGCAGCAGCTCGGCGACATACGCCTTGAGCGTGACGAGATACGCGGGGTCCTTCGCGTTGCGCCGGATCGGAATCGCACCGGTAACGTGACGGTGGATCAGGCCCATAGGCCCGCCGAACAGATTGATGCCCGCAGCGATGACGGGCGGCCGGATCCCGTTGTCGTCGAGGATCAGCGGCTCGAGGAGGTAATCGAGATGAGACTTGTGGTTCGAAATGTAGATGACGCGGCCGTTCGTGGTGGCCTGCTGCGCGATGTCGACGTGTTCCTCGATCCGTTCGATCTTGCGGAGTATCGGGTAGAGCGGGTGCTTGAGTGCGCGGTAAATCGGGTAACGCTGTGTCGTGCGCAGCTCGTCGAGATACGCATGAATGCGCTCGCGGGCCTCGAGTTCCGTCTGCCCATGGCCGCCACGCAGGTACCGTGCGACATCGTCGCGCGCCAACACGGCCTGGGTGATGTCATCGAGCATCACGCTCGGACTATATCAGACATCATTAATTCGTTTAGGGTTTAACGGTTTTAGGGTTTTTGGTTGAGTTTACTGGTTTCGAGTTGTTCGAGACTGGGTAGAAGGTTCTCAGTTTTCAGTCTGCACCCTAAAACCCTCACTTCTCGATTTCCTTACATATCGCGTCGGTAAATTCGGTAGTCGACGCGGTTCCGCCGAGGTCGTGGGTCCGGACCGCGCCTGCGGCCAGGACTCCCGCCAGCGCCGCGCGGATTCGATCCGCGGCCTGACGCTCGCCGATGTGGTCGAGCATCATCAGACCCGACAGCAGGAGCGCGGTGGGATTCGCCAGGTTTTTGTCGGCGATGTCGGGGGCGCTGCCGTGCACGGCCTCGAAGACCGCCGCGTTCAGCCCCAGGTTGGCGCCGGGCACGACACCCAGCCCGCCGACCAGCCCCGCGCACAAATCCGACACGATGTCGCCGTAGAGATTCGGCAGCAGCAGAACGTCGAAGGTCTCCGGCCGCATCACGAGGTGCATGCACGCCGCGTCGACGATTCGTTCGTCGTAGGTCACGTCGGTGTACTCGCGAGACACCTTCCGCGTGCTTTCGAGAAACAGCCCGTCGCTGAGCTTCATGATGTTGGCCTTGTGAATCGCGGTCACGCGCTTCCGGCCGTTCGCGCGCGCGTATGCGAACGCGAATTCCGAGACGCGCGTCGAGGCCTTTTCCGTGATGATCTTGAGGCTCTCGACCACCCCGGGTACGATCTGATGCTCCAGTCCGGCATAAAGGTCTTCGGTATTCTCGCGGACGATGACCAGATCCACGCCGGAGAACCGGCTCTGCACCCCGGGAAGGTTGCGCACGGGCCTGAGGTTCGCGTACAGGTCCAGCGCTTTCCGCAGTCCGACGTTGACGCTTGTGAACCCCTCCGCAATCGGCGTCGTCAGCGGGCCCTTGAGTGCCACCTTGTTGCGCCGGACAGAGTCCAGAACCCCGACAGGAAGCGACTGGTTGTAGCGCTTGAACGCGATGAGGCCCGCCTCGTGCCGTTCCCACTCGATGTCGACGTTGGCGACCTTGATAATTCGAAGGACCGCCTCGGTGACTTCGGGCCCGATGCCGTCGCCGGGAATCAGCGTAATGGTATGGCTCATGGATTTGTAGTTTCCACCTTCGCCTCATGACTCGGCTGCGGCGAGACGAGTTCCGCCTTCAGACGGAAGTCTTGACAGGGCACCTGGGACTCTAGGGCACGAGCCTCGCTGCAAGCAGTGCCGCGACTGCTTCAATCAATGTGCGATCCGCGGCGCCGAAAGCGGCCGGACGATCGCTGTCGATGTCGATCTCCCCAAGCACGCGCCCGCCGTCCATGATCGGCACGACGATCTCCGACTTCGTTTCGATACTGCACGCGAGATACCGCGGATCGGCGTTCACGTCGTCCACAATAATGGTTTCGCCTCGGGTAGCCGCCGCGCCGCAGATGCCGGACCCGAGAGGAATGCGCGTGTGCGGCGAGGGCTTTCCGACGTAGGGACCGAGCACGAGCTCGTCTCCTTCGAGAAGGTAGACGCCTACCCACGTGTAGTACGGCAGTTCATGCTGAAGAATCGACACGGCGCGTTCCATCGCGGGCCGGGGATCGCTCTCGCCGCGAATAGCCGCAGTCAGGCTCGCGAGTACGCCTTCATGTGTTTGCGTGCTCATGTCACTTTCGAAATCGCGCCTTCGTGCGAGCCGATTTCAATCCTTCAATTCGCGAAACAACAGGAACAGGCCACCAAGAATCGGCACCACAGCCAATCCGGTCGACATCGCGTGCAGGCGGCCAAACGCCACGCGCCGCGGATCCTCTTCGGGGAGGCTCGACGGCGCGGCGCCGATTTCCGCCTGCGTTCGGGCAATTTTCGCCGATACGATCAATCCTGAGTACGCCGTGGCCAGGAGCATGACGAACGCAACCGCCAGACGTGCCGCAAACATGATTGGCCGCGGGCCCATGACTCCACGCACGAGCAGGGTTCCCAGCAGAACGACCCCGCACGCGTAGGCCAACAGATGAAACCGGCCAAGAATCTCGCCGAAGATTGCCCCTGCGATCACCCGGTCGCCAGTCACGTGCCGGGCCGCGAGGACGTCAAAGATAGCGGGGGCGCCGATCGCACCGAGCGCGATGAGCCCGCCGACCCAGAGCGTGAGCGCGAGCAGACCAGCGTACCGCAGGGCGAGCATCCACTCATTATAATCACCAGGTTCAGATGCCTTCCTTCAGGGTCCTTTCAAACGGCGTCGCGTGGCAGCCATGGAGCAGCGCGGCGTTTGCACGGGCGCGCGCCGAACGGAAGCCAGTTCTGCTGTCGATCTCGGCGACGTGGTGCCACTCGTGCCACGAGATGGACCGGACGAGCTACGCGGATCCCTTCATCGCGACCCTGATCAACGAACGCTTTGTTCCGATCCGTGTCGACGCCGACGACAGGCCGGACATCAGCGAGCGGTACAACCTCGGCGGCTGGCCGACGACGGCGTTTCTGACGCCAGAGGGGCAAATCCTCGCGGGGGGCACGTTCGTGCCCGTCGAGCGGATGCCTGGGGTGCTCGCGCAAGTTGCCGAGGCGTTCGCATCTCGTGTTGTCGACGTCGAGTCCGACGGCCCCGAGCCGGAGGTAGAGGCCGAGGGCGACGCGGTCAACGACGTGGATTTGACCGCGCGCGTCTTCGCGACTTTCGACGAACGTCATGCGGGGTTCGGACTCGAACCCAAATTTCCGCTCGTCGCCCCGCTGCAGCTCGCACTCGAGATGTGGACCGGGGCGCAGGACGCCGCGTCTGAGACCATCCTTGTCGCCACGCTCGACGCGATGGGCTGGAGCGGCCTGTACGACGACGTCGACGGCGGGTTTTTTCGCTACGCCACGACCCGCGACTGGCAGACGCCGCACTCCGAGAAGCTTCTCGACGTGAACGCGGGGTTGGCGCGCATCTATCTCGAGGCGGGGGCGGCGCTGCAGATGGCCCGGTTCACCGAACGTGGCGCCGATACGCTGCGCTACATCCAGACGTGGCTGGCCGATCCGGTGGACGGCGGCTGGCGCGGGTCGCAGCAGGCCGACGAACGGTATTATGCCGCTGCCTCCGCCGAGGCGCGGCGCGGTGCGCCGGCGCCTGCAGTCACGGGTTCGCTCTATGCCGACTCGAACGCCGCGATGGTATCCACGGCGCTCTATGCCGCCGAGGTGTTCAACGACGACGGGCTGCGCGAGTTCGCCGTCAAGTCGCTCGAACGCATACTCGTCACGTGCTACAAGCCGGGCGGCGGTGTGGCGCATCATTTCGATGGCCAGCCGCGCGCCAGGGGACTGCTCGCGGATCAATTCGCGATGGCTGCCGCGTGCCTCGACGTCTTCGACGCGACCGAGAACGTCGTGTACGAAATGATGGCGGAGGAGCTCGGCCACTACGCCGTTCGCGCCATGTGGGACGAACAGCGCGGCGGCTTCTTCGACCGCGCCCGGAACGACGCCGACGCCGAGCCACCTATCGGCCTGATGAGGCGGCCGCTCAAGCCCTTCGCGACAAACTGCGACGCGTCCCGGACGCTGCGCCGCCTCGCGCGCGCCTCGGGCGACCATGAATTCTCGCGAATCGCGGAGCGGACGATGACGGCGATGGCCCCGCTTGCCGCCGGTCAGGGCCCGCTCGCCGCGCATTACGTGCTGGCGATGCGAGCCGCCGCGGGCAGGTGATACACTCCTTTTTTCGCGGTTCGCGGTTCGCGGTTCGCGGTTCGCGTTCGCGGTTCGCGACTGGCGGCTGGCGGCTGTTCTCCACATGACCCCGACCCTACATGGGGACGTCCTTCATGACGACATCTGTTTCAACCCTCAAGAACCTTGCAACCCAGCTTCGGATCGATTCGGTCCGCTCGACGAGCGAGGCCGGCAGCGGCCATCCGACGAGCTGCTTGTCGGCAGCCGAAATCGTGTCGGCGCTCTTTTTTGCCGAGATGCACTTCGATCCGAAGAATCCGCAGAACCCTGACAACGACCGCTTCGTGCTGTCGAAGGGCCACGCGGCGCCCATTCTGTATGCGGCCTGGGCGGCAGCCGGGTTGTTTCCGCGCGAAGAGCTCCTGAAGCTCAGGCGGATCGACTCGGACCTCGAAGGACACCCGACGCCGCGCCTGCCGTTTGTCGACGTCGCCACTGGTTCGCTCGGGCAGGGTATCTGCGCGGCGATCGGCACCGCGCTCAACGCGCGGCGTATCGGTTCGGAGTACCGCACGTACGTCGTCCTCGGCGACGGTGAAATGGCCGAAGGATCGGTTTGGGAAGCCGGCAACATGGCCGTGTACTACAAGCTCGACAACTTGTGCGCCGTGATCGACATCAACGCGCTCGGCCAGAGCCAGCCTACGCAGTTCGGCCACAACATGGACGAAATCGCGGCTCGCTGGAAGGCATTCGAGTGGCACACCCTCGTCGTGGACGGCCACGACATCCCGGCGTTGTTGCGCGCGCTCGACGAGGCGCGTGCAACGAAAGGCCGGCCGACGATGATTCTCGCGCGAACGCTGAAGGGGAAGGGACTCTCCGCCATCGAGGGGAAGGATGGCTGGCACGGCAAGGCGCTGAAGAAGGGAGAAGAGACCGACAAGGCGATCGCCGAGCTCGAGAAGCAGATGGTGCCGGACGGTTCAAAGCCGGATATTCCTGGTCCGCGCTCGAAGAGCCGTCCGGAGCCCGCAGCCGACTACTCGAAGATCCCGGCGCCCGCCTACAAGAAAGGGGACGTCGTCGCGACGCGTGAAGCCTGGGGTGTGGCGCTTGCCGCCGTCGGGGCCGCCGATCCGCGCATCGTCGCGCTCGACGCCGACGTGAAGAACTCGACCTTCAGCGACAAGTTCGAAAAAATCGCTGCCGGCAGGTTCTACGAGGATTTCATCGCCGAACAGGTCATGGCGGGAGCCGCCATGGGACTTGCGGCCCGCGGGGCCATTCCATTTCCGTCGACCTTTGCGTGCTTCCTGACCCGTGCCGCCGATTTCATCCGCATGGGCGCGATTTCATTCGCGAACGTGAAGTTCACCGGATCCCACGCGGGCGTGTCGATCGGGGAAGACGGCCCGTCGCAGATGGCGCTCGAGGATCTTTCGATGATGCGAAGCGTCCACGGCTGCGCGGTGCTCTATCCCTGCGACGCCGTCAGCACCGAGCGGCTCGTCGTCGAAATGGCCAGGCACAAGGGGATGGCCTACATGCGCACGTCGAGACCGAAGACCCCCGTCATCTACGGCCCGGACGAGACGTTTCCGATCGGCGGATCGAAGGTGGTCCGGCAGAGCGCCCACGACAAGGCAGCGGTGATCGGCGCGGGTGTGACGCTGTTCGAGGCGCTCAAGGCCTACGACCAGCTGAAGGCCGAAGGAATCGAGATCAGAGTGATCGACGCGTATTCACTGCAGCCGGTCGATGAGAAGACGATGAACGAGGCCGCGCGCGCAACGGGCGGCGTGCTCATTACCGTCGAAGATCATAGTCCGGCGGGCGGGATCGGCGACGCCGTCAGCGAGGCCGTTGCCGCCGCGGGATTCGGCGTCCGGAGGCTTGCGGTACGGGAGATTCCGCGCAGCGGCCAGCCCGACGAGCTGCTCGATCGTTACGGCATCTCGGCGCGGCACATCGTGGAAGCCGTGAAACACGCCGTCGCGGCCCGTCCGACGCTGGCCTAGCCCGGTGCCTGCGGGTCCCCGGTGGCTCCGTTTTCGTAAGTTCGAACGTCGCGAACTCGGCTGGTTGTTCGTCGGCTTCAGCGTATGCCTGCTGCTCTGGGGGTTTCTCGCGCTGGCGTCGGAAGTAATGGAGGGAGACACCAAGGCGCTCGACACACGGATCCTCGTATCGCTGCGAAAGGCCGACGATCCATCGAGACCGATCGGTCCCGCGTGGGTCGAATCAACGCTGCTCGACCTCACGGCCATCGGCGGGCCCACGGTGCTGGCCCTCGTCGTATTTGCCGTCGTCGGATTCTCGCGCTGCAGACGCGCTACCGTACCGCGCTCGTCGTTTTGATCAGTGCCGCCAGTGGAGAAGTGGCCAACATCGCAATCAAGAACGCGTTCATGCGTCCTCGGCCGACCGTCGTTCCCCATCTTCGCGAAGCGTTTTCGACGAGCTTTCCCAGCGGGCACGCCATGGAGTCGGCAATCATCTACCTGACGCTCGGCGCGATGCTGATGCGGCTGGCCGAGCGCCGCATCACGAAGCTGTACTGCATGGGCATGGCAATCTTCGTGACGTTTCTCGTGGGGGTGAGCCGCGTGTACCTCGGCGTGCATTACCCGACGGATGTGCTCGGCGGCTGGATCTTCGGCTTCATGTGGGCCTCCCTGTGCTGGCTTGTCTCGCAGCGGTTCGAGGAGGAGACCGGAGTGGCCGAAGAGCGCGAGAAGGCGAAATAGCCATTCTCTAGACCAGCGCCCGGTCCGTGGAGGCATCCGATCGAATCTTGAACATGCCTTCGAACAACTGCCTCAGGAGCTCGGGGCGCTCGCCGAGCAGATCGAACAGCTCGTCGCGATCGATTCGCAATGCGGCGCCGCTCTGGACGATATCGGCCGACTTTCCGAGCGGACGGCCGGACAGCATGGAGAGCGAGCCGATGATGTCGCCGCCTCGGGCCACCACGGTGGTTCCATCGGCCGCATCGTTCAGCGAGACTTCGCCGGAGAGGATTAGCCACAGCGCAACGGGAGCCGACGGCACGAAAAGGGGGGTTCCAGCGTTCATCACCACCGTATGCGTGATGCCGGCGAGCGCGCCCATTTCGTCTGCGGCAATCCTGGCGAACACCGGCACGCGCTGCAGCGCGAGAATCTTCTCCACCGGCAGGACCCCGTCTGCGGCGATCTGCTGGAGAGCTGGCGCGGCTCCCGTGGACTGCATGTTGTCGACCGTCCCTCGATCCGCGCGATCCGCGAGCGTCGAGAACAGCCCGCGGACCAAATCCGTGTTGTCGGCGAGGAGCGTGCGCAGCTCGTCGGCCGTCAGCGCGAGCGTGACCGTCGTGACGACCGTGCGGATCGTCTCGGCCGTGCGGATCGACTTGCGCATCGCAACTCCCTGCAGTGCCTGAAGAAAGCCGAGCGCCGCCGGCGCGTCAATCGTGTAAGGCGCCACATCCTGGCTCGACGCCGTGACACGGCCGTCGAGCAGTATGTGGATCATGTCGGGAACGGTCCCTTCCTGCAGCAGCACCGTGCCGGGTTGATGCCGCACCTGGCGCGCGGCGCCGGACATCCTGAACAGCTCGTCGACACTGATCGACGCAAACAGCGGAAGCGTGCGCAGCCGGCCTGCCATCTCGGCGGCGGGCAGCGGCTCGAGCCACAGCTCGCGCCGCCGTTCCGCTGGCATCCGTTGCTCGGCCAGTGCCCACGAGGCGGCCTCGAACACATACCAGTCGCGGACGTCCCGATAGGCGAGCACGTGCTCGATATCACCCGCGAGGTTCCACATCCGGTGCTCGCGGACGACGTCGATCGCGACCGCGGCCACGACCTGGTCGTCGTCATTAATGAGGTGGAGCAGCGTGTCCTCGACGTCGCGCGGGCGCGATTTGAGCAGCACGTTGCCGCGGCGGACCTTCTCCGCGATCGGAAGGTCCTCGAGCAACGGCATGATGCGTTTGCGGAGCTGGCCCGTCAGGATGTTGTCGAGATACTCCGACGCGCTGGCGCGGCCGCGCGGGTCGCCATGGCGAAGCGTCCACTGCGCGGCGCCGATGTCCCGCCAGGGATAGATGAGCGCCAGCAAGCGGTAGATGCGATCCCTGGTCCGCTCCATCTTCTGGTCGAGCGTCTTGGCCAGCAGATCGCTGTCGAGCTGCTTGCGGCCGAACAGGTTGTCGTAGAGCGAGAGGTAGTTGAAGTAGTGGGTCCCTTCATTGAGCGTCAGCGCCTCGAGCGTTTCTCTGGGGAATGACAGCGGCACGTCTGTTCGCCGCAGCCGTTCCAGGGCCGCGATGACCTTGTACCGCAGGAAGCCGTCCGGCTCTTCGAGCGCCGCGACCAGCACATCCACCGACTTCTGCGAGGGAATCTGCGCGAGGGTGCTCGGGATATGCCGCCGCACCCAGATGTCCTCGTCTGCATCGCGCATGAAAAAGGCGAGCACGTCCACGACCGGTTCGCCGTAGCTGACGAGCACTTCGCGGGCTCGCGCCTTCAGCCGCCGGTTGCGCAGCAACGCGACGAGTGTCGGCACGAAGATGAAGTCCGACGCTCCGGCCGCCTGCACGCTCTCCATGGCTTCCTGCGCCACTTCCGGTGCGTCGTCGTACAACAGCGGAATGAGGAGCCGGCTGAAGCGCGGGTTGTCGATGTGGCGGATCCCGGCGGCCACGTCGCGGCGTACTAATCGCGAGGACCCCCGCGCATCGGCTGCCAGATCGAGCAAGGCGGCTTCCGCGGCGTCGACGTCCGCAGCCGCGGCGCTGGACGCGAGCGCAACCGCCGCGGTGACCCGAATCCGCGAGTCGGGGTCGGCCAGCAGAGGCCGCGCCAGTGTGGCCGCATCTTCATTGTTGATGTTGCTGATCGCGACGATGGCGGCGGCCCGGACGCCGGCATCCGCGTCGCTCAGCATGCGGCGGACCTGCGGCAGCCAGCTGAGGGCGATATCGCGGCGTACCGATCCGATCGCACGAAGGGCGCGCCGGCGGACGTCGGGCGCCTCGTGATATAGGAGCAGCGGTGTCACCAGGTTGCGCTTATCGAGCGACTCCAGCATGTCGATCGCGTACACGACGCGCGACGGATCCGGCTGCGACAGCTCCTGCACCAGCGTCTCGATTGTCGAGAGGTCGGCCCCCGTGATTCGCAGATCGGCCGTCTGCATGTCGCGCGACTCCAGGCTCTGCCGGAAGCTCTGGAGGTACTCGCGCCTCGCGCGAATCGCCATGACCACCCAGAGAGCGGTCACGGTCAGGCTCAAGTAACTCAGCTGCCACCACGTGAGGCCGAATACCTTAATCGCGATAATCAACGCGACGGCTGCCCCGACCCCCTTGGCAAAGCGATCGACGGCCACGTCCGCAAACGGCTTGGCCCGGTACTTCATCGCCGTCGGCAGGGGCATGAACAGGATCTCGCGCGTCGTCTTGTCGACGGTGTACCGAAGCGAGGTGTCGAGCACCCGCGCGGTAGTGGAGGTCCAGAGCGCCGGAATGGTCAGCATCAGCACCGCGGTCGCGCCGGTGGTGACCGGCAGGAGCAGCAGAGCGAAACCGATGCCGAGCAGCCGATGCACGCGGGACGTGAGCGTCATCTGGATGAGGAAGCCGGCAATCGACGAGTAGAAGATGACGTTGCCCAGAAACGCGGTTCGCGCGTCCTTGCCTGGAATCTCCAGTGCGACAGCCATGTTCAGCTGCTGCTCGATGATGCCGGCCCCGATGGCGGCGAAGCTGATGACGAGCGCGATGATCTGGAAGTGTTTTGACTTGATCAGGAGTGCGATGGCCTCGCGCGGGCTCATCCCTTTTTCTTCCGGAGCGGTCGCGCCGCCGCCCGGCTTTTCGCGCACGGCGATCGCCCAGACAGTAACGGCGCAGACGCCGAGGAACACCGCGGCCACGAGGAGCAGGTTGTTCGTGCCGATCGCGCGTGCAAACTGGCCCGCCACGCCCGCGCCCACGATCCCGCCGAGGCTCGCGCCGCCGCCGATGAAGCCGAACAGACGTTTGGCCTGACGCGCGTCGTAAATGTCGTTGGCCAGAGACCAGAACTGGCTGATGAGGAGGCTGCCGGCCAGCACACCCCACAGATAAAAGGCGACCGACACCCAGTCCTTGCCTGTCTTGAACAGCATCCAGAACAGGATCAGCAGCACCACCATGACGCCCTGGGTTGCGGGAAACACCCAGCGCCGCGGCAGCAGGCGCATCGCGCTGGTATAGCCCTGAATCACGAACCCCATGGTCAGACCGGCGACGAGCTGCACGTAGGGAATGTTGTCCGCGCCGAGCGACTCGATGAACTGCGATCGCGTCGCTGGCTTGACGACGTTGTAGCCGGCCATCGCGAGGAACGAGTACGCGAACATCAGGAAGGCGGTGAGGCTCTCTTCTTTCCTGACGTCGACGATCGGCGAAAGGAGGCGCTGCAGCATGGGCACAGCCTAAGACAAGCGTCACCTGAAGTAAACTGCGGCCTCCCATGGTTGCGCGGCTGCGGCGCTTTTTCGACGTGCGGCCCGGTGAGGGGCTGCGCGTCCTTCTTTCCTTTCTCTATATCGCGGTCGTCGCAGCGGCGTACCTCCTCGCGAAGCCGATCCGCAACAGCCTGTTCCTCGAACAATACGGCCCCTATCCGCTCGTCTATGTGTACGCGGCGGTGCCAGCTGTGCTGTCGCTCTTCGTGCCGGTCTACGCGCGGGTGGCAGCGCGGTTCGGATCCCGCGCCGTCACCGCCGGGAGCCTGGTGTTCTTCAGCAGCCATGTCGTGCTGTTCTGGTACGCCTTCCGATTTCATGCCGGCGCCATTGCGGTTCCAGGCTCCGTCGCGTGGCTCCTTCCGGCTGCGTTCTACGTCTGGGTGAACTGTTTCGGCGTGATCGCGACGGTGCAGGCCTGGAGCTTCGCCAACTCGCTGTTTGACACGCGGGAGGCCAAGCGGCTGTTCGGCCTCATCGCCGGCGGCGCGTCGCTTGGCGCGATGGCGGCCGGGCTGCTCGCGCGCTTCCTGGTCGAGCCGGTCGGCGGGACAGTGAACATGATGCTGGTGCTGTCGGCGCTCATCCTTGCCGCGGCCGGCATCGTCACGATCGCGAACTTCCGGTTGCGCCTGCGGGACGTCATCCGCCGAGGCCGTTCGGCGAAGCACCCGTTCAGCGACAGCCTGCGTCAGATTGCCGCGAGCCCGTACCTCAGACTGATGGCGGCGCTGGTGTTTCTGGCGGCCGTCACGACTCAGTGGACCGCGTTCCAGTTGAGCCTCGCGGCCGATCTTCATTTCAATGGCGACGCCGATGCCCTGACCGTGTTCTACGGCACGTTCAACTTCGTGCTGGGGGCCGTCAGCCTTCTGCTGCAAATGCTGCTCGTCGGTCCCGCGCTTCGCCGCTTCGGACTCGCGCTGACCATCCTCATCCTGCCCATTGCGCTCGGCATCGGCAACACGCTCATCCTCCTGGCGCCCGCGTTCTGGAGCGTGCTCGTGACCAACGCGCTCGACCAGGGATTCCGCTTCTCGCTCGACAAGACGAGTTACGAGCTGCTGTACCTCCCGCTTGCGCCGTCCCAGCGCGGACAGATCAAAACCGCGCTCGACATCGTCGTCAGCCGCGTGGCGGATGCGGCGGGCGCCGTGCTGCTGGGCGTCGCGACGAAGGGCTTTGTCATGCTTCACGGGTTGGACCTTGGACTTCGGGGCACGGCGGCGCTGAATCTGGGATTCGTGGCCGCCTGGCTGGCCGTGGCGATCCGGCTGCGCACCGAGTACGTGCGCACGATCGAGTCGAGCATCCACCGCCATCGTATCGACAGTGAGGAAATCGCGGCGGGGTCGCTCGACCGTACCGCCACGAGCGTCCTCGCCGCGAAGCTCGAGTCCGCGGATACCGCGGATGTGCTCTACGCGCTCGATCTGCTGGAGTCGCAGAACGCGTCTGACATGGCACGTCCCCTGCGCCGGCTGCTGGCACACGAGCTTCCGGAGATCCGCCGCCGCGCGTTGGCGAGGTTGAGCGCGGCGCGGGACACGTCGATCAGCCGCGTGGCGACAGACCTGCTGCGGGATCCTGATCTTGGGGTCCGCACCGAAGCGCTGCTGTATGTGACACGGGAGATGCGCGTCGATCCGCTTCGCCAGCTCCAGGAGCTCGGCGAGTTCGAAGACTTCTCGATCCGCGCCGGAATGGCCGCATTTCTCGCGTCTCCGGGGCCGTCGCAGAATCTTGATGCCGCGCGGGTGATGCTCACGATGATGGCCCGGTCGGAGGGAAGGGCCGGCGTGAACGATCGCCTACAGGCGGCGCGGGTCCTCTCGCTGGTGCCCGGCCTCTTCACCGATTTGCTCATTCTGCTCGTCGGGGACCCCGAGCTCGCCGTCGCGCGCCAGGCGATCGGCGCGGCCTCAGTCGTGATGCGCGACGAGGTGGTGGCCGCGCTGCTCGGGGCGCTTGCGCGGCCCGAGCTGGCCGCCGATGCGGCGATCAAGCTCGCGCAGTACGGCAACGAGCTCGTGCCCGAGCTCGCGCGGCGGCTGCAGGATCCGGTCACGTCCCTGGAAATCAAGCGCGAGCTGCCGCAGGTGCTCGTGCGCATCGGGACGCCGGTCGCCGAGGAGGTCCTCATCGAAGGGTTGTTGCAGGCGGACGTCACGCTCCGCCATCGCGTGATCGCGTCGCTCAACAAACTGCATGATCTACACCCCGAGGTGCGTCTCGACGAGCAGCTCATCGAGCTCGTGCTCGCCGCGGAAATTGCGGGGCACTATCGCTCCTACCAGGTCCTCGGCCCGCTGCGGGAGCAGCTCAAAGAGGACGACCCGGTGCTGCATGGGCTCCGTCAGTCGATGGAGCAGGAGCTGGAGCGAATCTTCCGGTTGATGGGGCTGCGCTTCCCTGGTCCCGGGCTTCACGATGCGTACGTCGGCCTGCGGTCCTCGAGTGGGATCGTGCGCGCCAACGCGCTCGAGTTCCTGGACAACGTCCTGAAGCCGGAGTTGCGCCGGCTGCTCGTGCCGCTTCTCGACAGCCAGGTCAGCGTCGAAGAACGCATCGCCATCGCGAATCAGCTCGTGGGCGCGCCGCTCGAAACCGTGGAGCAGTCGGTCACGACACTCCTGGCGAGCGAAGATCCCTGGCTCCGATCGTGCGCCGTCTACGCCGTCGGCGCGCTCCACCTCCACGGACTCGAGCCCGAGCTGCACCGGTTCGA